>JAAZYI010000025.1 GCA_014239735.1 Dehalococcoidia bacterium
AAAGAACTACAAACGAATACAACCATCATCATAGTGACTCATACTTCTGACGCATTGAGCTTGGCAGACAAAGTTGTCGAAGTAAAGCAAGGCAAAATAAAGACATTGTCAAAGAATACTGACTGGAAAAAATATTTTGGTGCCGAGGGCGAGAGTCGAACTCGCACGCCCTAAGGCAAAGGATTTTAAGTCCTTCGTGTCTACCATTCCACCACCTCGGCTAATTTATTGGAGGCGACGGGCGGATTCGAACCGCCGAATAGAGGTTTTGCAGACCTCGGCCTTAGACCACTTGGCTACGTCGCCATAAAAAGATAATTAGTTTAATTTATAAAAAAGATAGTTTAATTTATTGAAAAGAAAACGTAAAATAAATTTATGGTGGCCTTAGATAGATCAAATAAGAATACAGAGGTATATAAAAACTACTTAAGAGTACTTCCATTTTTTAAAGATCTAATCTACAACAACAAGTCATCCATAAGTAAATATTGGGCTGAAGAAGTATCAGGATTTGAATATATTTTTGATTATCCACCTTTAATTATTAATGATTTAAGAAGTCATTGTTATCATATAACAGGAGAGTCCCCCTATCCATATAGAAGCCACCACGAGTTCAAGTCAAAACAATTTTCACAAAAACTTAATTTACTTAAATCAGCATCTCTAGAAATAGATAAAAATTTAGACTTGTTAATTTCTGAGCCAGAAATACTAGGTGGCTTTGGATTTAAAATAGAAGACAAATTCGTGAATAAGGATACATTAAAATTTTTTGAGTGCATGATGGCTCTACAAAAATCTAATTCGATAAATGCCAATAATAATGAAAAAGAATCAATTATATGTGAAATTGGAGGAGGATGGGGAGGCTTTGCGCACTGCTTTTGCACTATCTTTCCTAATACAAAATATATAATTACAGATTTACCAAATACATTAATATTTTCTTATCTATTTCTCTCTGAAGCTTTTCCGAATAAAAAAGTAAAGCTATTTAACTATGAATCAGAATCTACACAAGATTGTGATTTTCTATTAATTCCCAATACAGAATTTGATAAGTATAAAGGAAACATAGATGGAGCTATTAATATATGCTCATTTCAAGAAATGACATCTAAACAAGTATCTGACTATGTAGAAAATATGCATGATATGGGTGCTAAATTCATATATTCATTAAATAGAAATTTAAATAAAAATAATCTTGCACTAGAAAGACCAATTAGCGATCATATTTCTGAGAAATACACTGTAGAAAAAATAGATATAATAAAAATTCCTTACACGGAATTAAATGTAAGCCAAATAAGAACATCAAAAATAAATCTAATAAAAAACATAATCAAATTAATTATAGGAAAGAAAAATAATAAACGTTCTTTAGAAAATAATTATCAACATTTAATTGGAAAATTATAGATGGTGCCGAGGGCGAGGCTCGAACTCGCACGCCATTTCTGGCACAGCGCCCTCAACGCTGCTTGTCTACCAATTCCAACACCTCGGCTAATTTAGGTGGCAGGAGCGGGAGGATTCGAACCCCCGACCTAAGGTTTTGGAGACCTTCGCTCTACCAACTGAGCTACGCTCCTAAATTAATTTGGTGTTAGTAAACTTTAAATATAAAAGGATATTCTATCAACTTGATTAAAAAATAATCAACAAAAAAAGGAGCGGGAATAAACCGCTCCTTTAAAATTATACTTTTTACTATAAGGCTTTTTTGCCTTTTTCTTTTGTTCTTATTCTAATAACTTCCTCAATTTTTGATATAAAAATTTTGCCATCACCTATAGATCCCTCTTCTCCAGATTTAGCTCCACTAATTAATACATCTATCACCTTACTCTTAATATCATCAGAGACTACTGTGGTGATTAAAGTTTTAGGTATTGCTGCTCTAGTTATAGTAGAAGTACCTCTACCAGTTAGAACCTCAACTCCTTTTTGGTTTCCTTTGCCAGTTACATTGGTCATGTAATAACCTCCAACACCTGCCTCTTCAAGAAGCAAACCAATTGAACTTGCCATTTCCGGCCTTATAACGGCCTCTATTTTTAACATATCTGTTCTCCTTTTATTTGTTCATACTTAATCGGCACCATCAGCAATATATCCACGTTCCCCGTGAACATTAGCATCAAGACCAGTTGCTTCTATGTTTTCAGCTTCTTGCAATCCAAGTCCAGGAATTACATCTAAAACTTTCAAGATTATAAAAGTTGCAACTCCAGAGTAAGCCAATGTCGCTAACACAGCGATTAACTGTTCAACAACTATGGCTGCATTGCCCTCTATCAATCCTGCAGTTCCGCCTATACCTTCGACTGCAAAAATTCCTGTCATTAAAGCTCCCCAAGCTCCACCAACACCATGAACTCCAAATACAGCGAGTGCATCATCTATTGGGCTTTTTTCCATAAGAATCGCAACAAAATAACACACCATGCTCACAGTGACACCAATTGCCAATGCTCCAGCAACGTCAACGAATCCTGAAGCAGGGGTAATAGCAACTAAACCTGCTACAGCTCCAGTTGCTGCTCCTACTGCGCTGAACTTTTTAGTATGTATAACTCCTATAACAAGCCAAGTTAATGCGGCTGCGGCTGCGGCTGTGTTGGTTACGAGAAATGCATTCACTGCCGTAAAATTAGCAGATAATCCACTTCCGGCGTTAAATCCGAACCATCCAAACCACAGTATTGAGGCACCTAAAAGTACATAAGGTACATTGTGAGCAACGATTCCACCATCTGCTCCATTACGTCTTTTACCTACCAAAAATGCAGCTACAAGAGCAGCTATTCCAGCATTCAAATGCACTACTGTACCGCCTGCAAAGTCTAGAGCTCCTCGAGCAAATAACCATCCATCACTAGCCCACACCCAATGGCATATTGGTGCATATACAAGGGTTACCCATAACACAATAAATAGCATATATGTAGAAAACTTAAATCTTTCAACAAATGCTCCTGTTATAAGTGCTGGAGTAATAATAGCGAACATCATCTGAAATACTACAAATACCAAATCAGCAGCTGCAGTTGATGGATCCGTAACTACTCCATCAAGAAAAAGATAATCGAAGTTTCCTATAAAAGGTCCCATAAATGAACCTCCACTACCAAACGCCAAACTATAACCCCAAACAACCCATACAACACTTATTAAAGCCATTGATATAAAACTGTACATCATTGTACTTATCACATTCTTAGCTCGTACCAAACCTCCATAAAAAAAGGCTAAGCCTGGAGTCATAAAAAGCACCAATGCTGATGCAACTATCATCCAAGCAATATTTCCATCACCCATAATTTTTCCTTTCTATAAATTTATCTTAAGAGACTAATTTATTGCTTATCAGTCGATGAAATGTTTCTTGGGATTAAATAAGTGTTACTAAAATGTTACAAGAATCTTATTTTCTAACGTAATTTTTAACTATTTACTCTTTTTCTTACGAAATAAGCATATATTAGGAATATTATGCTACTAAGTTCGAATCCCATTTCACCGCCATTGCAACTACCTTTTGATTCATTATTTATATCCAAAGAATTAAGAGGTTCATTTTCTTTATCGCTTATTCCAATATTCTTTTTCCATTGAATTTCAAGTTCATCCAAAGAAAATCCGAAAGAAGAAATAAAACTATCTTCTATTGATTTCTTGTTAGAAATTTCATTCATCAATTTAATCATAGAGTCTTCAGGAAAATTATTAATTAAAAATTCAACAAAAGATTTTGATTGACCGTACGCAACTAAAGTTAAATTAGGATTTCCTGGGAATCTATTCAATGAGCTGAATGGGAATAACCTATCTGTATCAATAGCCCATTCTAAATATCTTTCATAACCCTGATCTTGCTCTATATTTCCAAATTCAGCTAAGCCCTCATTAAGCCATAATGGCACTCCTAAGTATGAAGATTTAGAAGCTCTCGCTACAATCACATGGGTAATTTCATGAGTTGCTACTCCTAATGCAGATCTAGAGCCTCCATCAACTAATACAACATTCTCTGTCGCAAATGCTTGCCCTTCAGTAATTAATGAATTTGCTTGAGTTTCACTTTTTTTCACAACAACGTCAAACATTTCAGAATAATTGTTGTACATCATTACTGATATATTTTCGTTTTTTTCTACGCCCAGCAACTTTGAAATTTTATCCACTGATTCTTCACACGCCTTAAGCATTTTTTTTGCTCTTCTGGAAACTGGACCGTGATAATAAATTGTTACTATATCTCCTTCAATTTTTTCCCACTCAAATCTTGAGTCCAAAAATATATGTTCTTTTCTTTCTGTGCTATAAGAGGTTCCATCTTTAAAAAATATTTCAAAGAAATAGGTTACTTTACTCCCAGGCGGAATATATCTAGATGATCGCTGAGTTGAAAAAAAATATTTTAAAGGCTCATTGTCTGAAAAATCATCCAAATTCAAATATTCATACTGAAAAGATTTCCTGCCTTGAACCTTGAACTTAACTTGGATATCCTCAATATTTTCTTTACTTAATAAATCTATGCTAAATTCAATCCCTTTTGGAATAAGAGATTTTGCTGAATCATTCATGATAATACTTTGATCTGCGCTTAAATAGTTTGGATTAATAATAAAAACTAATAAGAAAATAAATAAAAAATGCACTTTAAATAGAAAATAATATATTTTTTTCATACTATTTCCTCAGAAGTTTCCAAAATAAGAAAAATCTATGAATTAATCCCACCGAAACTGCTGCAGTTAAAACAGTAATCATTAATGACGGACTAAAAAATATTAATCCAAGACCTACAATTAATATCCTCTCCGGTCTTGTAAATATGCCACTTTTTGAGCTATACCCTAATCCTTCTATCCTTGCCCTTAAATAACTTATCATTAATGAAAAAACTATTGATATACTTGTCATCACTACAATGATCTCGTCGCCTTTTAGAGAATAATAGTAAATAATTCCAATTAAAATCACGGCTTCACCTAGCCTATCTAATGTGGAATCCAAGAAAGCACCTTTATCAGAATCTTGTTGCAATTTTCTAGCTAACGCACCATCATAGACATCCATTAAGCCTGATACCATTACAAGTATTCCAGATATTCTAAAATTTCCTTGGGTAGCAAAAAAGGTTGAAATACAAACTGCTAAGAATCCTAATATAGTGACAACGTTCGGAGTGCATTTAATTCTGACTAGAACGTTCACTACAGGATCAATTACTACACCTTCTGCCTTAGACCTCAAATTATCTCTAGATTTTTCAAAATAATCAGTCAATTTTCATGCTCTTTTCATAATTAAAAATTATATTTCTAGAAACTTCTTTCCAAGAATATTCTTTCGAAAAATGTTTTCCATTTAATGATAACTTATTTATCATGTCTCTGTTTTCAATTAACTCACAGAGAACATCTGCAAGACTTTTAATATCTCTATTCTTAAATAAAATACCATTGTCATAATTATTAACTATACCTCTATAACCATCAATATCTGAAGCAACAACAGCTAATCCTGAAGCCATAGCTTCCAAAAGAACTATTCCAAAGCTTTCATTTTCAGTAGCAGGCGAGCAAAAAATTTGGGAACTATGGTACATATCAACTAACTCTTGTCCTTCCATATGATCATAAAATTTGCAATTAGGTATATTTGTATAATTAGTTGATAAACTGGGAACACCTTCTCCTACCAAATTCAATTCAACATTGCTATATTTTGCACTAACTATCACAAAGGCCTCAAGGAGAATTCTTATCCCTTTACGATCTTCATTTCTGCCAACAAATAATATTTTTCTTTCTTGGTTCGCTTGGCTTTTTTTAAATTTAAATCTTTCTAAATCTATCCCATTCGGAATTAGTTCATAGTCAAAATCATAACCATAATTTTTTAAAGTTGAACCAGCTGTCTTGGAAACACATATTTTTGATATAGAACCTAACACCCAATCTCTAAATAAAAATCCCCAAAACTTAAATTTCCAATTTGAATTAAATGTGGCATGAAAAGTTACCACAACTGGGGATTTTGAAAAAATTAATGAAAATAATGATACAAAAGGAACTAATGGCTCATGAATATGTACTAAATCAAAGGAATTTTTTACAAAAAAATTCCTTACTTTAATTATTGAAGTAAATTTTACAGAAATAGACGCTTTGGTTGAACCAAAATTAACTAAAGTTGGTTTTCCAGCATTCAAAAAATTTATATGATTGAGGTTAAATGATTTATCTGAAGAAGGCGCAATAATCGAAACTATATTTCCTTGACTAGTTAACTCATTGGCTAAATTAACAACATGGTTGGTCACACCTCCAGTCTTAGATATGTCATATGGCGAAACTATCGCTATTTTCATTTTAATAACTTACAGCCTGTCCATCTTTTCTAGGATCTGATCCTCCTATTAATATTTTATCTTTATATTTATTTATAATTTGTCCTCCTCCAAATAACCCTCTTTCATATCCATTTTTTATATCTATATTATGACCTTTATCCTTTAATCCTAAGACAACTTCATTAGGAAAAGAATTCTCTAAATAAATTAAATCTTCTTCTATGCTTACACTAAATCTATTGCTATCCAGAGCAGATTGGGGACTCATATTATAGTCAACCATATTAGAAATCACTTGCATATGACCTTGGGGTTGCTGAAAACCTCCCATAACGCCCATAGAGCTAACTAGTTTGCTATTTTGAGTAATCATTGCTGGAATTATTGTATTAAAGGGTCTTTTTAAAGGTTCAAAGATATTTGGATGATCTTGATTTAATGAAAATAAAGCTCCTCTGTTTTGCAATGCTATCCCAGTACCTGGAACTACTAAGCCTGTGCCAAAGCCTTGATACAAACTATTAATTAATGAGCAAGCATTTCCTTCTCCATCAATTACTGAGATATAAACAGTATCTCCTTGTTGTTTAAAATTTCCTTTACTGTACCCATAATTTGATTTTGAGGCATTAATTTCATCAAATCTTTTTTTAGCATACTCTTTTGAAAGTAGCTGCTCTATAGGAACTTTGAATTTGTCAGGATCTGCAACATACCAAAGGGCATCCTGAAAAGCTATTTTCATTGATTCTATTTGATAATGAATTTTCATTATCTCAGATTCAAATTGATCAAAATTTTCAAATATATTTAATGCAATTAATGCGGCAATCCCTTGTCCATTAGGAGGACATTCCCAAACATCATACCCCCTATAATTTGAAGTTATAGGTTCCACCCATTCGCTTTCATGACTTAAAAAGTCTTCCTCAGAAAGCCATCCGTGAAAATGTTTAACATAATCTGAAATCTTATTAGGTATTGCTCCTTGGTAAAAATAAGATTTTCCATTCTCTGAAATACCTTTTAATATTCTGGCGAGATTAGGATTTGAAAATTTATCTCCAAATTTTGGAGGTTTATTATTAACCAAGAAATCACAATTATTATTAATTGATAATTTATTTTGATTTAACTTCCACATATTAGCTGTAATTTCTGATACTCCAAAACCTTTATTTGCAATGTCAATTGCTGGTAATAACACTGAATCAAGGGAAAATTTTCCAAATTTCTCTAACAATTCTTGCCAAGCATCTACAGCACCAGGGACGCTAACAGACATACCAGAAAATTTACCTTCAACAGGAATATGATCAAGTCCAAATTTAGCAAAATCTTCAATAATTGAATTCCTGCCTGATCTTCCGCTTCCATTTAAAGCTTTAACAGAAGATGAGCTTTTATCATAAATAAGGGCGAACACATCACCTCCTATTCCTGTAGACATTGGTTCTACCACATTCAACACTGACGCAGCACATACTGCTGCATCGACACAGTTACCTCCCTTTTTTAAAATATCAAGCCCCGCGTTAGCAGCAAGTGGATTGCTAGTGGCCACAATACCATTAAGCCCTAAAACATCAGAGCGACGAGATGTAAATTCATTTATCGAAAACATTTCCATAAAACTTATAAATAATAAGAATAAAGTTAATCAATCAGGTCTATTTTGACCTAGGGTTGAATATATCAGTTAAAGCATCACCAAGTAAATTCCAGCAAAAAATTAATATCCAAACAACTGCTATTGGAGCCAAAATTTGCTCAGGGTGGTTTTTTAATACAGAAACACTAGATGCTCCCCTCCCGGTAACATCAGCGATCATTATTCCTAAGCTTGGATGAGGAGGCTGAACTCCTAACCCTAAGAAACTAAGGAAAACTTCAGTTCCTGCTACTGCCCCTAACCCAAAACTAGCAGATACAATAATTGGTCCAATAACATTAGGAAGGATATGTCGAAAAAGAATTCTTGCATTTGATGCTCCTGCTATCCTTGCAGCCTGAACATATTCTCTCTGACCTACTGACAAAACTTGGCCTCTTACCAATCTCATCATACCAAACCAACTAAGAGGTAATAATGCTATACCTATTACGGCAAAGTCCACTATACCCGATGATACTATCCCATTTATTCCTGACATATCTTCTATATTTCGTGCAAAGTCCACTATTCTAGGTCTAAGAGTAGCCGCTAAAATAATGATCAATAAAATATCAGGAAATGCAGCCAAAACTTCTCCAGCTCTCGTAATAATCGCATCTGCCTTTCCTCTAAAATATCCAGCAACCAATCCCAGACTAACACCAAGAATTAAGCTTCCTGTTACTAGTCCAACTATAGTAATAATTACTGTAGTTTGTATACCCCAAATTATTCTAGTAAATATATCTCTTCCTAACCTATCAGTTCCAAATATGTGATCCAAAGTTGGGCCACTTTGGGTATTCATTAAATCAGTTTCAGAATAAGAGTAAGGCGCAATTAAAGGCGCAATAAGACCAACAAGATAAACAATAACTAAAATAACAATTACTGAAACTGCAACTCTTTTTTTAAGCAAGCTATTTAAGCCATGACGAAAAGGACTTATTGAGGTGATTTTTTGTTCGTTATTAATTGTCATTACTATACCTAATCCTTGGGTCGAGAAGTACATATAAAAGGTCCACAATCAAATTTGCTATGACTAATGTAACGGTTCCAATTAAAGTTAAAGCCATAATTATTGGGTAATCTCTAGAAAAAATTGCGTCTAATGCAAATCTTGCAACCCCCGGTATTCCAAATATAAGCTCCACAATTAAAGCTCCTCCTAGCATTCCAGAAAAAGATAGTCCTAATACAGTAACAACAGGTAATATCGCATTTTTTCCAACATGTTTATAAATTACATCTCGTCTGCTTACCCCTTTTGCTTTTGCAAAAGTAATAAATTCCTGCCCTAAAACATCCAAAGTGCTCGCTCTCATCAATCTGGCAATAACAGCAATTCCTGGCAATCCTACGGTTACTGCAGGCAGTATAGATCTTGAATCAAAGATACCTCCCCACCCTGAAACCGGAACCCATCCTAATTCCAAAGCAAAAATAATAATCAAGAATGGTGCCGTTAGGAAAACTGGCATAGCATAAATTATTAAGGTCAAAGATACAACCAATGGATCAATTGGAGTGCCTTGTTTTATAGCTGCATAAAATCCTAGTGGAATTCCAAATATAGTAGAAATTAATATAGCCACAATAAATAATTTTGCAGACACTACCAATTTTGGCGCAAGAAGCTCTGAAACGGTTTTTCCAGGATATTTATAACTTTCTCCAAAATCACCTTTTATAGAATCACTAATATACCTAAAATATTGGACGAAGACAGGATCATTCAAACCTTTCTTTTCCCTTAAAGATTCTGCGAGTTCTTCAGTATAGTTATTACCAAGTATTACCTCTACTGGATCTCCAGGACCATATATTCCAAGTATAAAAACCATTAATGCTATTACTAGCATTACTAGAGGAACCCAGAGTATTCGTTTAATTGCGTATATCAGCAAAACATATTATTAGTTTATTTAGTTTTGAATATAAACGTTTTTTAACTTAGGAACAATTAGAGGGGTAAATTCAAATCCTCTTACTCTTGGCTTAATTAAGGCCAATCCTTCCTGATCGAACCACATTGGAAGCCATGGCGCATCGTCAATTATCATTTGTTCGGCTTTATTATATTTACTTATTCTAGTTAAAGGATCTTGATCAATCCTAGCTTCTTCTAATATCTTATTCACTTGGGGATTATCGTACTTCCCATGATTCCCCTTACTTTCAGAATGAAAAAGAATATCAATAAAATCTTGAGGGTCAGGGTAATCTGCCTGCCATCCAGATCCTCCCCAAACTTGAAGTCTTTCTCTATGAAGATCTTGAAGGTAAGTTGCCCATTCAACTTGCTGAATTTCGATCTGAACTCCCAAGATCCTATCCCACATATCTGCTACAACTTCCATATCTAAACTTGGTGACCCACCAGTTCCGGGTATAGTAACAACTATCAAAGGTCTTGTTTCTGGGTCAGAATATTTAGATTCACTCAATAATTTAACTGCCTTATCAGGATCATATTCTAAGCCCTTAATATCACTTGAAAAACCAGGAAAGTTAGGAGGAAGTATTCCATAAGCTGGCCTGACTAACTCAGAATAAACTTGAGTCGCAATTAATTTTTTATCAACGGCGTAATTTAACGCTTGCCTAAACTTTAAATCGTCAAATGGAGGCTTGGATACATTAAATCCAATGTAACTAATAGTAAATGAAGGAGGTACAGAAATTAGGTCTCTACTCAATGGGTCATTTTGATCTTGCACTCTCTCAAGGTCAGCAAGCCCTACTCCAGTTATATCTATTTCTCCATTTTCATACATTGCCATTGGAACTCCTCCAGCTAGATTAAACTCAACTCTATCAAGCTTGGCTTTATCTCCCCAATACAAATCATTTCTCTTGAGTATAAGAACTTGACCCAGATCATATCTTTCTAAAGCGAAAGGCCCTGTAACAACTGGTGAATCTGTCCAATTATCGCCTCCTTTATTTACATTAGCTTCTTTTAAGACATAGGCTGTAGGATATGTAAGTTTTGCTAGAAAGTATGCTTTAGGAGAATCAATTTTTATTTGTATGTTCTTATCATCTATAACTGTTATGCCTGAAATCTCGTTTGCTTCACCATCTAATACTTCTTGAACTCCAATTATGTCTCCCAAATATAATTCGGCCACTGGAGATTCAGTATCCGGATTTGCTGCTCGATTAAAGGAATAAAAAAAATCATTAGTGGTTACTGGAGATCCATCTGAAAACTTTATATTGTCTCTTAATTTAAAAGTATAAAGAGTTCCATTCTCGCTTACATCCCAGCCTTCAGCTAAATCAGGCACTATCTCTAAATCTGGGCTCAAAGTTACCAAACCTGAAAACATTTCAACTACTAGCCCCGCAGAAGTAGTATCAGTTACTAAGTGGGGGTCAAGAGTAGGCGGATCTGACCATAGTCTTTTTAGAGTACCACCTTTCCCAGCTCCAGAACCTCCAGAATTATCAGAACCTTGTAATGAAGGAGCAATGGACTTCTGGGGTTCGCTAGAACTCTGAGGTGCAGGTTCGTTAGAACAAGCAAACAATGATATTGCCATGATAATTAATAATGTGCTTAATCTTTTCATAATCATTTTTATATTGTTTTATTAATTTAAAGATTTTTTAGAAAATCTTAAGAATTCTACCAAAATTTGATCTATGTCGCCATCTAAAACACTGTTTACGTCTGCAACTTCATATCCAGTCCTAACATCTTTTACGAGCGTATAAGGATGTAAAACATAACTCCTAACCTGATTGCCCCATTCAGCAGACACAAATTCACCTTTCAGTTCATCTTCTTTCTCTTTATTTTTCTGCATTTCTAAATCTACAAGTCTAGATTTAAGAATCTGCATTGCAATATTTTTATTTTGAGATTGAGATCTTTCATTTTGAACTGAAACAACAATTCCTGAAGGTCTATGAGTTAATCTAACTGCTGATGAATTTTTTTGTACACTTTGACCTCCTGCACCACTAGCTTTAAAAGCTTCTATCTTAAGATCATCATTATTTATTTCAACATCCACTGAATCTTGAAAATCCGGTATTACTTCAACTAAAGCAAAACTCGTGTGCCTTAAATTCGCTGAATTAAATGGAGAAAGCCTAACTAATCTATGAACACCTTTTTCGCCTTTTAAAAAACCAAAAGCTTTTTCGCCTTTTATCCTTATCAAAGCACTTTTTATTCCGGCTTCTTCGCCAGGAGAATTAGTCAACAAATCAACATTAAATTTTCTTTTATCGGCCCATCTTAAATACATTCTAAGAATCATAGAAGCCCAATCTTGTGCATCAACTCCACCAGCTCCACCACTAACTGTAATTAATGCATCAAAATTATCATACTCTCCAGAAAATTGAAGTTCAGTTTTTAAAGCCTCCACTCCTATTTCAATAGACTCTATATCCTCCTTTGAATCTTTTTCTAAAATAGATATATCTTCTTGATTTGCTTCTTGAGAAAGCTGAAAATAAGTTTCTAGCGAAGAATTTAACTGATCAATATTTTTGTAAAAAGACTTTTTATTAGCAAGGATTGTCATTAATTTAGATCCCTTCTTCCCATCTTTCCACAAGTCTGGAGACTGAGACTTCTCTTCAAGTGAATTAATTTCATTTTTTAGTTCTTCAAGATCTACCATAGATATAATCTCAGACATAGAAATTCTTAAATCTTGAATTTTTCTTTTAAAGTCAACCATAATAAATAATTACTCTACTTTTAAGATACCCAATTCATCTAAAGCTATTTTTATTTCGTTTTTTGCTTTTTCATCTAGGGCATTCAAAGGGCTTCTAGGATCCCCGCCTGTATATCCCATCAAATCCATTGCATACTTTAATCCAGCTGCTCCTCTAGATAAAATATTCCAATCGGCATTAACTAAAGAATCATTAAGTTTTTTAGATTCAGAGTAATTTCTTTCCAAGCCTAACTTCATGATTTTTATGCAAAGTTTAGGCGCTATATTACCAAGCATAAAGCAAGCTCCATTGGCACCTTCTAATATTTGTGCTGCCATCAACATAGCATTTGGGACCCAAAACTGCTTATCTTTTGAAACAAATTTTCTTGTCATCATTTCAAATCTAACAAGGTGACTTGCTATATATCCAAATACAGTATCATGAGAGCAAAACCTGCCGATCTGATCAGGATTTGCTCCTTCAGTAGTCATTGAATTAGAAAATCCTCCTGGAGCCATTTGGTGAATTATCAATACAGGTGCCGAAATTCTTTCAAGAACTCCATCAAAATATTTATCTATAGTATCTCTTCTTCTAGGTATCCTTATTCTGAGAACATCTACACCTAGTTTTATATAACTTTCAGCATCTTCAAGAGTCCCTCTTATAGACGGATTATCAATTCCTGCAATTATTATTTTTTTTCCTTTTGCTACAGAAACAACACTATTACAAATACCTTTCTTTTCTTCAAAACTTAGAAGTTGCTCTTCTCCGTTCTCTGTTCCTAGCACAAATCCTGACAGATCGGTGCTTAACCATCTTTCAGCATTATTTTCTATGCCCTGATAATCAACTTCACCTTCCTTAGTAAAAGGTGTTGGGCTTGGGGCAACTAAAATTGGAGCTTCTATATTATGAATATTCATTATTCCCTGCTTTTAACTTAATATTACTTTGACTAAACTATCATTTTATGAAAAAAACTAATACAAATAAAATTAGATTACTGATTGGATATCTTAGAAAAGCATCAAGAAATCCTTCAAATATACAAATCTTTTTTGTATCAATAGCTATTGCTATAATTTTTTCAATGACTTTAGGTCCATTAGTTTATGAAAGAGGTAAAAACGGAGTTGAAGAAATATTCAGAGTAAAAAATAGTCGAGAATTCAGCGGAGATATTGATGTTGAGGCATGGGTTTATAGCTGGATAAGAACTGGGACCATAAACATGATGAATGCTCAAGGGCCTAGCCAATGGAGAGCCGTAAAATGGGATGAAGGGTGTTATTCTAGACGTTTTACAGAGTGGAATAGGAAATATCAAGAATCTATACAGAAAGCTTGTTATGATTTATCTGAAATTCAGAAAAAATATGAAAGTTATTGTATGTCAGTAAACAATTGCTTGCTACCAAAAGAGGCAGTTAATGAATTAACTAATGTGTTAAGTGAGATGCAAAATGCATTTTCTGATGCCAATTTTGTTCTACCTTACAGACAAAATGAAGATAACTCAATTGATTAAATTAATCAAGCATAATCTTAGCAATCTAGGCCTAGGTATAGTTGTCGGTTTTGCTGATTTATTTCCAGGTATTAGTGGAGGAACTGTGCTTTTTCTTACTGGAAAATATGATGATGTGATTTATTCACTTAATTGGATAATAAGGAAAATTACTGGAGATAAAGAAGTTTCTGAAAAAACAATAAAATATGACTTAATCACTACACTATTGATTGGGATACTTATATCAGTATTTGTTTTCGCTAAATTAGCTTCATATCTATTCAAAAATTACGGAAATGAATCAAAAATTTTCTTAATATCCCTAATGATTGTATACAGCATAAAGCTACTCACTGAATTAAGAAAAAAACCAAAATTTTCAGTCTATTTATTGTCTGGATTATTTTTAGGATTATTTTCAATATTTATTCCTAATATAGGTAATTCAGATCCAGCTTTCTATATTGTAATATTGTCTGGATTATTGTCTTTTGGGTTCATGATATTGCCAGGCATTAGTGGCTCATCAATGCTTTTAATATTAGGTACATATGAAAGCACAGTTAATTCAGTGAGTGAGATCAATATTCCCTATTTACTCTTATTTTTATTGGGAGGGATTGTAGGATTTTCAACATCTATAATTCTAATAAAAGTAATATTAGATAAATACAAAGATGAATTTAGAATAATCATTTCTGGGCTTATTGTTGGAGCTAGTATTGGTTTGCTATATGACCTTCCAAAAAATTCATATTCAAATTCATCTTTGTACTTAATATTCATTATAGGAGTTATATCAGCTTGGATTCTAATCAAATTAACAAAATATTTTACAAAGAATGAAAATAAGCAAAATTAAATACTTCTTAATACTTTTTCTAATAATAATTGGTTGTGGCTCCGAGAATGCAGAATTCATTGAAATTAAACAGTTTAGTAATAATGAAAGAATTTTGAATATTGTTAACTTCCAAGATAAAGGATTTAAAGTTTCAAAAAAATATGATGTCTCTAAACTCGAAAATGCTGATAGTGCTTTTTTTGGATGGATGAAAGATGATTTGAATAATACATATGATTATGAATTAAGATTTTATGACACTCATGATAATGCAAAAAGATCTATAAAATTAATAGAGGAGGCTATAGGAGAAGATGCGGTTCTTGCATCAAGAGATGTGACGTGGAAAGAAGGAAATTCAGATAGAAGAGTAAACAGGCGAGGAGCTGGATCAGGACCTGGATCTGCTAAAGCAAAATATCTGCATTATATTATCTATGGAAACACTGTAATTCTATGTGAAGGATTAAGTACAGAAGAATCAAAGAAATTATGTACAAATTTTATAAATAAAATTATTCAATAGTAGGTTTTTTGCTTCTATTACTATGATTAATTTTCTCAAACCAATTGCCAACTTGCAGAACACCAAAATCTTTATTGAACCTTCCTGTGAACATTAATCCTACAGGCATTCCTGTACTTGAAAAACCTGCTAGAGTACTAAGTGATGGCTGCCTAGTAACATTAAATATACTTGTAAAACTAGGAATCCTCCCTCCTACAACCTCTTTTGAAGCCGACAAATTCTCTTTTGAGTATTCTTCTATTAAGCCTGGCAACTCAGGAGTTGTAGGACAAGCAAGAATATCAAAATTACTGAATTCATCATTCATTTTTCTCTGAATATAACTCATCACTCTAAGAGAACTTAAATAATCATTAATTGATAAGCCTTCTCCAGAAACCAATCTACTAATCACTTCATAAGTATATTCTTCGTAATTTGAAATTAAATAATCCTTGTGGACGCTCATTGCTTCAGCCAGAGTTATAACGACATTGACTGGCCTTGCAATAGATAACCATGACAAATCGACATTAATAATTTCAGCTCCATTAGATTTCATAAGTTCAACAGAATCATTAAACACTTTTTTAACTTCATCATCCATTTCAGAGAAATAATCATCATTTGGAATTCCAACTCTTAATCTTACAGGCAACAAACTATCAAAATTATCTAACATAGATGTATCAAATCCTCTGTAAGGATCTTGGTCATTGGGATTTTGATTTTTACATACTTCTTCCACAAATACCGAGCAGTCCTTTGTATTTTTTCCTAATGGACCTACAGTGTCTAATGTCCAAGAAAGAGGGAAAACCCCTTTAGTTGAGAGCTTATTATAAGATGGTTTAAATCCAGTTACTCCACAAAAAGAAGCAGGCATTCGAATTGAGCCTCCAGTATCACTACCGATTGCAATAGGCACTAAATCTGCAGCTACTGCTGCTGCAGATCCACTACTTGACCCACCTGGTATTTTATTAAGATCCCAAGGATTTTTAGTCTGCTTCGAATTTGAATTAATACCATGAGGTCCAAAAGCGAATTCTACTAATTCTGTCTTACCAATAATTATTGCTCCTGATGATTCAAGAGCATTAACAATTTCTGCAGAGCTTTTTGCAACATTTGCAGATAATATTTTAGACCCAGCTGTAGTTATTTTTGATTTCACATCAACTAAATCTTTTACAGCTATTGGAATACCATGAAGAGGGCCTTTATACTCTCCTTTAGATATCTCTTGCTCAGAAATCTTTGCCTTTTCTTCCCAGTTATCAAAAATCTCTATAAATGAATTTATCTTTGAATCTAATCTATTAATACGATCACTATAAAAAGAAAATAAATCTACTGGGGATAATTCTTTTTTAAATATAAGGTCAGATATTTCTGATATAGAAAGATTTGCAATACTACTCATTGGAAAATTTTAAGGGGTTTGATTGAGCTAAATCTTCTACTATTTCAACTCCTCTGATCTTTTTTACTGCCTCTTCCAGTTCATTTACTCTGGTTATGGCAATTTCTAAATCATGATTATCTAAGTCATATTTCTTCTTCAACAAATTAACTATTTCAGTATTCATTATTTCCTTATCCAATCAAAGCTTGTAAGTCGACATAATATAAATCTATACTTAATCTTAATGCTTATTTCAGAATTTTTACACAACATAACAACTAAGGCCTTAGAAGCTCTTCTAAAAGCTGAAGGAATAGGCATAAATAAGTCTCCCGATTTCATTATAGAAAAGCCAAAAAATTCTGATTTTGGAGATTTTGCTACAAGCTTGCCTCTTCAATTATCAAAATTACTATCTAGCAACCCTTTAGATATTGCAGAAAAGTTAGTTAGCTTGCTTCCAGACTGCAAGGAAATTGAAAAATTATCTATAGCTAAACCTGGGTTCATAAATTTTTTACTAAGCAAAAATTGGATAAATAATGAAATAAAAATGATCCTTCTCGAAGAAAAAGATTACGGAAGGCCAATTGAGTCTAAAGATTTGAAGGTGCAAGTTGAATTTGTAAGCGTTAATCCAACAGGAAGGCTTCATCTAGGTCATATAAGAGGAGCTGTCATAGGAAGTACAATTGCAAATTTATTAGAAAATCAAAAGTTTAATGTAGAAAGAGAATATTATGTAAATGATGCTGGCAATCAAATGCAAATTTTTGGTAATTCAATCATCGAAAGAATCAAAGAAACTAATGGAGCTGATTTCAATATGTCAGAAGATCATTATAAAGGAGAAGATATTGTTGAAATTGCTAAAGAATTATCTCCTAAATACAAAGATGATAATTTAGAAAATGTTGAAAATAGTATTTTTAATGAAATAAAGAATAATGCAAAGGATATATGCATAAAAAACATAAAAGAAGATCTTAAGTTAATCAAAATAAAACACGATAGCTGGTTTTATGAATCTTCTTTGATTGACTCGAATTACTTTGATGATACTCTCCATAATCTTAATAATTTAAACCTAACATATGAGAGGGATAATGCATTGTGGATAAAAACCGAAGAACTTGGAGATGAGAGGGATAATGTATTAATAAAAAGTAGTGATAAAAAACCCACATATTTCGCCACTGATATTGCTTATCATAGAGATAAATTTAAAGTAAGAAATTTTGATAAAGTTATTGATCTTTGGGGGGCTGATCACCATGGACACATAAAAAGAATGGAAATAATACTAGAAAAATTAGGAATAGACTCTAAAAAATTAACAGTGCTACTTAATCAAATTGTATCTTTAAAAAGTTCTTCCGGAATATCGAAATTTAGTAAAAGAGAAGGCACTAGCATTTTTCTAAAAGATCTTGTGGAGGAGATAGGAAGTGATGCTTGCAGATTTAGCTTCATAAGCAGATCTCCAGAAAGCCAGATGGAGATAGATATAGATATATTTAAAAAACAATCTTCAGAGAATCCTGTATTTTATATTCAATATGCCCACGCGAGACTGAGTTCTATATTAAGATCATCTGAATATTTCAATATAGATTTCAGTAGCGCAGATATAAATCTATTAATTTCTCCAGATGAAATTAATCTAATTAAGAAACTTATAGAGTATCCTGAATTATTAAATAGAATTACAGAAACTCTAAATGTTCACGAACTTTCATCATATTCACTAGAACTTGCCCAAATAATTCATAAGTTTTATGAGAAAAATAGAGTAATTGATGAAGACTTAGCAAATATTGAACAAACGAAAAGTAGATTATTACTCATAAAAGCATCTAAAATAATCTTGAGTAATCTCCTAAGCCTAATGGATATGGAGTCTCCGGAGAAAATGTGATGAAAAAAGATTTTATAAACCTAGACAATATCAGCAAAGAAGATTTAAAAAAAATATTATATTTTGGAAAATCTTCAAAGGAAAATTATTTAAAAGATACTGATAAAAAATTAAGTTTTTCTAATAAAACTGGAGTGCTGCTTTTTGAAAAACCGTCATTAAGAACTAAACTCAGCTTTTTCAGAGCTTTGAATTATCTTGGTATTAACCCAATATATTTTGATCCTAAAGAAGTTGGCATGGGAGGAAGAGAAAAGATATCTGATGTTGCTAAAGTATTATCAAAAATGAGTGACCTAGTTATTTTGAGAACGTTTAGTCAGGATACTATAGATGAATTCTCTGTTAATTCTGAAGTGCCTGTAATTAATGCCTTGAGTGATCAGGAACATCCATGTCAAGCATTAGGAGATATTATTTCTATTTTAGAGAGCTGTGCTCTTGAAATAGAAGAAATTAAATTAACTTTCATTGGCGACGGGAATAATGTGGCAACAAGTCTAGCAAAAGCTTTTTCAATATTGGGAGGCACATTTATTCATTCTTGTCCTGAAGGTTTTGAAATCCCCAATAACCATCTTGATAGAATTAATGATTTTAATAAATCTAGTAAAGGTAAATTTATCCTTGAAAGAGATCCAATAAAAGCTTCAGAAAATGCAGATGTAATATATACAGACGTATGGGCAAGTATGGGGCAAGAATCAGAGGAACTTAAAAGAAAAGAAAAATTCAAAGGATATCAAGTCAATGAAAATCTTCTAGAAACCTCTAAAGCAATATTTATGCATGATTTGCCAGCACATCATGGAGAAGAGATATCAGAAGGTCTTGTTGATCATAATAAATCTATAGTATTTGATCAGGCTGAGAATAGAATTTGGGGACAAGTGGGCGTAATTAAATATTTAATGAATTTGAAGTGAGTAATCCAATAATTACAATTTGCGGAAGACCTAACGTAGGTAAATCTACCCTTTTCAATAGACTAACTGGAAGAAGGAAATCTATTGTGAGCGAGATTCCTGGCACTACAAGGGATTCTATACAAACTAATTGTCTATGGAATGATAAATCTTTTATTCTAGTTGACTCTGGGGGAATTGAAACTTATTCGGAAGACCATATAACACAAAAAGTAATCGATAAAAGTTATGAATCTATAAATGAAGCTGATCATATATTGTTTGTGGTTGATGCCACTTCAGGAGTTACTATTGAAGATACTGAAATACTAAGAGTAATTAGAAAAATTGATAAAGATATAACGCTAGTTATAAATAAAGTAGATAATTCATCTCGCGAAGAAAATACTAATGATTTTTTCTCTCTAGGTCTTGGGGAAGGGATTAATATTAGCGCTTATCATGGCAATGGCATATTTGACTTAATGCATTCATTAGAGCACCTATTTTCCGTAGAAGAACCTGATGACGAATCAATAAAATTCTCGATTATAGGAAGGCCTAATGTAGGTAAATCTACTCTTTTCAATATCATAATAGGCCAAGCTAAATATATTGTAAGCGAGATTCCTGGTACTACAAGAGATTCGGTTGATTCTAAGTTCAGATATGAGAGTAATGACTATACAGTTGTAGATACTGCCGGTATAAGAAGAAAAGGCAAAATTGGAAAAGAAATCGAATATTTTAGTGTCTTAAGAACTATAAAAGCAATATCAGAAAGTCATATATCACTGTTAGTTATAGACTCCACAGAAAATGTAACTTTACAAGATCAGCACATTGCTGGATTAATTAGAGAAAGCGGAAATGGCTGTGTGTTGGTAATGAATAAATTAGACTTAGTAAAAAAGGAAAAAATCAAAGAAAAGGAAATAATAGAAAAATTAAAATTCTTTCCTGGAATACCTTTAGTCTATACATCAGCAAAATTAAAATTAGGCATAGATGCAATGCTGAAAGAGCTAATCGACGTCAATAAAAGACACAGACAAAATTTTAATAGCGATGAAGTTTGGAGAAACATATTAAATATAATAAGTTCAAATATGCCTCCATCAAAAGGGAGAAGGAGGGTCTATCCTACTTCAGCAAAACAGATTGGATCCAATCCTCCTAAAATACAAATAAAATTCCATAATGCAGATTTAGTGCATTTTTCATATAAAAGATATATTGAAAATGAACTAAGAAGTATTTTTGATTTAAGAGGGGTTCCTCTGCAGTTAGAAATTTCAGAGAAATGAACGACTATTTATTATTTATATTATCAATTTTATCTTGCTATCTAATAGGATCTATATCATTTGGAAGAATAATAAGTAAATTATCCAAAAATATTGATATTACTTCCAAAGGAAGCGGAAATACAGGAGCAACAAATGTTCTTAGGACTGTTGGTACGCCTTACGGCCTCCTAGTGCTATTTTTAGATATGATAAAGTCAATAATTCCAGTCTTAATTATAGAAATTTATGGATCTAGTTCTATAAATTACACCACCCAAGTTGCTGCTCTTTCAGCGATAATAGGTCACTGCTACCCTATCTTTCATAAATTCAAAGGAGGCAAAGGAGTAGCAACAGGCGTAGGTCCTTTATTTATTATTTTTATGCCGGCTGCTATATCTGCTTTAATAACATTCGCAATAATTACGTTGATATCAAGAATGGTATCAGCAGGATCAATAATAGGATGTTTAATATCACTGATTTTCATGATTATATTCAACTCAATTAACCTATTCGATAGCTCATGGATTGACTTGGTGTACCTAGTTCCTGCAATATCAATAATCATATACAAGCACAATGAAAATATAAGACGTATAATTTCTGGAACAGAAAATAAATTGAAATTTAAGAAAAATGAAAATTAAAATTTTAGGAAATACAATATGGGGATCAACATTAGGTTTTCTTCTATCTAATGCTGGCAACGAAGTAGATTTAATTTTTAGAAATAACTACAAATTAATTGAATCTAAAAATTCCTCTAAGTTTTCTATTGGAAACAAAGAATTAGATAAACCAAATAAAATAAAATTCATAAATTTTGAAGAATTGCATTTTAATGAAAATGATTTATTTTTGATTGCATTGCCAAGTTCAGAAATTAAGAAGAATTTGCAACAAATTAAAAATAAAATAAATAATAAAATTACAGTAATATCTGCGTCAAAAGGGCTATCTGAAGATGGCAAAACTCTTACTGAAATGATTGCCTCAGAAATAAAAATTAATAGTTCTCAAATAGGAGTAATAACTGGTCCAAATTTAGCTACTGAAATATTAGAAGGCAAACCTGCCACAACGCTTTTATCATTTTCTGATTTGAATAAAGCAAATTCCATTAGAGATAATTTTTCAAGTAAAAACTTCAGAGTATATAGTGGCAACGACGTTGTTGGCGCTGAAATTGGAGGCGCATTAAAAAATATAATTGCTATAGGATCAGGAATAATAGACAAATTACAACTTGGAGATAATGCGAAATCTGCATTTATTACAAGAGGCTTAAGAGAAATCACTAGATTTGGAATTTACCATGGAGCAGAAGAATATACTTTCTATGGGTTATCAGGAATAGGAGATCTATTTACTACTTGCTCCAGCAATCTTAGCAGGAACTGGCAACTAGGATATAACTTAGCTTCTGGCATAACATACGAAGAATTTAAAACCAATAAAAAAATAACTGTTGAAGGCGCAAATGCAACCAAAATAGTAAATATGATCTCTCAAAAAGAAAATATAGATATGCCTATAACCAATATGACATATAAAGTTCTAGAAGAAAAATATGATCCAGAAATAGCAATAAAAGAATTTATGAGTAGAGATCTTTCTCAAGAAAGAAATTAACTTAAATTATTTTCAATTAAATATCTTAGTAAAGCACAAGAGACTATTGCAGCAGTATCAGATTTTAGTATTGTTTCGCCTATATTAATTATATTGGCTCCTGAATTCCTAGATAAGTTGATTTCATTTCTAGAAAACCCACCTACAGGACCTATGAATATAGATAAGGTAGAATTTTTATATAAATCTAAATTAACATCACTTAATGCTTCTGACTCATCACGGTTCTCATAAAATATTATAGGGTTATTTAATTTTCTATCATTAAACATATCTACAAATTTTTCTCGATTTCTGATTTCTGGAATAAAGAATTTACCAGATTGTTCTGCAGATTCTACACATATTTTTCTGAGCCTATTAATCTTATTTTCACTCAAAGAAATGACATCTTTTTTTTGAGATCTCTCTGTAATTAAAGGAGTAAAAGATGATATCCCTAATTCAGTCAATTTCTCAATAATTAATTCTAATTTAGAGTTTTTAATTATAGATTGATATACATCAATTTTTAATTCGCTCTCAAAAACATTTTTTTTAGAAATTGCTTTAGCTGTAATATTCTTGTTATCAATATCTATTTGAGCAATCACACTCAAACCTTTTCCGTTAAAAACTTCTATAGAATCTCCGTTTTTCATTCTTAGTACATTAATAATTTGATGAGAAATATTTTTACTAAATTCTATGAACTCTGAGTCTTTATCTATGTCCTCAAAATAAAATCTATGCATTATTTTTTTGAGCAACAATTGCAGCCCAATCTCCAGATTCACAACGCTCAATAATTTCAAAATTGAATGAATTGAACGTTGATTCTATTTGATCTAAATTTTCAATTAGGATACCTGAAGCTATAATTTTTTTATCGGGCAAAATAATATCACTTATATTAACCAAACCTTCCCTAAACAAAAATGAATTTAAGTTAGCAACTACTAAATCTGGAGAGAAATCAATATTTAAGTTTTTCAATAAATCCTGTTTTTGCACCTTAATTTTATTAGATAATCTAGAATCATTAGCATTTTTATTTGACGCTAATACTGATTCTTCTTCTACGTCTATACTAAGACAACTATCTGCTCCAATTCTCAAAGCCACCAAACCAAGTATTCCAGACCCGCATCCTAAATCGACAATCTTTTCATTTTTAATTAGATATTTTTTTATTAAAGATATGCACATCTTTGTAGTAGGATGATGCCCTGTTCCAAAAGCCATAGATGGTTCTATAATCACCCAGGCATAATCATTAAAATTATTTACTTGGTCTTTAAAAGGAAGTATTGCAACATCTTCTATTATTATTGGGTCAAATTTTTGTTTCTCCCAAATTTCTGAGCTGATTTCAGTAATTTTGAGGTCAGATAAATCAAAAACTCCACTAAAAAGGGATAGCCCTGAATTTAAGTTCTTTTCCAATTCTTCAGAATTTTTGTTTCTAGGTATATATCCCGAAACTATACTCTCATTATTTATTCCGTCTTCCGGATCTCCTTCTTTTTCAACAATCACACTACCATATAAAAATCTTGAAAACATCTGAACTACAGGCTCTACAAACTCTTCAGACACTACAACACTGTATTTAACCCAGTTATTTTTACTTGAACTCAATTAAATCCTTAAGTTAATTTCCGCTTATAAACTTTCTGAAAATTCCTTTTGACTTCTTATTGTCGCTATTTTCAGATAAATCTTTAAATTCCCGAATCTTATCCTTCTCTTCATTTGAAAGATCTTTAGGGATCGCTACTTTTATTACATTAATCTGATTCCCTCTAGAAGATCCCCCTATATCTGTAAAACCCTTACCTTTAATTTGTATTATTTCTCCATTTTGTGTGCCTGAAGGTATAGATACTTTCTGAAAACCATCTAGGGTAGGAACATCTAAATTATCTCCTAATATGGCCTGTGTAAAATCTAATTCTAATGTCAGTAACACATCTTTTCTTCTTCTAGAAAAATATTCATGATCTGGGACATTTACTTTAATAAAAATATCACCTTTCACAGATCCAATGCCACCAAACTCTCCCTCGCCTGACAACTTTATAGTATCTCCCGAAGACACTCCCCTAGGTATTTTTACTGAAATATCTCTTTTTTCTAACTCAGCACCTTTACCGGAACAACCTGAACATTTTTCTTTGACTGTTTTTCCCGCACCTGAACAATCTGAACATATGCCTGATTGAGCAAACTGACCAAATATAGTTTTCTGAACCCTCTTAACTTGACCTGAGCCTTTACAAGAGCTACATGTAATTACATTAGATTGGTCTTTTGCTCCAGAACCTGAACAAGATTTACATTCCCCAATACGCTCAATGTGTATATCTTTTTCAACTCCAAAAGCAGATTCCTGAAATGTTATTGATACCTCTTTATGTAAATCTCTACCTTTTCTTCTTGAAGAAGACCTGGATGATTGACTGCCGCCAAAAAAGGCATCAAAAATATCTCCAAATCCACCAAAATTATTAAAATCAAAATCTTGGAAATTAGCTTTAACTCCATCATGTCCAAATTGATCATAAGATTGCTTTTTCTCAGGATCACTCAGAACTTGATAAGCTTCATTAATTTCTTTAAACCTAGCCTCTGCACCCTTATCTTTATTCCTATCAGGGTGAAATTCTAATGCTAGCTTTCTAAAAGCTTTCTTTATTTCTTCTGGTGTTGCATTTTTCCCAACACCCAATATATCGTAATAATCTCTTTTGGAACTCATTATCTTTTGGAATTATTCATATTAGATTAACTAGTATAGATTAAGTATTATTATAAAGTACAAAAGTAAAAAAACTAACTTTATTAATACATAAGGAGATAAATGAGAATATCTTGGATTTCAGACTCGGGTTTAAGAATAGAAACCTCCCAAGGTTTAATCCTGTATAACCATACCGCTGACTCATTAACTAAGGACGCCCAAAAGGATGACAATACTATAGCTATATTCCCAAATGAAGAAAGCAGAAATATATCGAAAGATAAAATAACTAACTCAACAGATATAATTTTTGAAGCTGGTGAATATGAAATTAATGGCGTACCAATACAAGGTCAGTCTATAAAGCTAAACACCGAGAATCTTGATGATAAAACAATAATTTATTCAGTAATAAGCGAAAATTTATGTATTTGCCTAGTTCAAGATATCAACAAAATGACAATACCCGCTTCTGTCTCAGAGGCGATTGGGAAAGTAGATATTCTTGCAGTAATCTGCAACCCATCTTCTGAAAATACAGCAGAGTCAATTAATTCATTGGTCAGTTCGCTTGATCCTCAGGTACTAATCCCCATAGAAAACGATTCCAAGGGTGAAAGTTCAGAAATATACCAAAAACTAATCAAAGAGCTAGGCCATCAAGCAGAAGAGGCAGTAGGTAAAGCCAATATAACAAAATCAGGGCTCCAAGATACTCTAAATATACTAAACCTTAGAAAAACTTCTTTATAGTCTTATACGGGCTAAAATAGGCTTTCTAAACCTTTTAGATAGGATAACCAACAATCCAAGAATAAATACAGAGAATAATGATATAGATGATGATCCACCTCCATCAGAGCATCCGCCACCTTCTGCAACAGGAGCAACAGGTTCCTGCTCTACCTTAGCAATAGGTTCAATTTTAGAAGGAGTTGGGGTAGCAACAACTATAATAGTCTCTGGCTTGGGAGTTGGTAGAGGAGTTGGTGTTGGCGGAATAGGAATAGGTGTTGGCTCCGAAACCTTCAGCTCAAAATCTGCAAAAAGGAAATTTACACCAGTTATAAATTGATTTTCCTGAAAAGGAACTGAACTAATGCTTTCATTTCCTTGAATAACAAGTTTAATGGGTTGATTAACATAATTTATTGTTATTGGATTGACAGTAATAGAATATCCGCCATCCTTTGTTGTTACAGTCTCAGAAATATAATCCTGAATTTTTGCATATACCTCTATACCATCTGGTACATTGCCAGATCCAATTGCAATTTGACCAGAATATAAACTAGGGTTAACAGTTGGTAGAGGAGTTGGTGTTGGCGGAATAGGAGTTGGAGTAGGTCTAGGTATAGTATCGGCGGTTAAATTAAAAGTTGCATTCATACAATTGCTTAATCTACAACCATCAGCAGCTGTAGGAAGGAATGTTATTGATTCTGTTGCCTTAATTCCTCCAACATACACATCAAAAATAACTTTTCCAGGAACACCAGGTCCTATATCTATGTGATATTTACCTG
Source organism: Dehalococcoidia bacterium (assembly GCA_014239735.1). GTDB lineage: Bacteria > Chloroflexota > Dehalococcoidia > Lucifugimonadales > Lucifugimonadaceae. The sequence goes on from JAAZYI010000025.1 coordinate 26,994, forward strand.
GAATATCAGCTCCAAATATTGTAGAAAACTTAAAAGCGCCTTCAGCAAGTGGAGTATTAACGCCATTAATTTGTACATTTTGGGTTTGACTTATAAATTCAACCTTTAAATTGGCAATACCAGTATCAATATTCTCCAGTTTTTGCCCTGCCACAGCGACAGTTCCTTGGTAATGTACAAATTTAGGAAAGAAATCAAAATCTAAGGTAGAAGCATTATGGCTATCTGCCCTTATGACAGACAAAGACAGAACAGAAAGCAATATAGCTGACAGAAAAATGCTTGCATATTTAAATTTCTTAATATCAGTATTCATAACTTTAATTATAGCAAATATCAAAATTATCCCACTCTAGTCAACACAAAATAAGAAAGAGCCCTCAAAGGAGGGCTCTTTCTGTAAAGTCTATCTATTTATAGATCCTTTACGGAGCAGGTGGTACGATCGGTAAGATCGATCCGTCTGCACCAGGAACTACGTAGATCCACAATCCTTCACCAGTACTTACATTCGTAGCACTTAGCACTTCAGAGAACTTAAGGTTAGTAGTATCGTAGCTGTACACGATGTCGTGTCCACCTGCGGTAGTATCCTTTAAGTCACCAAAGTATAGGTTTGCGGCTTTTATCGCTGTGCCATCAGAACCCTCAGTATTGGCTCTAGTCACATCAGTAACACCTACAAAGTTCCAGCCAGCCACTGTAGGGATAGTAACCACTGCTGGAGGGGAACCTGCAGAAGGTTCTACCGGACCTACTAGTGCAACCGATTGGCTTGCAAAGTTGTTATTGTGTACCCAGTAACCATGTCCTGAGTTTATTGAAGTCAATGATCCAACGAATGTACCAGAACCAGAGTCTTTAGTAGCACTTGACCAAGCGTGGTCACCGTACGAAAGAACCATATCTACACCAGTATTAGAGAACACTGAGTCGATAGCCGGATCAACTGGATCCGATGGTACTGATTTCGAGTTCCAACCAGCAAGTAACGTCAACTTGAAGTCTGTTCTGGTTGCAACTGTGAATGATTTACTTGATTCACTACTTGCGTTTCCGGCATAGTCAGTGGCCTTCGCAACAATCTTGTGCGTGCCAGCAGCTAATGCTGTAGACGGTACGTAGTAGAATTTCTTGTTATCTGTAGTAGACAAGTCAGCAACAATGCTCGTTCCATCTAAAGTAGCAGTATTAACAGTTACTTTGTTGTCCTCACCAGAACTGTAGTCAAGCACAATGTATGGCTTGGTTTGAGTTGTAGTGCTGCTCGCTGCAGGCGTTATAGCCAATGCAGGGGCAGTATCATCTAAGTTGAACACCAAGTATGATGCCGAAGATGAAATCGAACCATGGATTGTTACGTTAGCTGCAGTTGCTTTATCTTTAGCAGTTACAACTACTGTCTTATCTCCGTCTGTTCCTGGAGAACCAGCAGCAGAACTAATTGTGTATTTGAATGTCTTAGTTCCTTGAGCAGTCATGGAAGCATCCAATATTACACCCGCAGAAGTAGCGTCAGCTGTAGCAGACGAGGCTGGGTTAGATCTTGTAACACCATTTCCATCAGTAGTCCAGTTATCTGCTGGAGTAGCGAGGGATTTGTTAAGAGTTCTAACGTTATAGTCGTCAACTTCAACTAGTCCCGAACCGAAACCACAAGTACTTACAGCGCCACAGGCACCTTTGTACTCGTTTCCTGTCTGACCAGCCTTAGCCATACCTAGGTCATAAACGTCAACCTTAGGGTTAGATACTAATTCTTCGTCAGAAGTAACAGTAAGAACCATTGTAGACTTAGTTAAGTCTGCGGTAGTTTCCAACGCACCTGTGCCTGTACCTGTTCCACCACTCAATGTAGCAGTAACAGTTGGATGAATCTTGTCAGTTGCTCCTGCAATAGATCCTGTAGACGTAGAGTTACCTGCAACGTCTGCAACAGATCCAACTAACGCCACTTTTGGAGTGTTGTCAGCTGACATTGAAGCACCTAGAGTCAAGAACACTTGAGTAGGCAAAGCTGCTTGTATTACAGCTTCAGTAGGTGTGTGTGTAGTTCCATCATCAAATGTGATTTGGAAGTCAGTAGCATCGATACCTTCAATATTACCGTCAAACTCTACAACCATTGTATTAGCTTTAGTTGAAGTGTGCTTGTGAGTCTTATTAGCAGAATCAATACTAGTGTCCCACCACCAACCAGTATATGCGGCTGATAGAGATGGAAGTTTTTGATCAATCTTAATGTGGTGTGCGCCATATTTAGCTAGCACACCTGCACTAGCAGTAGACGATGAGTCAGAGTAACCTACGTTACCTGCCAAGTCAGTACCAACAGCCTGGAAGTCAATCCAGTGGTTCACAGGAGTATTAGCTCCTAGTGGTAGGGCTGAGCTTGGAGTGTAAGTGTAAGTTAATGTTGAAACACCATCAGCAGCAGTACCTCTGTTTACAGTCACAGAAGAAGCTACTCTCGTAGATGGCGAAACACCATCTTCGTCTGTTGAAGTGCTTAATGTTACGTCACCACCAAGTAAGTGAATAGAGGCAGTTAAGAAATCTCCACCTGCATCACCATCACCTGTGTGAATAGCACTAGTAGTCATAACGTCTATACCGTTGGTAGCACCAACTGAGCCATCTTCACCAGTACCATTATCAGTCTCTGCACCTTCCTGAACAACTAGAAGAGCTCCACTTACATCTAGACCGCTGGCAGCTTCTGTAGCTGTCACGCTAAATGCAGGAGTTCTTGTCTGATTCTCAGATCCGTGTGCTGGAGAATTAATAGCAACTGATGGTACAGTCGCATCGATGTTAGCTGTAACTTGCCTAGTCTGGCTAGTATTGCCATCAGCATCAGCTGCATCTATGTATTTTGCGTATACTGTTCCACCATCTTTAACTGCCAAAGTAGAAGTCACTGAGTGAGCAGATCTACCTACGCCAGTTGCACAGTCACCTGCACATGGGGCAGAAGCATTTGTGTTACCATAGCTTCCATTAAACGCTTTTGCGTCTGTGACTCTAGCCATACCTAATGGCATTTCTGTATTTTCATTATCAAACAAGTTAACTAATCCATTGAATACACCGGTGTTTCTACCAGTCTCTGTCAATAGAATGTCTATCGCGTTTGAAGATGAAACAACACCACTCCATACTTTAGCGGTTGTTGTATTTATTCTAGAAGTTTTCCACTGAACTAATCCTGCAACTTTGTTTGTAAGAAGGTTAGTACTTGGATTGCTCGCAGCGACTGCACCTGCATCCCAGTCTGTTGTACCAGCTAGTGTTCCAGTACCTGTGATAACAGAGAAGATCGCTGATCTACTCGCGCTTGGGTCACCTGCGTCAGACACAGTAAGTGCGATCAACGAAGTTGTAGCAGTTGAACACTTAGGTGACTTGTTAAAGTTACCCATAACTACGGCTGGATCAAGAGTCTTGTCAGACAGTGTCATGTCAGACAATTGACCGTCTCGTCCTAACGCTCCAGTACCTGCAGTAGCATCAGTAAGCAGGTTAGCCATAGTGGCACCTGTTGGATGAGCCTTAGCAAGACTTGTAGTGTCTAGTAGTGTGTCGGCGGTTGTCTTAGTAGTTAATACTGAGCTGTGTCCATCTGAAGCTTCTGCTACAGTATATGCACCAAAATCAGATGATCCACCATCGGCAAGGTCTGACAGACCTTCACCTAGCCACCTACACGCAAATGTAAGGTCAGCACCAGTAATCACACCGTCACTATTTGTATCAATAATTGGAATGGCTTGCTCATTATCACCACTTGCATTCTCAGCTTGATATGTGGTAATTAGTGTTGAACTAGAAGAGTGTCCACCCTTTAAGATTACGACCGTACTCTTAACGACAGCTGCGTTAAGATCTGAATCGACAACCTCAATAACTAATTGATTAGACCCTGTCATGATGTGTCTTCCTGAAGAAGTGTAAGTAGCGTATAAGCTCTTACCACTTCCAACATAGGAAGGTGTTGTAGCACCATAAAGAGTAGCTAATTTAGATGGGCTCGTTGCAGTCGACAGCTTAGACCAATTGTTTACCAAGTTGATCGAACCTGTTGATGCCGCTTGAGCCGTATCGGTTTGTTGATTGAATCCAACGATGGATGCAACTACCAACATCATGGCAGCTATTCCACCCAGGACTCTTGCAGAGATGATCTTTTTCACTCTGTTTTCCCCCTTTACCTTTTTCCGGATTGTTATAGACATATGTCTAAAAGTCTCCTTTTAATCCCTACGTGCCAGTTAAAAATCCGGACACGATACGGTTTTGTTTATTTAAAGTCTATTTAATTTAATTGCGACCAATGTTTTATAAGTAGGCTCTAAGTTAATCCTAGTCGCAACTAGAAAAACCAGACAAATAGCCTGCTTATCGTTCAGATAATTTCATAACATACATGGTATGTCAAGTAATCCTTACTAACATTTTATATCATTTTTCAATTTTGACTAAATTAAAGCGAGCAAAGTTAGCTATCCTTCACAACAACCTCTTAATCAAAATTAAGTTAAGAATATAAGTTGTCCGGAGTAATTGTCAACGATAAAACATAAAAAAATTTAAAAAAAACCACAAAAAACCACAAAAAACAGCTTTTTTTACAAATTAAATGTGTTTTTTAAAAAGAATTTAATCTTTTATCCAGCTCTCTACTTTTAGAAATTCTTTATTACTAGGTGTTTTCCCCATCGCATTAAGAATCTTCTGGGTCAAAGCTGTCGGATCAGAAGATGCATCAGAGTGAGAATTGGACAATGCAATCATCCTTCTAAGTAAAGTAACTTGTTTCATTGTAAATTCATCAAGCAAGTTATCCTCGTTCCTTGTGCCACTTTTAGAAATCTCTATTGCTGGCCACACTCTTTGTTCAGACAACCTTCTATCCAAATGAAGTTCCATATTTCCTGTTCCCTTAAATTCTTCATAAATTAGGTCATCAAGTCTGCTGCCGGTATCAACAAGACATGTAGCAATTATTGTTAGACTCCCAAGTTCTTCAAAATTTCTAGCAGCACCAAAAAATTGTTTAGGAGGATAAAGAGCAAGGGGATCCATTCCACCTGATAAAGTTCTTCCGCTGCTTTGTGTATTAAGATTATGAGCTCTTGCAAGTCTAGTTAAACTATCTAGAAGCACAACCACATCTTTTCCTGACTCAACCGCCCGTTTTGCTTCAACCATAGATTTTTCGGCGGTTCTGCAATGATCTTCGACAGGTTCATCAAATGTAGAGCTAAATACTCTACCTGATACTGATCTTTTCATATCTGTAACCTCTTCAGGTCTCTCCCCTATTAGGGCAACAAAAAGTTCCACTTCAGGATGATTTTCAGTTACACCTTTAGCTATCTCTTTTAATAAAATTGTTTTTCCTGCTTTCGGAGGAGCAACAATTAAAGCTCTTTGACCTTTTCCAATAGGAGAAAATATGTCTATAAGTCTTGAAGAAAAAGGTCTGTTGCCAGTCTCTAAAGTAAGTCTTTCATTGGGATAGATTGGGGTAAGTTTTTCAAAATTTGGTCTTTGCTTCATCTGAGGCGATTCTGGATCATATCCGTTTATCATCTCTACCTTGGTTAATCCGTAATATCTTTCTTTTTCCTTAGGTTGCCTAACCTGCCCAGCCACTCTATCTCCTTTTCTCAAGCTAAACCTTCTTACTTGAGATTGGGAAACATAAATATCATCTTTATTATCTTCTGTGTCAGGATTTCTTAGGAACCCATATCCGTCACTCAATATATCGAGAACGCCAAATCCAAGAAGTAAGTCCTCTTCTTGCGCAAAATGAGACAGCACAGGAAGAACAACACTAACTCTGTCATTCATATCTGTGTCAGGCAAATAGTCGACTCCAGATTTTTCAGCAAATTTAATAACTTCCTCAATTGCCATATCATCAACCTCATGCCTCTTTAAAATTCCGATGTCTGAATTTAGACCAGAAGCTTTTTTAGTTGGTTCTTTCTTGGTTGTAGATTTTTTTGTACTTTTTGGTTTTGGTGTAGCCAATTTATTTATTCCTATAGTGAATAGATTTATTTATTGAAAGAATTTCTGTTGCTTAGGTTTCATGATTTACGAAAATTGGAACCAAATAACAAAGAAAGTTCGTAATTGGTGTATTCATCTTCACATAAATTTATTTGAGTTGCAAATTTCTTATGTTATTTAATCAACCGGATCTGATCGCCTGTTATTACTGTATTAATTGCAGCAGATATAAATCCATTAAATAAAGGATGAGAATGGTCTGGTCTAGATAAGAATTCCGGATGAAACTGACTTCCAATCATAAATGGATGGCCTTCTACTTCCATTATCTCTACTAATCTAGCATCTGGAGAAATTCCACTATCTATTAACCCCTTATTTTTAAATTGATTTTTATAGTCGTTATTTACTTCGTATCTATGTCTATGCCTCTCAATTATCTCAGGAGAACTATAGAGTTCAGATACTTTTGAGCCTTCACTGATCAAGCAAGGATAATTTCCTAATCTCATGCTAGCTCCAGTTTCTTTTAGGTCTTCTTGGCCAGGAATAAAATTAATAACAGGATGATTTGACTCTGGATCAAATTCTGCTGAATTAGCATCTTTAAATTTCAATACATTTCTGGCAAATTCTATGACCATTATTTGCATGCCAAGACATAAACCTAAATAAGGTACATTATTTATTCTGGCAAAATTAGCACATGCAACCATTCCATCAATTCCTCTGGGGCCAAACCCTCCTGGCACGATAATCCCAGACAATCCGCTTAGCTTACTTTCAATATCTCCTTCCTCAAGCTCATCAGATAATATCCATTCAATTTGAACATTAACCTGATGCTTAATTCCAGCATGCATTACAGCCTCTTTAACAGAAAGATAAGAATCCTCTAATGATGTGTATTTACCAATGATGCCAATTTGTAATAATTTTTTTTCAGCTCTTATGGCTCTTACCATATTCTTCCAGTTATTCAGATCAGATTTAGCTTGATTCAAATTTAAGAAATCAGAGATCTTTTCTCCTAACTGTTGGGATTCAAGAACTAAAGGAACTGCATATATTGTGTCTAAGGTTTCCAGTGAAAATACTCTGTCCAGCTTTACATCGCAATGAAGAGAAAGTTTCTCTTTTATTTCGTCATCTATTTCGTCATCGCTCCTGCAAACTAAGAAATCAGGCTGAATTCCCATACCTCTTAATGAATTAACACTGTGTTGCGTGGGCTTTGTTTTAACCTCACCAGTAGCACCCAATTTTGGCAAAAGTGTCAAATGTAAAAACAAAGAGTTTTCCTGACCAAACTCACTTCTTATTTGTCTGATAGCCTCTATAAAAGGTTGACCTTCAATGTCACCAATGGTTCCTCCAACCTCAACAATCATAATCTCAGAATTATTTTTTTCTGCAGCTAAAAATATTTTTTCTTTGATGAGATTTGTAACATGAGGGATCGTCTGAATTGTTCCACCCAAATACTTTCCATCTCTTTCATTTTCGATTATCTCTCTATATATAGCGCCTGCAGTTGTGCTTGAGTACTTATTGAGTTCTTCATTTATGAATCTTTCATAATGGCCTAAGTCTAGATCAGTTTCTGATCCATCTGAAGTTACAAATACTTCTCCGTGCTGAAATGGAGACATAGTGCCAGGATCAACATTAAGATAGGGGTCTAGTTTCATAATAGAAACATGGATGTTCTTATTTTTTAGGATCCTTCCAATAGATGCGGATACAATCCCTTTCCCAAGGGAACTAACAACTCCTCCTGTCACAAAGATATACTTTGTCATTACTTCCTTGTTCTCGTAATCCCTAGAATCCAAACATCAACATTAAGCATTCTAAGAACATAAGGTATTCTCTGTCAATTATTGTTATAATTTGGTTTGTCATGGGTTCAGAAAATAAACATTTTGATATAAATAAAATTGCGGAACTTGCAAAGTTAAATTTAGATCCTAAAGAGATCGAAAAATTTGAGAGTCAGATGGTAGATATAATTTCTCATTTTTCGTCATTACAGAAGATTGATACCTCAAGTTTTAATTTAAAATCTTGGGAGATTGATAAGAATAAAATTGCTGATGTGTCAGACTTAAGGAATGATAATAAATCTATTGGTTTCAATGAAGAAGAAATATTTAGTAATGCCCCATCTAAGGAAAATAAATTTATAAAAATCAAAAAAATATTGGACCGATAAAGATGATAGAACCTTCAAAACTTACGGCTGTTGAATGTACTAATTTGATTCAAAATAAAGAAGTATCAGTCACTGAGATAACTAAAATATTTTTAGAAAGATCAAAGGAAATAAATCTAGATATTAACTCTCTAATTACAATATGCGAAGATTCTGCACTTAAGCAAGCAGAAGAAATCGATAACAACTTTGAGGAGTATAAAAATAAACCTTTATTGGGAGTTCCAATATCCGTCAAAGATGTCATATCTACTAAAAACATTAAAACTACTGCTGGCTCGAAGATACTAAGTAATTATATCCCACCATATGATGCTTTTGTGGTAAAAAAACTTGTAGATGCAGGCGCAATAATTATCAGCAAATCGAATTGTGATGAATTCGCAATGGGCTCATCAAATGAGACATCTTTTTTCGGCCCTTGCCTCAACCCTTGGGATTTTAATACTGTGCCAGGAGGTAGTAGTGGAGGGTCAGCAGCTTCTGTAGCCTCTTCTCAAAATCTAATTAGCATAGGATCCGATACAGGAGGAAGTATAAGACAGCCTGCATCATTATGCGGAATAGTAGGAATGAAACCAACATATGGCTCAGTAAGTAGATCTGGGCTTATAGCTTTCGGAAGTTCCTTAGATCAGATAGGACCTTTTGCAAAAAATGTTCAAGACTGTGAAAAATTATTTTATTCGATCGCAGGACATGACCCAAAAGACTTGACTTCATCAAAAAATGTATTAGAAAGTTTCAAGGACTTGGACAGCTTAAAAGGTATAAAGATTGGAATATGCAATGATATTAGTGACCAAGGTATTTCTGAAGGCGTTAAAAAAGTCTTTGAAGATTCTGTAGATACAATGAAAAATTTGGGGGCTGAACTGGACGAAATTTCAATTGATTATATAAAAGAATCGCTTCCTGTTTATTACCTAACAGCACCTTCAGAAGCTTCATCTAATCTTAATAGATATGACGGAATAAAATATGGATATTCTGACCAAAATGGAAAAACTTCATGGGATACAATAGATCTTACAAGATCAAATTTTGGAGATGAGGTTAAAAGAAGGATTTTACTTGGAACTTTTGCCCTATCATCTGGATACTATGATGAATATTATGGAAAAGCACAAAAAATTCGAGGATTGATAATTAATTCTTTTAATGAAGCTTTTAATAAATTTGACTTAATAATATCTCCTACTTCTCCCATAACTGCTTTTAAACTAGGCTCTCAAATAAATGATCCTTTATTGATGTACCAAAATGATATATGTACTATGCCAGCTAATATTGCAGGAATACCAGCAATTTCAATTCCTTGTGGATTATCCAATAAACTTCCAGTTGGTTTGCAAATTATGGGGCCAAATTTCTCAGAAGGAAAAATATTCTCTGTGGCAAAATTGATAGAAGATAATATGAGTCTTAATATGCTAGATGGAGTAAAGGCATGATAAAAAAAATAATATTGAGCTTAACTATATTGATTTCAATTATTGCTTGCTCTCAAGAAGCTCAGCTAGAACCTTTTGATCCCGGATTACCTCCAGAGTTCCCTCATGTATTTATGGGCAATGCCTACGTCGAAGGAGAGCCTATCAAACAAGGAATAATAATTTATGCAAAATTTGGTGAATCTTTGTCCCAAATTGGAGAAACTATAAGTGGAGGTAGATACGTAAATGTTCTTGTCGCCCCCAAAAATTCAAAAGAAACTACAGCAACAGTCGCTTTTTACATGAAGACTGAAGGTGGAGAAGTGAAGGCAAAAGAAACTTATGAATTGCAAAAGGTCGTTGAGCCCAATATTGTTAATTTAGAACTCAATTTTAATTCTTATCCGTAATGTTAATCAAAGTAAACAATAAGTTCCCTACTATAAGCGAAGATTCTTACGTAGCACCTTCTTCTACTCTTATTGGTGATGTAGAACTATCATCACTCTCTAGTGTTTGGTTTGGAGCTGTAATAAGAGCAGATAATGGAAAAATTGAAATTGGAGAAAGAACCAATATCCAAGATAATTGTGTTGTGCATTCAGACCAAGACTCAAAGATAGGCAATAATGTTACTCTTGGACACGGAGTAGTTTGTCATGCAAAAAATGTTGGAGATAACTGCCTATTAGGAAACGGATCAATATTAAATGAAGGGGTGGAGGTAGGTGAATTTTCTTTAATTGCCGCTGGTTCAGTAGTAATAGAAAATATGAAAATACCTCCCAGGTCTCTTGTAATGGGTAGTCCAGCAAGAATAAGAGGGGACATAACAGAAAGACATCTAGAGTTAATCAAACTAAGTTTTTCAACATATGTAGAAAAGGTAAAATTATATATAGACTCTGAAAAATTTGATTAGTATTTATCAGAATTAATAATGATGTTATCTATCAGCCTTATTCCTTCAATATATCCAGCGATCATGATTAATTGATAATTCAAATTTGGCTCTCCAAATAAATCAGAGAAGTCTTTTTCTCCTGGTCGCATTAGATTAGATAATGGCTCATTCTCAACATATTGAATTTCAAAATCAGGCTCTGTATTTAATAATTCTATTACTTTTCCTTTTACATTTTCTAAATTTCTATTTGTTCTCCAATATTCTTTGCCAGACTTTAGGGCTTTAAAAATAATAGATGCTTTTCTTTTCCCATCTTCAGTCATCAATGAATTTCGACTACTATATGCAAGCCCTGAAGAATTTCTTTGAGTCATTACTGGAAGAATTTGAACATTATGAACAGATGACAATTCTTTATATATTAAACAGATCTGTTGTATGTCTTTTAGGCCAAAAATAGCCTTACTAGGCCTTATTAATTCAAAAAGCCTATTAACAATAGTCAGGACTCCATTAAAATGCCCAGGCCTGAAACTTCCTTCCCAAATATCACCAGTTGGGCCCGCATCTATAGCCTGAATCTGCTTTTGATCTAATATATCTTCTGTGCTAGGCATAAATAAAACATCTACTTCATTTTGATCAAAAATATCAATATCTTTTTCAATCGTTTGAGGGTAAGCATCAAAATCATTTAAATTATTAAACTGAAGAGGGTTAATAAATAAAGTTGCAAAAACATTACCAAATTCTCTGGCCTTATTTAATAAAGCTATATGACCTTCATGCAAAGCTCCCATAGTAGGCACTATAACTCTTCCATCGTTTGATGCTTTGCATATTTTCTTTATTTCTTCTACAGACTCAACAATTATCATTTTTGTTATTTATTCTCTTAATTTATATGTAAGTTTAATCTGAATTACTATATCCTAAAAACTTAAATTAAATCTAAATATAGAACTTTAATGAATTTCAAGGCAATAAGAGGAACTAATGACCATATACCAGAGGATATGGCTACATGGAATTTTGTAGAAAATGTTGCTAGAAATACAGCTTCAATGTTTGGCTATAAAGAAATTTCTACTCCTATTTTTGAGCAAACTGGACTTTTTAAGAGGGCGGTTGGAGAAGGAACCGACGTAGTACAAAAAGAAATGTATAATTTTAATGATCTTGGTGGAAATGAATTGACTCTAAGACCAGAAGGCACAGCTTCTGTTTGCAGATCTTTCATTGAACATGGCATGCATAACAAACCATATCCGGTAAGATTATTTTATATAGCCCCAATGTTTAGACATGAAAGACCTCAAAGTGGCAGATTAAGACAACATCATCAATTTGGGGTAGAAATTTTTGGAGATAAATCTTCAGAAACTGATTTAGAGATTATCTTATTAGGCTTAACATATTTAGATAACCTAGGCATAAAAGATCTGAAATTAAAAGTAAATTCTATAGGAACGAGCAAAACTAGAACTGAATTCAAAAAATCATTTGAAAATTATATGGGTCCTTTAATTAGTCGCCTGCCTGAAAAGGATCAAAAAAAATATGAACTCAATCCAATAAGAATATTAGATTCAAAAGAAAAGGCTACTCAAGATCTGCTTGCTGATTCACCGAAACCTATAGATTTCTTAGATGAAGATTCAAAAGAACACTGGAGCAAATTCGTACTACTACTAGAGGAATCAATAAAAATGTTCAAAGGAGTAGAATTTGAAATAGATAAAGGGTTAGTAAGAGGGCTCGATTATTACTCCAGGACTGTATTTGAAATACAGCCAAAAAATTCAAATAAAGCTCAATCTAGTATTCTTTCAGGCGGAAGATACGATAATCTTGTAGAAAATATAGGAGGTCCTAATACTCCTGCTGCAGGATTCGGAAGTGGAATAGAAAGAGTAATACTTAATATAAATGAGAAGAAACATGAAGATCTTGATTTTACACAATTATTAATTATTCCAGCATCTGAAGAAGGCTTAATCCTTTCTATTAAAATGGCCCAGCAATTAAGAAATAAAAAAATATCTACTTCCATCTGCTCATCAGACAGGAGCTTTAAAGCTCAAATGAGGTATGCAAATCAAATAAATGTTAAAAATATAATTGTTTTGGGTGACAAAGAAATAAAAAGCAATAAGATTTCTATAAAAAATTTATCTTCAAAAGTTGAAAAAACAATTGACCTGACTTTAGAAGGCATTTTATCGGTACTAGATTCAAATGGATGAAGCAACTCTAGAAAAATTAAATAGTATCGAGAAGCGTTACAACGAAGTTGAAGAATTAATGGCAGACCCCGAAAATGCTTCCAATGTTCAAAAGATTACCAAGCTTGCTAAAGAGCATAGTGAACTTAAAAAGGTAGTTTTATTATATAAAAATATAAATTCAAAAAATATTGAACTTGGCGATATAAAAAAGATGCTAGATGATGAAAGTGACCATGAGCTAATTGAAATGGCTGAAATTGATTACGAAAAGATTAAAGCTGAGATTGATGAACTTACAGCTGAACTGGAAGACCAATTAATTCCAAAAGATATAAGAGATAAGGCTGACGCTATAATCGAAGTTAGAGCAGGCACAGGAGGAGATGAAGCCAGTTTATTTGCGGGAGAAATATACAGGATGTACCAGAGATATGCTGAGCTTCAAGATTGGAAATTCAGTTTGGTTGATATAAATGATAATGGGCTAGGAGGAATTAAGGAGGTTACATTTGAGATTAATGGAAGTGGGGTATACAGGAAAATGAAACATGAAGCAGGAACACATAGAGTGCAAAGGGTTCCTTCTACAGAATCTCAAGGAAGGATACATACTTCTGCAATAACCGTAGCTGTTTTACCCAAACTTGAGGATATAGACGTGACTATAAATCCAGAGGATATACGTACAGATATATTCCATTCTGGAGGAGCCGGAGGTCAAAATGTGAATAAAGTAGCAACTGCAGTAAGGCTGACTCATAGCCCTTCTGGGATTGTTGTTACTTGCCAAAGGGAAAGGTCTCAATCTCAAAATAGAATAATCGCAATGGATTTATTAAAAGTAAGATTATGGGACTTAGAGTATGAGAAACAACAAAGTGAACATAGTAAGAATAGAAAAGATCAGGTAGGAAGTGGTGACAGATCAGAGAAAATAAGAACTTATAATTTCCCTCAAGGCAGAGTAACAGATCATAGAATCAACGTCTCCATACATAATTTAGATGAATTCTTAAATGGATCCATTGATAAAATATTAGATCAATTAATTAGAAATGAACAAATAAAAAAACTAGCAGAAGATGAAAATAATTGATCTATATCGCTTTTTATGTGCAGAATTAACATCAATAAGCAATAATAAAATAGAGGCAGAGGCAGAGGGAGAATTAATTTTAATCTCAGAAAAATTCTCTGCTCTAAATAGTTTTAATCTATCAAAAGAATTGGTTTATGGATCTAGTCACGATATTGAAGTAAAGCAAGAGTCGCATAATTTTATATTGCAGGTTATTAAATGCAGGAAAGCCGGAATACCTATCCAATATATAATTAATGAATCGTGGTTCTATAATCTAAAATTCGAAGTATTTATAGATAAATACAAAAAAACTCTTATACCTAGAAATGAAACTGAAATAATCATAGATAAATCTATTGATTTTATTTCGAATAATAAAGTAGAAAGTGCACTAGATGTCGGCACAGGGTCTGGATGTATACCAATCTCAATACTTCATAACATAGAAAAAAATATAAAATGGGTAGCCATAGATCCTCATCTAAATGAGATACCATTAAATAATGCAAAAAAGCATAACAAATTAGAACATATAGAATTTCAAAAAATATCAATTCAACAATTTCGAAAATTGAAAATAAATAAATACGATTTAGTTACAGCTAATCTCCCTTATGTCCCAAGCAGATCAAAAATAGAAAATACTGTAAAACAAGAGCCTCAAGAATCTATTTTCGGAGGTAAAGATGGATTGATATTTATTAAGGAGTTAATAAATATTTTGCCAAGAATACTAAATGATAATAATAGCATTGCTATATTTGAAATAGACCCTTCTCAGGCAGAATATTTTCGTAATCTCAGAGATATATTCAATATAGAGCTAATAAAAGATATTCAGAATCTAGATAGAGTAGCTATACTAAATTTAATATAATTTTATCTCTTAGTAAATTGTTGAGCTTTTCTTGCTCTCTTAAGGCCATACTTTTTACTTTCTTTAATTCTAGAATCTCTTGTAAGTAAACCTTTAGATTTCAATTTTGGCCTCAAATTTGAATCCATTTCAATTAGAGCTCTTGAAATACCTAATGAAAGAGCATCGGCTTGCCCTGATATTCCTCCACCATGAGTTTTGGCAATGACAGTTACTGAACTCTTCAAATCTAATAAATCCAATGGCCTAGTAGCTGATTTTTGCCAAATTTCAACTGGTATAGCTTCTTGCAGTGTTTTTCCATTAATAGTAATTTCACCAGGAGTATTAAAAACTCTAACTCTTGCAATAGCACTTTTTCTCTTACCTGTGCCGTAATAATATTTTTTAGAAGACAATTAATAACTCCTATTTCGCTGAAAATTGTTGTTCATGAGTATGCTCTTCAGTTGGAAAAACTTTCAATCTTTTCAACATCACATCTCTTAATTTATTTTTTGGCAGCATTCCTTTTACTGCATTTCCTATAACTTTTTGTGGATTTAACCTTAGCATGTCCTCATAAGATGTCATTTTCTCTCCTCCTGGATAACCTGAATGAGAGAAGTACTCTTTTTGTTCGCTCTTTCTACCAGTGACCTTTATAGATGAAGCATTAATCACAACTACGAAGTCTCCCCCAGCAAGATTAGGAGCATAATTCACCTTATCTTTTCCTATTAATAACTTTGCCACATCTGAAGCTAATCTGCCCAGAACCTTATTTTTGGCATCAATTAAATGCCATGAATTTTCTAATTCCTTAGAACTTACAGATATTCTATTTATATCTTTTCTTTGCATGCTAAATTTTTACTCCATCATATTTTATATTAGATAAATACAACCCCTTAGAAGAAGGCAAAAGGTTAATTGAGCCTTTTTTAGGGTTATTAATCATATCTGATAGTTGATTAATTGTTATTTTGCCTTTCATATATAGAAGAAAAGAGCCAATCATCCTTCTAACTTGTTGATATAAAAAAGACTTTCCAATTACCCTAAATTCTATACTTTTTTCGTTTTTAATGTGTGAAATATGCTTGATTTCTCTCTTAGTATTAATATCGCTAGGAGCTAATCTGCCAGCAAATGATAAAAAATCATGAATCCCAACAAACAATTGGTAAGCTTTGGACAGATTTTTTGTCTCAATATGATAATCAACATGTTCGTAATATCTATTTTCCAAAGGAGATATATTTCTTTCAAAATTTATCTTGTAAACATACTCTCTCTCTAGAGCATCTCTTCTTACATCCAAATCTTGGTCTAACTTTATACATTTTAATATTTTTGCATCTTTAGGCATATAATAATTTAAAGAAGAAATCCATAAGTCTGGGCTTAGTTCTTTGGTAGATTTAAAGCTAGCAACTTGATTTGTAGCATGTACACCAGAATCTGTTCTGCTCGCAAACTCAGTTGGTATAAATTCTTTATGAATACTCATTAAAGCATCTTCAAAAGAGCCTTGGATTGTTCTAAAATTTGCTTGCTTTTGAGACCCTTTAAAATCTGTTCCGTCATATGTCAATACAGCAAGATATTTATTCATCAGATTCCTCTGTCTGTTCTGACTTCAAACTTAAATCATCTAAAATACTTAATTCAACAAGATGAGTTGAATCTCCTTTTCTATATCCAAGCTTTGTTATTCTAGTAAACCCACTGCTTCTTTGTTCAAATTTCTTACTAATCACTAAAAACAGTTCATCAAGAATCGCATTGTTATTTAAATACGAATAAGCTTTTCTTCTATCATTCAGAGTCCCTTTTCTGCCAAGAGTGATGATTTTTTCTACTTTAGGCTGAATTGCTTTGGCTTTAGCATAAGTAGTTCTAATCTTTCCTCTTTTTATGCACTCAGCAACTAGATTCCTGAATAGCGCTTTTCTGCTACCAGTCTTCCTGCCTAATTTATAACCAGATACTCGATGTCTCAAAAATCACCTATGCCTTACTCTCTTCTTGAACTTTTTTAATAAAAGGCTCAAGCTTTTCTTGTAATTCATCTAAAGATTTCTGGCCAAAATTTTTCAGTTTTAGCATTTCTGGCCCAATTGGAAACTCAATAATATCACCTACTCGATTTAACCCACTTCTTTTCAAGCAGTTAAAAGTTCTACTTGAAAGATCTAGGCTTTCTACTAAAGTGTTGTAAACTTCTGCAGATACACCTTTTGATTCAGTATTATCTGCCACAGCAGAAACTTCCTCTAAGTTAACAAATTGGAAGAATTTCTTCATTAATAAATCTGCACCCTTTTTTAGTGAATCTGAAGGAAGAATTGATCCATCTGTCCAAATTTCTAATGTTAATTTTTCAAGATTAGTTTCATTACCAATTCTTAAATCTTCAACCTCATAATTTACTTTCCTAACAGGACTAAAAATGGAATCTACCGGTAAAAATCCAATACCAAGATCTTCTTGAGCAAATCTATCTGAAGGGATGTATCCTACTCCTTGTTCAACATTAAATTCTACAGAGAGTTTTCCAGAGCTCTTATCAATAGTAGCTAAATATAATTCAGGATTAACTATTTCGAAGTCAGCGCTTGTCATAATGTCTCCGGCAACAATTTGACCTTCACCTTTTACATCTAGTCTCATTCTTCCTGATCTTTCAGACATGGCCTTAAGTCTAATCTTTTTAAAATTAAGAAGTAGTTCTATTACTCCTTCTGCCATTCCTTCTATAGAAGAGTACTCGTGCTGAACACCTTCAATTCTAACCCATGTTATTGCTGCTCCTGGCAGCGAATTAAGCAATGTTCTTCTCATAGAATTACCTATTGTATCCCCCATGCCTTTAGGTAGAGGGCTTGCAATTATTTCTGCATACTTATCACTCTCATCATTAATTACAAATGCTGTATCTGGGATCTTTCTCTCGCTTATTTGCTCTTCAAATTCAGAAGTGCTGGTAACCCCAAATTGCTTTTCTATTTCTTCCATTCCCATTTTTATCTCCTTGAATAATACTCAATAATTAATCTAGTCTGGATACCTATTTCCATGTCATCAGTTTCAGGTTTTGCTATTATGTCTCCTAATCCATTGCTTCTATCTAGCTTCACCCAATCAGGAACTGCTCTTTCTGATAGTTCTTCATCAATTTGCATCAATTTATACATTTCACTTTTCTTGGATTTAGATGACAATTCAACTTTATCTCCCTGCCTAACCATGAAACTAGGCACATCAACTTTAACTCCATTAACAAGGAAATGCCCATGACTAACAATTTGTCTAGAATGAGCCCTTGATCGTCCAAAACCTAACCTAAAAACTACATTATCTAATCTACTCTCAAGTAGAGATAATAAATTTTCACCAGTTACTCCATCCATTTTTGATGCTTTTTTAATATAATTTCTAAATTGCCTCTCCATTATCCCGTATATTAACCTAGCTTTTTGCTTTTCTTTAAGCTGAGTGCCATAATCAGACATTCTTTTCATTGGAACATATGCATTCCTTCTAAGCCTTCTTCTTTCCACTCCACATTTACCCGCTGGCTTCGAGCACAACTTCTCACCCATTCTTACACAATCTTTGCAACTTATACTTGTTCTTAGTTTCATAAAACTTTAAACTCTCCTTCTTTTGGGAGGCCTACAACCATTATGAGGAATAGGCGTAACGTCTTTTATACTTTGAACGCTCAGGCCTGAAGCTTGCAAAGCTCTTATTGCAGCTTCTCTTCCAGACCCAGGGCCCTTCACTATTACATTAATTTTTCTTAATCCGAATTCTTCAGCTTTTTTTGCTAAATTCTCAGCTGTTCTTTGAGCAGCAAAAGATGTTGATTTCCTAGATCCTTTGAAACCTACTGTGCCAGCTCCACTAGATAATAAAACATTTCCTGAATCATCAGTTAGCGTAATGATAGTATTGTTAAAAGTTGCTTTTATATAAGCTTTGCCACTTTGCACAAACTTTTTTTCTTTTTTTCTCTGTCTTACTTTTCTTGCCATTTTTAATGCTTAGCTACTTGTTTTTTTCCGGCAATAGCTATCTTTTTACCTCTTTTAGTTCTTGCATTAGTCTTGGTTCTCTGACCTCTGACTGGCAAGCCCCTTCTATGCCTATCACCACGATATGTTTTTATGTCCCCTAATCTCTTAATATCATCTCTTATTGATCTTCTTAGATCCCCTTCTAGAGGTCCTTCAAAAGAATCAACTAAATTTCTTAAAAGGTTTAGTTTATCTTCAGGAATTTCATGAACTTTAGGATTATCACTTATTCCAGCCTGAGATACAATTTTTTTTGCTCTGCTTAAACCAATTCCAAAAATACTCGTTAAGGCGACCTCAACTCTCTTGTTATCTGGTATATTTACTCCCTTAACTACAGCCATAAATTATCCTTGCTTCTGTTTACACTTAGGATTAGAGCAAATCACCATTAATACTCTTTTCCTTCTTATTATTCGACAATTGTCGCATCTTTTTTTCACTGAAGATCTTACTTTCATTTTTATTTAAACCTATAAGTTATTCTTCCTCTAGTTAGATCATATGGTGAAAGTTCCACTAGAACTCTATCCCCAGGAATAACTCTAATGAAATTCATCCTTATTTTTCCTGACACATGAGCTAACACTTCATGACCATTTGCTAATTCAATTTTAAAGTTTGCATTCGGCAAAGCTTCTCTTACTGTTCCTTCTACTTCAATGGAGTCCTTTTTAGCCATATTACACCGTTAAAACCTCTGGTTTTCCATCTGTAATCAAAACTGTATTTTCAAAATGAGCAGATTTTGCACCATCAGATGTTACTACAGTCCACCCATCATCGCATAATTTTGTTTCATCTGAACCTAAATTAACCATTGGTTCTATAGCCAGAGTCATTCCTGGTCTTAGCTTTACCCCATATCCTGGCTTACCAAAATTAGGTACTTGTGGAGGTTCATGCAACGCTTTTCCTATACCATGGCCAGTATAATTACGAACTAAGCCATACCCTTTATCAACAATATAATCTTCTACAGCATGTCCTATATCTCCAACTGAACAATCTGCCGTGCATTTATTTATTGCTAAATCTAGCGACTTAGATGTGTCATAAATTAAATCCACATCCTTTTTGTCACAGTCGCCAACAGGAAATGTTTTAGCATGATCGCTATTAAATCCTGAAACAATCACTCCAGCATCAATGCTGATTAAATCTCCATTATTTAATCTCCTATTTGATGGTATTCCATGTACTATTTCTTCATTGATAGACACACAGATAGTATCTGGGAATCCGTATAAGCCCAGAAATGCAGATTTCACTTTATTTAATTTAATCTGCTTCCTCGATATGTTGTCCAGTTCTCTAGTAGTAATACCAGGCTCTATTGCTTCTTCAATCTTATTCATTATGCCAGCAATAATTCTTCCTGCTTCCCTCATATAACTTATTTCTTTATCAGATTTTATTGTTATTGATGACAATCCGTTCATGCTAAGCCTCAACTCCAATTAATTCTGAAATTTCACCAAAAACGAGTTCTGGAAGTCTATTGCCATCGATTTCATTCAAAATATTTTTATTTTTATAATATTCAAGGAGAGGTTCTGTCTGATCCCTATATACATTAAGCCTATTAAGTACTAATTCAGGCGAATCATCTTCACGACCCCTTTCAGATAGCCTAGAAATAACTTCATCATCTTGCACATTAAGAAAAATTACTGAAGTCAGGGTAATATCTAAATCATTAATTATTTTTTCTAATGCAAGTGCTTGAGGTTCAGTTCTTGGGAATCCATCTAATATGACTTTGTCATCTTTATTAGAGGAAAAATCTTCAAAAAATTTACCTACCACCTGAATTATAAGGTCATCAGGAACTAATTCTCCAGAATCAACGAATTCTGAAGTTTTTAAGCCTAAATCAGTTTTTCTCTCAACATTATCTCTCAACATATCTCCTATTGAAATATGCTTATAATCAAAAGTGCTTGATAGCTTAGCTGCTTGAGTGCCTTTTCCTGAGCCAGGAGATCCTAAAAAAATGATTACATTTAGCATTTTATTCCTTTAAAAATCCATCGTAGTTTCTCATCAATAATTGAGATTCAAGTTGTCTCATGGTATCTAAAGCAACTCCTACCATAATTAATAAACTTGTGCTACTCATAATGGTTGAGGCAGTGCCTACGTTTGTTATCGCTCCAGCAATAAAAGGCATTACAGCCACCATACCTAAAAATATTGCGCCTCCCCATGTAATTCTTACCATAACCTGACTTAAGTAAGATTGAGTAGGGGCTCCTGGTCTTATTCCAGGAATGAATCCTCCATTTTTCTGAAGGTTCTCTGAAATATTTTGCTGATTAAAAGTTACAAGCGCATAAAAAAATGTAAATAGCATAACCATAATAAAAACAAGGATCCAATAGGTTACATTAGCTGGACTAAGAAAATTTGTAATTGTCTCAGCTATCTGTGAGCCAGTAGAGTTAGTAGACGGATTAACAAAATATCCACTTATGCTAGCAGGCAAAATCAATAATGAAAAAGCAAAGATTAGAGGGATCATTCCTGCAGAATTTACTCTTAGAGGTATAAATGAGCCTCCTGTTTGTCTGTACATTCTTCCGCCTCTAAAAACACTTCTGCCATATTGAACTGGAATTCTTCTTTGAGCCTCTGTGAAAACTACAATTAAATAAACTATTAATAATGCAATTGCGACTAGAAGTCCGAGTTGAAAGAACTGATCACTAATTAATGCACCCTGCCCAATTATTTGTGGCAGAGATGAAACTATACCTGCAAAAATAATCAAAGATATCCCATTGCCAATACCTTTCTCGGTAACTAATTCACCTAACCAAACAAGCAAGGCTGTTCCTGCAGTCATAGTAATTAATATAGAAGTGAAAGCAAGAAAATTTCCTCCCCCAAAGCTTGAATTAGCTATAACTTGACCACCAAAAGAACTTTGTAAAATACTAATTTGCCCCCATCCCTGAAGGAATGCTATAGGGATCATAAGGTAATGAGTATATTGGTTAATTTTTTGCCTTCCAAATTGACCTTCTTGTGATAATTCTTTTAACGAAGGAATTACAGGAGTTATAACTTGCATTATGATTGAAGCAGTTATATATGGATATACACCAAGGGCAGCTATACTTAAATTACGCAGTGCACCACCAGAAAACAAGTCTAAAAAACCCAATATAGGAGCACTGTCAAAAGCTGCTGCTAAAGCATCCCTGTCAACACCTGGAACAGGCACATGAGCAAGGAATCTAAAAAGGATCAAAATTCCAAAAGTAAATAATATTTTAAATCTTAGATCTGGAATTTTAAAAGCATCAACTACAGCTCTTATTAATGCAGGAGTATTTGAATTTTTTTCTTCTGCTCTTGTGGTCATGAATTATTATCTGGTTGTTTATCTTCCTCATTCTTTTCATTTAAATCTATGTCCTTAGAAATGAAATCAATCTGGCTACCAGATTTCTGAATTTTATCTTGAGCAGATTTACTTGCTGCATGCACCGAAAAATTTAATTTTTTTGTCAACTCTCCATCCCCAAGAATCTTAATATTTTCAGTTTTTTTACGAATAATGCCTTTAGTGTAAAGCGAGTCTGAGTCTACCTTATCTCCGCTTTTATAATTTGAATCAATAGATGAAAGATTTACTAAGCTATATTGTTTCTTAAATCTATTCTTGAATCCTCTTAAAAAAGGAAGTCTCTTTACTAAAGGCAACTGTCCACCCTCGAAGAAAATGGGAACGCCACCACCTGATCTTGACTTCTGACCTTTTAATCCTCTTCCAGAGTAAGTTCCTTTACTCCCATTACCCCTGCCAACTCTAGATCTAGATTTTTGATTATTTGATTTTAGATTATTTAACTTTGGCATATTACTTTATCTCCGATACCTCAACTAGATGACTCACAGTTTTTATCATTCCATTAATCACATCATTTGTATCTTTCTCAACTGACTTACCAATCTTATTTAAACCAAGTGCTTTAATAGTTTCTTTTTGGTTTTTTTGAGAACCTATAATACTTTTAACCTGTGTTATTCTTACTCTCATTTTCTTTCTTCATTAAGTTCATTAATATCCTGCATGCTTTTCAATGCCTTAACTGTCGCTTTTACTACATTAGCAACATTTGAAGAGCCATGAGATTTTGATATTACATCTTTTATTCCTACAACCTCCATAACTGCTCTAACGCCTCCGCCTGCAATGATACCAGTTCCTTGAGCAGCTGGTCTTATCATTACTTTTGAAGCTCCATATTTTGCAATTACCTCATGAGGTACAGTAGTGCCTTTCATTTTTATTGTTTCTAAATCCTTTTTTGCAGATGTTACAGCCTTTCTTACGGCATCAGGAACAGCTGCTGCTTTCCCTGAAGAGAAGCCCACTTTTCCATTTTCATCACCAATTACCACAAAGGCAGCAAAAGAAAGGTTCCTTCCTCCCTTTACTACTTTGGATACCCTTCTTACGCTTACAACTTTCTCAGTATAAGGACTTTCTTCTTTTCTATCCCTTCTACCCCTGGAATCTTTTCTTCTAAAATCCCTCTTTCCATTTTGGTTATTGGTTGAAGATACCATTAAAACTCCATTCCGCTATCTCTAGCACCATCAGCTAGAGCTTTTAATCTTCCATGATATTTATAACCACCTCTGTCAAATACTAATTTATTAATACCAATTTTTTTACATTTTTCAGCAAAAACAAGTCCTACCTTGTAAGCTTCAAGTGTTTTAGATGATACGTCTTTATTCTCAACTTTAACTGAAGTGACTTCTTTATCCTTACTATCACAAGAAATAAGGGTTTCTCTGGAAACATCATTAATTAATTGAGCATATATACTCTTATTGCTCCTAAATATAGATAATCGCGGAATCTCAGATGTTCCTGATATCTTTTTTCTAACTCTTAAATGTCTTATGCGTCTCTTTTTAGATCTATATGAAACCATTATCCCTCACTCCCTACAGCTGTTTTTCCTGCTTTCCTTCTAATTATCTCATCTCTATATTTAACTCCATTTCCAGTGTATGGATTGGGTTTTCTTAGCTTTCTTATTCTTGCGGCCTGCTCACCAACGTTTTGCTTATTTGAGCCTCTCACAAATACTATATTTTGCCCTTCTTCGCTTAGATCATTCTCACCTATAGGAGAAACAGTAATTGAATGACTATAGCCCAAATTGAATTCTAAATCCTTGCCTTTCTTGCTAACTCTATAACCGGTACCAATCACATCAAGAATTATTTCAAATCCGTCACTTACACCAACAATACAATTATTTAATAAACTTCTTATCAATCCATGAGTGGCTTTTGATTGTGGTTCATCATTTTCTCTATTGCAAATTACCTGCTGATCATCCATAGCAACTTTTACTAAATTAGGAATTTCTACTTTTTCTTCACCTTTTGGACCTTTAACAGTGACTAAATCTCCAGATATCTCTACAGTTACTCCACTTGGAATCTTTATTGGCATTTTTCCTACTCTTGACATATCTACTCCTCATTCACCATATATAGCAAATGATTTCTCCTCCTAATCCTTCTCTGTAAGCCTTTTTACCAGTCATAACACCTTTTGATGTTGACACAACGGATACCGCTAATCCACCCATATACATTGGAACTTCGCCTTTTTTTGAGTAATTTCTCAAACCTGGAGTACTCACTCGATTTAATCCTTTAATAATCGATTCATCTTTAGAGTTATATTTCAAAGACACTTCAGTGAATGATTTTTTGTCTTCGGTATTATTTTTGTAATCAGTAATAAAACCTTCCTCTTTCATTACTGAAAGAATGGAATTCTTCATTTTTGACGCAGGAAATCCAACTGTCTCTTTATGAGTAGCAACAGCATTCCTAATTCTTGTTAACATGTCAGAAATCGGATCATTCATATTGATACCTAAAAACTTGCCTTTCTAATACCTGGAAACTCACCTTGAAGAGCTTTCTCTCTAAATTTTATTCTAGATAAACCTACAAAGCCTACATAACCTCTAGACCTTCCAGTCAAACCACACCTATTCCTGTGACGATTAGGGTTAGAGTTTTTAGGCAATCTAGAAAGAGCAACTCTCGCTTCTCTTCTTTTTTCAAGAGAAAGCGAAGGATCGTTCCAAACTGATAATAATTCTTTTCTTTTAGAAGAATATTTTTCAATCATCTTCTCTATTTTTTGCTCTCTAACAATTTTTGCTTTTCTAGCCATTATTTACCTCCACAAAAGGCATTCCTAGCAATTGCATTAGCCTAAGCCCTTCTTGATCATTTTTTGCAGATGTGACGACTGTTATTTGAAATCCTCTTATTTTATCAACTTTGCCATAATCAATTTCAGGAAAGATTATATGTTCAGTAATTCCTAAATTATAGTTTCCATTGCCATCAAAACTATTTCTAGATAATCCCCTAAAATCTCTGATTCTTGGCAAAGATAAATTAACTAATCTATCCCAAAAATCCCACATTCTCTTAGACCTTAATGTAACTCTAAGTCCAATCCTCATGCCTTCTCTCAGGTTAAAGTTTGCAATTGAAATTTTAGCTTTAGTTACTACAGGTTTTTGGCCGGCAATTAAAGTAAGATCTCCTTGCATCGCCTCAATTGCATTCTTATTGTTTAAGGATTCTCCCATTCCTACATTAATATTAATTTTCTCCAGTTTTGGAATTTGCATAACGTTTTTATAGCCAAATTCTTCCTGAAGTTGACTTTTTACTTCATCATTATAGAGCTGCTGAACTCTCGTCATTTTTGATTCAATTGTGCCTTTAGATTTGGGCATATCTATTTCCTCTTTACCGTTGAATCTTTTATAACTCTTGAATATGAACCATCTTTTAAGGACTGCATTTTTACTCTTCCAGCTTTTCCAGAATCAGGATCTTTAAAAATAAGATTAGACAAATCAATTGGGGACTCCTGCTGCACTATCCCAGTTTGCTTAGCTCCAGTGCTCGCCTTTATATGTTTAGTGCTTATATTTATTCCTTCAACAAGAGCTGTGTTATTAGACATTACCATAATAACTTTTCCTTCTTTGCCCTTATCTTTTCCAGAACGAACAATAACTGAGTCATTTTTCCTAATTCTTTCAGCCATCTATAATACCTCCGGCGCGAGAGAAACAATTCTCATAAATTCTTTATCTCTTAATTCTCTAGCAACTGGACCAAAAATCCTTGTCCCTCTTGGATTTTTGCCTTCTCCGATAATCACAGCAGCATTATCATCAAATCTTATATACGATCCATCTTTTCTTCTGACTTCTTTTTTAGTTCTAACAATTACAGCCTTTACAACTTCATGCATCTTCACATTTCCTCCAGGGGTAGCATCTTTAACTGCAGCTGTAACAACATCGCCAACAGAAGCATATTTTCTATAGCTTCCTCCATCAACATGAATACACATTATTTCTTTAGCTCCTGAATTGTCAGTAACTATCATTCTTGTTTGTGGCTGAATCATACCAAATCTTCCTTTTCAACATTTTCTGATGAAGGACGAATACTATCATTCTTTGATTGTATTTTAAATAGTCTCCAGCGTTTATTTCTAGATAATGGCTTAGATTGGGTTATTTGAACTATATCTCCTTCTTTTGCACTATTTAAAGGATCATGAACAAGATATCTTTCAGATCTTTTTACTGTCTTGCCTTTAAATTTAGTTTTAGATCTACTGGAAACTGTAACTACAATTGTCTTATCAGCTCTATCACTAACTACTATTCCTTCTAAAATCTTTATTGAAGTCATTTATTCTTCACTTTCTTGTTTAATAAATCTTAATTCTGTAAGTCTTGTCTCTAATCTTGAAATCAATTTTTTTATCTTTCTTACCTGAGTTGTGTCACTTAGTTGCATACTAGCTTTTTTAAATCTAAGATCCATATGCTCTCTCCTTGAATCATCAAGTTTCTGCATTAACTCATCAATATTAAGTTTTCTAATTTCTTGCATTTCCATGTCTAAAATTGCTCACTTCTAGATACTATTTTTGTCTTAAGTGACAATTTATGAGAGGCAAGTCTTAATGCTTCTTTTGATAATTCTTCAGACAAGTCACCTAATTCAAATAAAACTTTTCCTGCATTAACAGGACTCACCCAATACTCTACAGCTCCTTTTCCTTTACCCATTCTAGTCTCAGCAGGTCTAGCAGATACAGGTTTATCAGGAAACACTCTTATCCACATTTGTCCACCTCTTTTTACATGACCAACAATAGCCTTTCTTGCAGCTTCAATTTGTCTTGCAGTAATCCATCCTGCCTCAAGAGTTTTTAAACCGAAGTCACCAAAATTAATCTTGCTCCCTTTAATTCTAGCTCCTCTTACCACACCTCTATGTTGCTTTCTAAATTTTGTTCTTTTAGGTTGTAACATTATTTAACTCTTTTCCTTATCCACGGCAGGTTTCTTTGCGGCAGGTTTCTTTGCGGCAGGTTTCTTTGCGGCAGGTTTCTTTGCGGCAGGTTTCTTTGCGGCAGGTTTCTTTGCGGCAGGTTTCTTTGCGGCAGGTTTCTTTGCTTGAGCTTCGTCTCCTGACTCTAATATTATTTCTCTAATAGGAGTAGAGGGTTCAGGTTTGCTTGATTTTTGATTATTATTTTTGGATTCAGACTGATCAATCTCTAATATTTCTTTATTCTGAGATATACTCTCTTCAACTCTTTGTATTGCTCTATCTGACAATCCTTTATCTATCGCACCAACCTCTCCATTGTAAATCCAAACCTTAACACCAATTGTTCCATATGTTGTCTTAGCTTCTGCAATAGCATAATCAATTTTAGCTCTTAAAGTATGCAAAGGGACTCTTCCTTCAATCATTTTGTCAGACCTAGCAATATCTGCACCACCAAGTCTTCCAGAAATTAAAATTTTTATACCTTGAGCTCCATTTTGAATACATCTGTTACCTACTTGCCTCATTGCTCTTTTAATTGCAATTCTTCTCTCAATTTGCTCAGCTATATTATGTGCAACTAATTTCGCATTTAAATCTGGCTGCCTTATTTCAGTAATAGATACTTTTGCTTTCTTAGAAGTTATTTTTTCAATAGATTCTCTTAATTTATCTACATTCGATCCACCTCTACCAATTACTATTCCTGGTCTTGATGTATGAATATTAATTGCTAAATCTTCGGCATTTCTCTGTATTTCTATTAATGATATTCCTGCAGAAGTCCCTAATTCCTTTTCAATATATTCTCTAATGTTATGATCTTCCATAACCTGATCTCTATAATTCTTAGGGCTTGATCCAAACCAGTGAGATGACCAATCTCTGGTCGTACCCAGTCTAAATCCAATAGGATGTGTTTTTTGACCCATTTAGCTTTCCTCCCTGATTGTATTATCAGTTAGTTCTACAAATATATGGGACTGCGGCCTATTGAATGTTCCTGCCCTGCCCCTAGCCCTTGCTCTCCATCTTTTAATAGCAGTGGATTGATCTGCATAAATTGTAGAAATCACTAACTCTTCTTTGGTGCCATATTGCGCACTCTCAGCATTAGCAATTGCAGACTTTATAAGCTCCAATAAAACTTCTGAGGAACTTGAGGGCATAAAAGACAAAATGTTTAACGCATCTACTGCCTTTTTACCTCTTAATAGATTAACTAAAGGTCTTATTTTCTTAGCCGAAATTCCTATATTTTTTGTTTTTGCTTTAACTGTCATGACTATCCTAACTTATCTGACTTAGATGAATGTCCTTTAAAAATTCTAGTAGGTGAGAACTCTCCTAATTTATGACCTATCATATTCTCGGTTATAAATACCGGTATATGCTTCCTTCCGTTATGCACACCAATAGTTAAATTCAACATCTCTTCCACAATTGTAGATGCTCTAGACCATGTATTAATCACAGCATTTCTTCCGCTCGCAGATTTAGCTTTTGATATCTTTTTCATAAGCTTCTCATCCACAAAAGGACCTTTTTTTGTTGATCTAGACATATCTTATTTACCTCTCGTACCTTCTTCTTAATATTAATTTGTCACTTGATTTTGACTTCCTTGTCCTTTTGCCCAATGCTGGTTTTCCCCAAGGGGTTTTTGGATGTTTCAATCCTATTCCAGTTTTTCCTTCACCACCACCATGAGGATGGTCATTAGGGTTCATAACTAGTCCTCTAACTGTTGGTCTTCTTCCTCTGTGCACATTTCTTCCTGCTTTTCCAAGTTTTTGGTTTTTATGATCAAGGTTACCGACTTGACCAATTGTAGCTATACAATTCTCTAAAACTTTTCTTACTTCACCAGAAGGCATTCTAATCAATGTGTAACCAAACTCATGCGCCATAACCTGAACAACTGTCCCTGCACTTCTAGCAATTGAAGCACCTTTGCCTGGTATTGCTTCAACGTTATGAACTAAATATCCAACAGGTATTGATTTTAATGGCATAGAATTACCAATTTTAACATCAACTTCTATTCCACTGCTTACTCTCTGGCCAACTTTGATTCCATCTGGAGCAATCATATAGAATTTTCTCCCATCTTCAGATTTAGCAAGAGCAATTCTAGCGCTTCTATTTGGATCATATTCTATAGAAACTACTTTTGCTTCGACGTCCTGAACCGATCTTCTAAAATCAACTATCCTGTATCTCTTCTTGTGCCCACCGCCTCTATGCCTGACCGTAATTCTTCCGGTATTATTTCTTCCGCCCTTCTCTGTAAGAGGAGCTAAAAGAGATTTTTCAGGCTTAGAAGTAGTTATCTCATCAAATTCAGATGAAATTCTAGATCTTTGTCCGTCAGATGTGGGTTTATACGTTTTCATAATTCTATAATCTAAGTTCCTTCGGTAATATTAATTGTTTCGCCAGAAGCTAAAGTAACAATAGCTCTTTTTGATCCAGGAGTAAGCACTCTATTTCTGCCAAAAGTTTTTGGCTTGCCTTTTTTATTAATTATATTCACAGAAGTTACCTTCACATTAAATATCTCAGTTACAGCTTTCTTCACCTGATCTTTAGTTGCTTCTTTGGCAACCTCAAAGGTAAACTTTCCTCTTTCTTGAAGCATAGTAGTTTTTTCGGTAATTATTGGAGATATCAATAAATCGCTATTAGAATTAATCTTCATCTTTATCACCTTTTTTCTTAATATTAGAATCCCAAATTTCTTCAATGGATTTAAAAGCTTCACGAGTAATAATTAATTGATTTGAATTCATAATGTCATACGTATTAATTAGATTTGATGCAATAGTTGTAATATCGTTAATATTTTTAATAGATTTAATTAGTTTTTCATCTATTTCGGATTTTTGTAAAACAATCAATGTTTTCTTAGGTAAATCTAGTGATTTAATAACTGAGGATGCTTTGTTAGAACTTAATTCTTTTAATTCAAATTTGTCTATTACCATAACCTCGCCATCTTTAAGTTTTTCTGAAAGAACCATTCTAAGGGAAGCTTTTCTAACCTTCTTTTGTATTTTTTGATTATAACTTCTCGGGTGAGGACCATGAGCTACACTATTTCCTAATACATGAGATGATCTACTTCCAACTCTAGCTCTACCAGCTCCTTTTTGAGATCTTAATTTAGCTGTAGAATAAGTTGCATCTCTTCTTCTTAGGGTGTTACTAGTACCTTGTCTCTTATTACTTAATTGCGCAACTACAACTTGATGAACTAATATTTCGTTCATTGGTTGTTTCCATATAAAATCAGATGCTGTGAAGTTATCAATAACTTCACCTTTAATATTTTTTACATCAACTTTCATCTGTTATTCCTTCTCTATCATTAGAGTAGTAGAAACGGATCCTGGAATTGATCCTTTAATCTCTAAAATATTTTCTTTAACATCAACTCTTACTATCCTAAGGCCTTTTTGAGTGACTCTTTCTGACCCCATATGACCTGACATCTTCGTGCCTTTCCATACCCTGCCAGGGGAACTTCCTGCTCCTATTGAGCCGGGAGCACGATGACGATCTGACTGACCATGAGTTTTAGGACCTCCAGCAAAATTATGCCTTTTCACTGTCCCTGCAAACCCCTTACCTTTTGAGATGCCTGTCACAGATACTTGATCTCCTACTTCAAAAATTCCGCAGTCTAATGACTGACCAACCTCTATAGAGTCAATATCATCAACAGCAACTTCTTTAAGATATTTAAAATTAGATTCACTTCTCTTTTGGTGACCAGTCAAAGGCTTATTCAATCTTTTTGTTTCCTCAAATCCAATTTGAGCAGATTCATAACCATCTTTGCTGACAGTCTTTACTTGAATTACTTTACAAGGACCAGCTTTAATTACAGTCACTGGAATTGCAGCACCATTATCTGAATCAAAAGTTGTTGTCATTTTTATTTTTTTACCAATTAATCCGTGAATCATTTCTAGTCCAATACCATCCTAATATCCACTCCAGCAGGAACGTTTAGTGTCGTTAAAGAATCAATAGTTTTAGCTCCAGGATCAAGAATATCTATAATTCTCTTATGAATGCGTAATTCAAAGTGTTCTCTGGATTTTTTATTAACATGAGGTGACCTAAGCACACAAAATCTTCTTATGCTTGTTGGCATAGGTATAGGTCCAGCAACGGCAGCACCAGTTCTTTCAGCAGCTTCTAATATTTGCTGAGCCGATAAGTCCAAAACTCTATGATCATATGCTTTTAATGTGATTCTAATGGCTTGATTCGGCATTATACTTCTCTCTTTATCATTGGCGCAGGCGCATAATGATCTAATTCTTGTGAAAAACTTGCTCGACCAGTTGTATTTGAACGCAAAATAGTAGCATACTGGAAAGTCTCAGCTAATGGAACAAATGTTTTTATTATTTGTAAGCCTGTCTGAGCATCCATTGATTGAACTTGCGCTCTTCTACTTTGCAAATCACCTAAAACATCACCAAGAAATTCTTCAGGGGTTACAACTTCCATTAACATAACGGGTTCTAATATAAACGGGCTTGCTTTTTGGCAAGCATCTTTAAATGCCATAGAAGCCGCAATTTTAAATGCTACTTCAGAAGAGTCAACTTCATGATGAGAGCCATCAATCAATACTGCCTTAATATCTACAACTGGGTGACCTGCAACAACTCCTGATTGAGCAGCTTCCTTAAAACCTTGTTCTACAGGTTTAAAATATTCAGTAGGAAGTGTTGCTCCAGTAATTTCCGATTCAAATACAAGACCGCTTCCAGCTTCAAGAGGCTCAATCCTTAAAGTAACATCACCAAATTGACCTCTGCCACCCGATTGCCTGATAAATTTCCCTTGAGCGGCGGCGGTTTTTCTAACGGTTTCCCTGTATGCAACTTTTGGAGCTCCCACGTTTGCTTCAACTTTAAACTCTCTCTTTATTCTTTCAACGATAACATCAAGGTGAAGTTCTCCCATTCCAGCTAAAACCATTTGTCCACTCTCTTGGTCAGTAGTAAATTTTAAAGTTGGATCTTCATCAACTAGTTTAGTAACAGCAATATCCATTTTGTCTTGATCAGCTTTACTCTTTGCTTCAATAGCTACTGATAAAACTGGATCAGGGAAAGTCATGCTTTCTAGGAGAATTCTTTCACTCACATCACTTAATGTGTGTGCGGTAGAAATTTCTTTTAATCCCACCACAGCCACAATATCCCCTGCCTTAGCTACTTCTATTTCTTCTCTTTCCTCTGCGTGCATCTTAAGCAATCTTCCAATTCTTTGTTGTTTATTAATTGTTGTATTGAAAACTTTATCTCCAGCTGAAACTTTTCCTGAATAGATCCTCATATAACATAATCTTCCTACGTGTTCATCAGCAACAACTTTGAATACCAGTCCACTAAATGGTTCTGAATCATTTAATTCGCGTTGCAGAGTTTCTTCGCCTGATACATCTGTACCTTTGACAGCAGGAAGGTCGTCTGGAGAAGGTAAATAATCACATATTGCATCCAGCAAATGATGTACTCCTTTGTGTTTTAGAGCTGAGCCACAAAAAACAGGAAAAATCTTTAACTCTAGTGTAGCTCTTCTAGCTGCTGCTTTTAACTCATCAATGTTTATTTCTTGATCTTCTAAAAACTTCTCCATAAGTTCATCATCGGTTTCTGCTATCTTCTCAACCATTTTAGATCTAGCATCTTTTGCTTTAGAAAGCATCTCCTCAGGTATCTCTACTTCTTTTGGTTCAGTAGGATTATTTCCTTCGTCATAAACATGAGCTCTCATTTCTACTAAATCAATCAAGCCTCTATATTCTGCCTCAGCACCAATTGGAATTTGCATTGGAACAGGATTTGCATTTAATTTATCTTCTATAGTCCCTACAGCAAAATCAAAATCAGCTCCAAGTCTGTCCATTTTATTAATAAAACACATTCTAGGAACCTTATGCTTGTCTGCTTGTCTCCAAACTGTTTCAGATTGAGGCTGGACACCAGATACAGATTCAAACACTACCACTGCACCATCTAAAACCCTTAAACTTCTTTCTACTTCAGCGGTAAAATCGACGTGACCGGGGGTGTCAATAATATTTACATCATAGTCTTTCCAAGAAGCATTCGTAGCAGCAGAACCAATAGTTATGCCTCTCTCTTTTTCGAGCTCCATAAAATCCATAACTGCAGTTCCATCATCGATCGATCCAATTTTATAAGTGGCTCCAGTGAAAAAAAGCACTCTTTCAGTTACAGTAGTTTTGCCTGCATCTATATGAGCAATAAATCCGATATTTCTTAGTTTTTGCTGATTTGACATACTTACCACCTATAATGAGCGAAAGCTCTATTTGCTTCTGCCATTCTATGAGTATCTTCCTTCTTCTTTACTGCAGTTCCTTCTCCATTTGAAGCATCAAGTAGTTCTTGGAATAATTTTCTTGAAATGGACATCCCAGATCTAGATCTTGCAGCATCAACCAGCCACCTTATAGCTAAAGATAATCTTCTTGCTGGCTTGACTTCTACAGGGACTTGATAAGTTGCTCCCCCTACTCTTCTAGCCTTAACTTCAACTGTTGGCATTGCATTCTTGATAGCTTGATCAAAAACTTCCTTGCCTGGCTTTTTTGTTTTTTTCTCTAGTTCATCTAGAACATCATAAATAATCTTTTGGACAACTGATTTATTGCCACCTTCCATTAACTTATTGGTAAATCTTACTAAATCAGTACTATTAAATTTAGGATCAGGTGCGACTATTCTTTTTACTGCTCTTCTTCTTCTGGACATTTTATCTTAGCGCACCTTTCATTTTTATTTGCCAGAAGGTTTGGCGGTTCCGTACTTACTTCGACCCTGAGATCTATTTTGAACACCTTCGGTATCTAAAGATCCCCTGACAATATGATATCTAACTCCAGGAAGGTCTGGGACTCTTCCTCCTCTTAGAAGAACGACTGAGTGCTCCTGAAGGTTATGTCCTTCTCCAGGAATATATGCAGTGACCTCCATTCCATTAGTTAACCTAACTCTTGCTACTTTTCTTAAAGCAGAATTTGGCTTTTTGGGGGTAACTGTCCTAACTTGAAGACAAACTCCTCTTTTTTGTGGACTATTAGTCTTGGCATTAAGTCTGTTTTCTAAAGAATTATAGTTGAATCCTAGCGCAGGTGTATTAGACTTCCTTGAAGGAGTCCTTCTTGACTTTCTTACTAATTGATTTATTGTAGGCATTTTATGTTTTTTCGTTTGTACTATGCATTAGGTCTAAAATTCAGAAAAATTTCAAACTAAAATTCAACCGCAATGAGCGAGTATATATTTGAATGGAATTATCGTCAACGACTTTTTTATGTTTTTTTTTTGATTTTATTGACGAGAAAATTAAGAATTTAAAATTATTCAACTGCAGTAAAAACATTTATGTTAAATTATATAGCATCTCAATTGTTGAAAACCATAAGAATTAAATAATAAAAATGGCGGAAGAAAAAAAAATAGTAAATGCACTCGGTTTAAGCAAACCTAAAGAGGAAGAGTTGTCTTTAAAGCTTAAATCATCTGGTTTTATTCTTAATGCAGGAAATGATTTTGAAGAGTTGGATTCAGAGGGAGCTAAAGATAATGAACAATTAATAATTATATCTGGCGAAGATCTTAATCTTGACCTTTTTAAAGAAAATGTAAAAAAAGCGGAGGAATTAGAAATAAATGTAATTGCATTGATGCCTTTGAAAGACATGGATCTGTTAATTACAAATTTCTCTAGACCTTCTTTTGATTTTTGCTTACCTCCACATGATGTGAATGAAATATTCTTAAGATTAATTAATGCTATAGGTAAGTCAAGCAAAGAAAATAAGGGGCTCATTAAAATAGGCCCTTTGATTATAAATCAAGAAAGTTACGAAGTAACTCTAGAAGGTATAAAAATCGATTTAACTTTCAAGGAATATGAACTACTGAAATATTTAGCTGCTAAACCAGGGAGAGTATTTTCAAGAGAGTCTCTTCTTCATAGTGTTTGGGAGTATGACTATTATGGAGGAACAAGGACAGTTGATGTTCATATAAGAAGATTAAGAAGCAAAATAAACGATATTAGGTATAATTTTATTGAAACAGTTTGGAATGTTGGCTATAGATTTAAAGTCGACTCTACAAAGAATATATAATTTGCAAAATGACTAAAGAAGATAGAGAAAATCAAATAAGTTATGTCTTAACTAAAGCTACTGAGAATAATGTTAAATTTATTCGGCTTTGGTTTACTGATATTTTTGGAACTGTAAAAGGATTTGGCATAACAATTGATGAACTTGAAAAAGTTCTTCACGAAGGGGCTAGTTTTGATGGAGCCTCAATATTTGGTTCAGAGAGATTTCAAGAGAGCGAAATGATAGCTATGCCAGACCCTACAACCTTTGAAATTCTTCCGTGGAGACCTGAAGAAAATGCAGTAGCAAAAATAACCTGTGAAATTATCAATAAAGACGGAACTCCATCTAGCTTAGATAGCAGATTCATTCTGAAAAAAAAGTTAAATGAACTCAAAGAGAAAGGACTGAATTTCTATGTGGCTCCTGAAATAGAATATTTTTATCTTGAAGATTCAAAAAGTATGAAGCCTATAGATGAAAAAGGGTATTTTGATCAAATTGGCACTCACAGTGATTTAGGATCGGACTTAAGAAGAAAGACAGTGCTAGGTCTTGAAAAAATAGGTATACCAATTCAAAAATTTCATCATGAAGTATCTCCTGGCCAGCAAGAAATTAGCTTAAGATACAACGATTCACTAACTATGGCAGACAATATACAAACTTTCAAATTGGTAGTTAAAGAAATTGCAATGAACGAAAATGTATTCGCCACTTTTATGCCTAAGCCTTTCCAAGAGCATGAGGGCAATGGGATGCATTTACACATATCATTATTTGAAGGCGAAAAAAACTTATTTGCTCATGAAAAGAAAACGAAATCAGGAGTGTCAAAACAAGGCGAAGGATTTACTGCTGGGCTATTAAAACATGTCAATGAATTTATGCTAACAACAAATCAATGGGTAAATTCTTATAAAAGAATATCAGCGCTAAATGAGGCTCCATCTTATCGTTGTTGGTCAAAAAATCCTGATTACGGGAATTTAATTACAATACCTGAAATAAGAAAGGGAAGTAATATCTCTTCTAGAATTGAGTTTAGGTTGCCTGATCCAGGGTGCAATCCATATTTAAGTTTCGCTGCAATAATTACAGCAGGACTAAAGGGAATGCAAAACAATTATAAACTTGAGCCTCCAATGGAAGAATCCTTTTCAAGTCTATCCCAAGAAGGATTAGTTCAACTTGAAGATGAAAAAAAATTAGCTCAAGACCTAGGTACTTCTATTAAAAATGCTGAAGAAAGCTCACTTCTTAAAGATGCTTTAGGCGAAGAAGCTCATTCAATATTTTTGAAAGGTAAAAAAAGAGAATGGTCAGAATATCTAAAAACAGTATCAGAATTTGAATTAAAAAACTGGTTAAATTTATAGGTTTATATAGATATTCATAGTATAATTTGTCGGCTCATATAAATTTTTTTAATTATTAATTGTGAAAATATGAATAGTAAAAAGATAAAAGAAAATTTTGAATTGTTAGAAAATGCAGGTTCTTATGACCCTAGCTTTGAGCGTGATGCATGCGGAGTGGGTCTAGTAGCGAATATACAAGGCATAAAAAGCCATGAAATAATAAAAAAAAGTTTGACGGCACTACGTAACCTTGAGCACAGAGGTGCATCTGGAGCAGACCCTGATACTGGAGACGGAGCAGGAATATTAATACAAATTCCTCATGAATTTCTTTCTGAAGAGGCGTCTAATCTCGGATTCTCCATTGAAAAAGATAAATATGGAACTGGAATTATTTTTGCAGGAAGTAGTAAAAAATCAACAGAAACCATCAAAAAAATTATTCAAGAATGCTCATTAGATCAAAATCTAAAAGTTATTGGTTGGAGAGATGTGCCTGTAGATTCAAAAAAAATAGGAAAACTTTCAAAAGAAGTAATGCCAAATATTATTCAAGTTTTTATAGGCGATGAAGAGAACAAAGATATAGATAATTTTGAGCAAAAACTATTCATTATTAGAAAGAAATTTGAATCTATAGTTAATGAGAAATTTGAAAATGATGAAATTGAAAAGATTTATGCCTGTAGCCTTTCTGCTCATAAAATTATCTATAAAGGATTATTAACATCTGAGCAAGTTCCAGAATTTTATTTAGATCTTCAAAATGAAAAAGTAGTGAGTAGTTTTGGGTTAGTCCATTCACGATTTAGCACTAATACTTTAGGAGACTGGAAATTAGCGCATCCTTATAGATTTGTAGCTCATAATGGTGAAATTAATACTGTAAAAGGGAATAGAAATTGGATGACAGCTAGGCAGCCTTTGATATCAAGTAAATTATTTGGAGACAACGCTAGTGACTTGTTTCCTATTTGCAAGCCAAGCGATAGCGATACTGCATCATTTGATAATGCCTTAGAACTATTAACTTTAGGTGGAAGAGACTTAGAGCATGCCATGGCAATGATGATTCCAGAATCTTGGGATGGTCATGAATCAATGGCTAAGGAGCTTAAAGATTTTTATAAATTTCATAGCATACTAATGGAACCTTGGGATGGCCCTGCCTTAGTAGTTTGTACTGACGGGAAAAAAGTAGGCGCAGTGCTTGATAGGAATGGCTTAAGACCTTTTAGATATACCGTTACTAAAGACGGAACATTGATAATGGGCTCCGAAACAGGGCTGATTCATATTGATGAAAGTGAAATTGAATGTAGAGAAAGATTAAGACCTGGAAGAATGTTCTTAATTGATTTTGAACAAGGCAGAATAATTGAGGATCAAGAAATTAAAAATTCTCTGTCAAACTCAAATCCATACTCAAAATGGATTAAAAATAATAGCTTAGATACTAAAAATTTGTCAGATCAAGAGCCTGAAAAACTTGATATGCCTATAATCAAATATCAACAAGTATTTGGATACAGCCAAGAAGATCTAAATATATTAATAGATCCAATGACAAAATCTGCTAAAGACCCAGTAGGTTCAATGGGTAGTGATACTCCAATATCAATTCTTTCAAAAAGACCTCAAAATATATTTTCATATTTTAAACAAATGTTTGCTCAAGTTTCCAATCCTCCACTAGATGCTATTAGAGAAAAACTTGTGACTCAAATCTCAGTCCCTGCTGGAAAAAGATTCAATTTATTAGAAGAATCAGAAAAGCAAAGCTCTATTTTATTCATAGATAACCCTCTTCTAAGTAATGAAAAAATGGCAGCTATAAAAAAGATAAATCACAAAAAAATTAAGATTAAAACAATATCTACTTTGATAAAGCTAGGCGAAAAGAATGATTTTGACTTAACAAAATCTATTAAAGACCTGAGAATTGAATGCAAAGAAGCAATAAAAAGCGGATACAATATTTTAATACTATCCGATAGAGGGCTTAGAAAAGGCTATATTCCGATTCCAAGCTTATTGGCGTTATCATCAGTTCATCATTATTTAATAAGAGATGGATTAAGATCTTCAACTGATTTAATCGTAGAATCAGGTGAACCACGTGAAGTTCATCATTTCTCTGCATTATTCGGCTATGGAGCATCAGCTGTAAATCCTTATCTAGCAATAGAAACGGTCTTAAATAACCCCATTAATGACATGGAGTCAGTTAATAAATATATTAAATCATCTGAATATGGACTTCTAAAAGTTATGTCTAAGATGGGAATATCTACCCTGCAGGGATACCAAGGCGCTCAAATCTTCGAGTCTCTTGGATTGTCCAAAAAATTCGTTGAAGATTATTTTACTTGGACTCCCAATAAAATTGGCGGGGTAGACGAGAAAAGAATAAAAAAAGACATGATTCAAAATTATATAGAGGCATTCAAAGAATCAAAAATCCCTGAAGAATTGGAGCTTGATCTTGGTGGTTTGTACTTGTGGAGAGGTACGGGAGAATCTCACATGTGGAATCCAACTACTATATCTTTATTGCAACATGCTGCAACATCAAATGATGGTGAAAAATTCAATGAATTCGAAAAGGTTGCGAACGATGAATCAGAGGAAGCTTTCACTTTAAGAGGATTATTGGATTTTAATTATTTAAAAAAAGACTCAATCCATATAAAAGAGGTAGAGTCCGCTTTGAGCATTGTGAAAAGGTTTGCAACAGGTGCTATATCTTTAGGGTCTATAAGTAAAGAGGCTCACGAAACTCTTGCAGTAGCCATGAATAGAATTGGAGCAAGAAGCAACACTGGGGAAGGTGGAGAAGATTCAGAAAGATTTAATTCAGAAAAAAATAGCAGGACAAAACAGGTGGCATCTGGAAGGTTTGGAGTGACCGCCAATTATCTTGTTAATTCTACAGACTTACAAATAAAAATGGCTCAAGGTGCTAAGCCTGGAGAAGGCGGGCAAATACCTGGAAGTAAAATTTCTGAATATATTGGATCTATTAGAAAAACAACTCCTGGGGTTGAATTAATATCTCCTCCTCCGCATCACGATATTTACTCGATTGAAGATTTAGCACAACTAATACATGACTTAAAAAATATAAATAGGCATGCAAGAATACATGTCAAATTAGTTTCTGAGGCAGGAGTAGGAATTATTGCTGCAGGTGTAGCAAAAGCAAAAGGGGATGTTGTGCTAATTTCAGGAATGAGTGGTGGAACAGGAGCAGCTCCTCTAGGCTCAATTAGACATGCCGGATTACCTTGGGAATTAGGATTAGCTGAAACAAATCAGGTGCTCGTATCAAACGGACTAAGGGGAAGAATAGTTGTCCAAACTGACGGACAAATGAAAACTGGAAGAGATGTTGCTATAGCTACTTTATTAGGAGCTGAAGAATGGGGAATAGCAACAGCCGGATTAATTGTTATGGGTTGTATTATGCTCAGAAAATGCCATCTAAATACATGTTCTGTAGGAGTTGCAACTCAAGATCCCGAATTAACAAAATTATTTAGAGGCACCCCTGAGGCAGTAATAAATTATTTTATGTTTCTTGCTGAGTCATTAAGAAAATACATGGCAATGCTTGGCTTTAGGACAGTAGAAGAAATGGTTGGGAGAACTGATAAATTAAAAGGTTCTGAGAGAGCTAATAAAATGCCTGATGCACAAATAGATTTAGATGTATTATTAACAAAACCAGCAGTAATAGATGGTGATAATTCTTTTGCTTCCCAGGAACAAGATCATAAGCTTGATAAGGCTTTAGATTTTAAAATATTAAATAAAATAGAAGATGCGATTAAAGACAAGAAGAAAATATTTATTAATGAAAAAATTAACAACTACAATAGAACAGTTGGGTCTATTTTAAGTTCAGAAATAACAAAAGCTTATGGAGAGAAAGGGTTGCCTGA
Organism: Dehalococcoidia bacterium; assembly: GCA_014239735.1. Lineage (GTDB taxonomy): Bacteria > Chloroflexota > Dehalococcoidia > Lucifugimonadales > Lucifugimonadaceae. The sequence continues at coordinate 67,731 of JAAZYI010000025.1, forward strand.
AAACACAATCAATGTGAATTTTTCAGGTAGTGCTGGTCAAAGTTTTGGAGCTTTTGCCTGCAAAGGTCTTAATTTTACTTTAGAAGGTGATGCTAATGACTATTTTGGGAAAGGCTTATCAGGAGGAAAATTAACTGTATTGCCTAATAAGAATTCAACTTTTAAAGCTGAAAAAAATATTATAATAGGTAATGTAGCTTTATATGGTGCCACAGGAGGGCAGGCATATATAAGAGGAATGGCGGGTGAGAGGTTTTGTGTTAGAAATAGTTCTGCATTGGCAGTGGTTGAAGGAATAGGCGATCATGGTTGCGAATATATGACAGGCGGAACAGCAGTAATACTTGGTGAAACAGGAAGAAATTTTGGAGCTGGGATGAGCGGTGGAATAGCTTATGTATTTGACGAAAATAATAAATTTAGTGGCAAATTTAATTCAGAATTATGTGACTCAAAGCAAATATCAGTAGGATCAGAAGATGATAAAATATTGATAAAAATAGTCAAAAAACATTTAGAAGAAACCAATAGCTCTTTAGCAAAAAAAATGTTGTCTGACTGGGGTAATCATATTTCAAAATTTAAAAAAATTACCCCAAGAGACTATGAAAAAGCTTTAATTAAATTAAATAGAAACCATGAAGTGTTTATAAATTAATATGGGAAAAATTACAGGATTTAAAGAATTTGAAAGACAGAACTTTAAAAGAAGAGAAGTCGAAAAGAGAGTGAAAGACTGGAAAGAGATTTACTTTCCATGGACTGAAAAAGAAGCAGGTCAGCAGGCTTCTAGATGTATGGATTGCGGAGTGCCTTTCTGTAATGATGGCTGTCCTCTAGGTAATCTGATTCCTGACTGGAATGATCTGGTATCAAAAGGAGACTGGAAAAAGGCTATATCACAATTACATGCAACTAATAATTTTCCTGAATTTACGGGAAGAATTTGCCCAGCGCCATGTGAAGCTTCATGCACATTAAATATAAATTCAGATCCTGTAGCAATTGAATTCGTTGAAAAAACTATAGTTGAAAGAGCTTTTGAGGAAGGTTGGATAAAGCCTAGTCCTCCAGAAACTAGAACAAATAAAAAGGTTGCTGTAATTGGATCCGGACCTGCAGGTTTAGCTGCTGCACAACAATTAAATAGGGCAGGCCACAAAGTAACTGTTTTTGAAAGAGATAATGTTATAGGAGGCTTACTTTCGTTAGGAATCCCTGAATTCAAATTGGAGAAATGGGTTGTAAAGAGAAGAATAGATTTAATGGAAAAAGAGGGAATAGATTTTAAAACTAATGTAAATGTAGGAGAAAATTATTCTACAGATAAGCTAGACAATAATTTCGATGCAATTTGCCTAGCAGGAGGATCAACAATTCCTCGAGATTTAGAAGTTGAAGGCAGAGATTTAGAAGGCATATATTTTGCCATGGAATATTTGACTCAACAAAATAATTATCATGAAGGAATAGATGAGGAAGATATAATACATGCTCAAGATAAGCATGTTGTGATTCTTGGTGGAGGAGATACAGGAGCAGATTGCTTAGGAACTTCCCACAGACAAGGAGCAAGCTCAGTTACACAACTTGAACTTATGAGCGCCCCTCCTAATGAGAGGTCAATTTACAATCCATGGCCTGAATGGCCTTTGATTATGAGAACTTCTTCTGCTCACGAAGAGGGAGGTGAAAGAGACTATTCAGTAATGACTAAAAAATTATCTGGAGAAAATGGTAAGGTTACGACTCTTCACGCTGTAAAGATCGAGTTTATTAAGGGCACTGATGGAAAAACAAAATCAGAGGAGGTTCCTAATAGTGGATTTGAAATTAAAGCTGATTTAGTTTTATTGGCTATGGGTTTCTTGCACCCTCAAAAAAAGGGTCTAATTCAATCTTTAAAATTGGATCTTGATGATAGAGGAAATGTTAAGACTGATCAAAATATGATGTCTTCAAAAAATAAATATTTTGCTTGCGGAGATATGAATCATGGGCAATCCCTTGTTGTTAGAGCAATTGCTAGCGGAAGAGAGTGTGCTAGAAATATTGATCAATCTCTTATGGGATCAACAAAACTTCCAAAGGTGAGAGGTTTTTCAAGAGCTTCTCAAGTTTAATTAGATGAATATTACTGAAATCATTAATTGGATAAAACAATACGCAATTGATAATAATAGAGACACTCTTATAGTAGGAATATCAGGAGGCATAGATAGTTCGGTTGTAAGCACTCTCTGTGCTAAAACTGGAATGAAAGTTTATGTAGCATCAATGCCAATTAATCAAATTTCATCACAACATGATTTGAGTCTAGCTCATGGGAATTGGCTAATAAATAAATTTTCAAATGTGGTGCACAAAACAATTGACCTAAGTGGAGTATATGAAAAATTTAATAATCTAATGACTAAAGAATTTGATTCTGAACGTTCATTTGCTAACTCTAAATCTAGGCTAAGAATGATGGCTCTGCATCAAATATCTGGATCCAAATCTGGATTAGTAGTTGGAACAGGAAATAAAGTAGAAGATTTTGGTGTTGGCTTTTTTACTAAATATGGAGATGGTGGGGTAGATATATCTCCTATAGCAGATCTAATGAAAACCGAGGTGTGGAGAATAGGAAAAGAACTAGGCATCTTGCAAGAAATTATTGATGCTCCTCCTACAGATGGGCTATGGGAAGATGGAAGAACAGATTATGATCAATTAAAAGGACTTACCTATGAAGAACTTGAAGAAGCAATGGGGAATCCAAAAAGTAAAAATATCAAGAAATATCAAGAAATAAGAAAAACTAATATACATAAAATGAAACCTATTCCGGTATTCAAAAAAGTAGATAAAAAATGAAGAAAATAATTATTAATATAATAATATTGATTCTAATTGTATCTTGTTCAAATAATAATAATGAAGCAATAAACAATCCTAATATAATTAATGTAGACCAAAGTGCTGCATCCAAGGATTATTTATTAACGGATTTTTATAAAAATGAAGTCTCAGGAGTAGTAGCTATAAGAGCAAATACTACTATGGGCCCGAGCAGCGGATCAGGATTTGTTTGGGACAACGAAGGAAGAGTTGTTACAAATTCTCATGTTGTTAGAGGATCTGGAAATATGATGGGAGATATCATAGTTAGTTTTTCAGATGGATGGGAAATGGAAGCAAAATTAATTGCTCATGATATCTATTCTGATTTAGCTGTTTTAGAAATTGATTATCCAGAAAATTATGAAATTAACCCTTTAAGAATTGGGGACAGTTCAATTATAAAAGTTGGACAAACTGCTCTAGCTATAGGAAACCCGTATGGCGAAAATTTTACACTTACTAAAGGAATAATTAGTGCAATAGGAAGGGCAAGATCTGACTTAGAAACTAACTTCCAAATAGGCTCAGTCATTCAGCATGATGCATCTATAAATCCAGGAAACTCAGGAGGGCCTCTATTTAATGAAAATGGTGAAGTTATAGGAGTAAATGCACAAATAGTTAGCAAAAGCGGCAGCAGTTCAGGAATCGGGTTTGCAATACCCATAAATACTACCAAAAAGGTAATCCCTTCATTGATCTCAAAAAAATATTATGAACATTCTTATTTAGGGATATCTGGAAATGGTTTAAGTTTGGAATTAAAAAAAGAATTAAATATTACGTACAAAATACAAGGCATATTGGTAACCTTTGTAGATGAAGGTGGCCCATCAGGAGATTCAGGATTAACAGAGGGAGATATAATTATAAATATCTCAAATAAATTAAGTAATTCTAAAGTTAATTCTTTTAGTGAATTAGTAAATTTTATGACTGAGAATACGCAGCCAAAAGAAGAAATTAAATTGACTGTCATTAGGGGTAATGAAAACTTAGATATAATTATAACTTTAGGATCAAGGCCTTTATTAAATTAGCGTCATCAGGGAATAAAAAAAACTTAATATATATAGTAATCTAATTTTTTAATAGGAATGTAAATGGTTAAAAAAGAAATTAAAAATACAAAATCATCAATAGAAGAAACTCTAGCTGGCCTCGAAAAAACATTTGGTAAAGGGTCAGTAATGTTAATGAATGATTCAAATTCAAGCCATGAAGAAGGCGTGATACCTACCGGATCAGTAGTTCTAGACCTTGCGCTAGGAATAGGCGGAATACCTAGAGGAAGGATAATTGAAGTATTTGGAGCTGAATCAGCAGGTAAAACAACTCTAGCTTTATCGGTGGTCGCTCAATCTCAAAAACTAGGCGGAACTGCTGCATATATAGATGTGGAGCATGCACTAGATCCATCATATTCCCAAAAAATAGGTATAGATTTAGATAAATTGTTAGTATCACAACCAGATTCAGCAGAACAAGCACTAGAAATAACCGAATATCTTGTTAAGAGTGGAGATGTAGACTTAGTTATTATAGATAGTGTAGCTGCATTAGTTCCAACAGCTGAAATAGAAGGTCAAATGGGAGAATTGCAAATAGGTTTACAGGCAAGATTAATGTCTCAAGCACTAAGAAAACTAACAGGAACAATAAGAAAAACCAATAGTACTGCAATTTTTATTAACCAATTAAGGGAAAAAGTAGGGGTGGTATTTGGAAATCCTGAAGTAACGCCAGGAGGAAGGGCCTTAAAATTTTATAGCTCAGTAAGAATAGACCTAAGAAGAATAGAGCCTATAAAAAATGGTACTGATATAGTTGGAAACAAAGTACGCGCAAGGATTGTAAAAAATAAAATGGCACCTCCTTTCAAAAAAGCAGAAATTGACATTATATTTTCTGAAGGAATAAGCAGAGAAAGCTCAATAATTGATTTAGGTGTCGAGCAAGAGATAATAACTAAAAGTGGGTCATTCTTTTCATACGGAGATAAAAGGCTTGGACAAGGCAGAGAAAGCACTCGTAAATTCTTAAAAGAAGAAGAAATGCTGACTGACGAAATTGATGAAAAAATTAGAAATTCTATTGTCGAAAATTGATTTACTTTAATTGATCTTCGTCATACAATCACCTCTAATCTAAAATATTAATTTGTATAACTCGATAATAATAATTTTAATCTTATTGCTACTAAGCGCACTAATTAGTGCGTCAGAAGCAAGCATTATTTCTGTAAATAAAATCAGAATAAAGCATTTATCTCAAGAAGGAAGCAGAAGAGCAAAAGTTATATTAAAGATACAAGAAAATTTTGAAGATTTCTTTGCGACAATCCTATTTATTGGAAATCTTTTAAATATTACTGTAGCTACTGTAGGCACCAGCCTTACAATTAACTTAATAGGGGAAAATTCAGTTATCGCGGTAGTTATTGCATCAATTGCCACAACTATTCTGATTGTAGTTATTGGAGAATTAACACCAAAAGCTTTATCTACAATTAAACCAGAAAAATGGGCCTTATTAACATCTGATATTGTTAACTTTTTAATGAATGTTACACGCCCTCTGGTATTCATATTTGCATTAATACCTAAATCATTAAATAGACTTTTCAAATCTAAAGAGAATGATTCTATTCCATTAGTGACCTCAGGAGAACTTAGGATGTTAATAGATGTAGGAGAGGAAGAAGGGACAGTAAAAATAGATCAAGGAGAAATGCTTGAAAATGTTTTCAGGTTTGGGGAAACTGAAGCAAAAGAAATCATGACTCCAAGAAATGATATTCAATGGATACATTACGAGACATCATTAAAGGATTTTCTTGAGAAATACAAATATCATCCTCATTCAAGATTTCCAATATATGATGATGATTATGATGATGTAGTTGGAATATTATCTACTAAAGATGTAATGACATCTTTAGCATCAGGCAAAATAAATGAAAAAGAGATAGTTAATTCCATAATGAGGGCCCCACTATTTGTGCCAGAATCTAAGAGGCTAGATGATCTATTCACATTAATGAGAAGGACTGGAAACAAAATAAGTCTAATTGTTGATGAATTCGGAGGGATCTCTGGATTAATAACTTTAACGACTTTGATAGAACAAATTGTTGGATCAACTGGCGAAGAAGGAATAAGACCAAAGGAAAAATTTATATCATTAGGGGCTAACACATACGAAATAGATGGCGCCATGACTATTGATGAAGCCAACGATCAACTATCCCTAAATATCCCTGAAGGTGATTATGAGACTATAGCTGGATTTGTCATTGAAAACTACCAAAAAATACCAGAAATTGGTGACAAAACAAGTTATGGTAATTTAAGAATAACTGTTTCAGAAAAACAGGGTTCTAGAATTTCAAAGGTTAGAGTTAGAAGAAGACCAGAAAATTAAATTATAATGCAAGATAATCTTCTAAATGAATCAAATATAATTGATTTCATCGAACAAAAATTAGATAACTTAAAAGTTACAAACAAAAAAATGTTAGTGGCGGTATCAGGAGGAGCTGATTCAACTGCATTGCTATTAATATTAGAATCAATTTCAAAAAAAAGTAATCTTGATATACATGCAGTACATGTAAATCATAAATTAAGAAAAGAAAAATCAGATAATGATGAAAAATTAATAAAAAATCTTTGCAGAAAGATTAATGTTCCATTAACAATAATCAGCAGGCCTTATTTAAAAGAAAAAGGAAAGTCATCAAATATTGAAAACTATTTTAGAGAGTCTAGATATGAAGAATTTCTAAAAATAACACATGATACTAATTCATATGGAGTTTTTACTGCTCATCATTTAAATGACCACATAGAAACCTTTCTCATGAAAATTACTAGAGGTTCTGGATTGCAAGGCATGGAAGGAATAAGTGAATTTATAGAATTAAATGGATTAAAAATTTATAGGCCATTAATTCAGATTCCAAAACATATACTTCTAAAATTCTGCTATAAAAATAATATCTTGCCTAATTATGATCATACTAATAATTCAAATGCTTACTCTAGAAATAGGATAAGGAATAATATAATCCCAGAATTTGAAAAAATAAATCCAAATTTTCTAGAGTCAATAAACAGGATTACAAAAATTATTGGCCAAATAAATAACAAAGAAAAGATAAGGATTTCTTATGAATTCGAAAAATTAGAACCAAATTATAAAGAAAATGAAATTTCATTTTCAAGGATAATTTTTAATCATCTGCCAGAATTTGATAAAAAACTTATACTAAAAATTAACTCTGAAAAATTATCACCTAGTACTTTTATGGAAAATAAACACTTAGACTATATTATTGAAAAATTAAATTCTGATAACAACAATTTTAGTCTTGATTTGCCTGGGCCAATTAAGTTAATTTCATCAAGAACAAGAATTACTATAAAAAAATTATTCGAATTCGACTTTTAATAGTCTTTGCGACGAAATTAGTCCAGGAACTTGTCCTCTTTTTGCAACAGGATTACCATCAATAACTTTTATATGAGGAGATATATTGATTGGCTCATGACATGCAATATATCTGTCTATTCCAATAACTTGAACAATCCTGCGATTTAAATTCGGCGACATTTGACTATCACCCATTTCTGTAATAGAAATCTTAGAAATTTCAACCTGCCATTCTTTTTCTAAATCTATTATTTGTGATATTGATTTAGGATTAAAATCTCCTGATACTGAAAGTTGAGTATTCGCAAAACCTAGCTGATCTAATCGCTCTCTAACCTCCTTTATAACAAATCTATTTCCCGCTCTTTCAGGTGGAGTTTCAATTTTTAATCCTCTTATTGAAGGAAAATTCTCAACTATTTTTTTGGCTTCTTCAGTCTCATCTCCAATTATTCCTATGCTTACAACTTTAGGTAATTCTGATTCCAAATTAGCAACTAAAGACTCAGCAGCTTCTACAACATCACCAGATAATAACACTAAACTCTCATCCATGCTTCCTGCTGGAGTAAGGTCAGAAAGATCAGCTCCTGCTAAAGAAGAGCATCCTTTTGCCCCTCCCTGAATGGATGAATAATCCATAATACCAGCAACGTTAGGGTGAATCTGTGATACACCAAAGTTAACTATAGGAATGCCATCAGCAGCATCTACACATTCTTTTGCAGCAGTAGCCCATCCAGAAGATGAAGATATAAAGCCATTTATAGCAGTAATAAACTGAGAAATAATTGCATAAGTAGAGCTTATTCTTAATAACACTTCATTTTTTTGGAATATATCTCCGTCATTAAGTGACCAAACATCATCTCTAAATGCTTCAGGAAGGTTCCTAGTAAGCAACTGTGTTACTTCTCCTATCCCGCAAAATACTCCTTCCTCTCTAGAAATAAATTCTACAGTTATTTTAGGATTAACACCTTGCTTTCTTAAAATATCTGAAGTTCTTTTAATGCTTGCCTCAGATGTTCCCCCAACAAGTACTTTTGGTAATATATCAAATTCTTTAGCCATTTTTTTCTAATCTTAACCTTACTAATCCAATTAAGTCTTTTATAATTGTAGATATAATATCAACTTTAGTGTCAGGATCATCTATCCATGTTACAGGGAGTTCGCATATA
>JAAZYI010000026.1 GCA_014239735.1 Dehalococcoidia bacterium
AATAAATAAAAACCCCATACCAGGCCATTGAAAAACTGTTTCTGTAATTATTGAAAAGGCTATTAGCGTACCAATATTTATTCCTGCAATTGTGATGACAGGTATCAAACCGTTTTTTAATGCATGTTTATAATGAATGCTGTTTTCACTTATACCTCTTGCTCTTGCAAACTTGATATAATCAGTTTGTAATATTTCCATCATTTCTGCTCGAACAAGTCTAATGATGTAAGTCATTTGAAAAAGACTAAGAGTTACAGAGGGAAGAATTATAGCTTTTAATCCTGATAAAGTTAGAAAACCTGTCGACCAAAAACCAAGATCTACAACCTCTCCTCTTCCAAAAGAAGGTAATATTCCTAAAATTACTGCAAATAGATAAATAAATAATATACCAATTACAAATGTGGGGAGTGAGACACCCAGTAAAGAAATGGCTAATATAGCATCACTAAAAAAACCTTTTCGGTTTATGCCTGTATAAACTCCTAATAAAGTTCCAGATACTAGAGCAATTAAGGCTGAAATTAAAACAAGCTCAATTGTTGCAGGTAATCTTTCAGAAATTAACTCTGAAACAGGTCTTCTCAATTGGTAAGATATTCCAAACTCTCCTTTTGAAGCATTAATTACAAATCTTGAAAATTGAATATGTATAGGATCCATTAGTCCTAAAGTTTCTCTAATTTCTGCTCTTTCTTCATCTGATGTTTCTTCTCCCACCATATTATTGATAGGATCTCCTACAAAGTTAAATAGTGAAAAGGAAACAAAGGCAACAACAAGCATCACCATAGCTGATTGAATCAGACGCTTAAAAAAATATTTAATCAATTTATGAAAATTTTACTTACAAGCCCTTTTGATAAAAGGGCTTGTAAAAAACTAATTTATCTTACAGTAGAATAACGGAATAATGGTTCGTTATTCGGTCTTATTGGAACATCAACATTCCTTTTTGAAGCCCATGAAATTACTTGGTGGTGTAAAGGTAAATAAGCAATATTATCTCTTACAATTTTCCAAGCTTTTGCTATTGCAGCATTTCTTTTATCTAGGTCGACTTCACCTTCCATCACTCTAATTGCAGCATCAACTTCAGAATCGCTAAAGTTAACTTTGTTCCAGCTTGCGCCAGACTCATATAGGTAATGAAATACATAGTGACTATCTAAAGTAGGAACACCCCAACCTAGCATATAAAAGTCGCCTTGGTTATCTTTAAGTTCCTTAAAGTGTTTACTTTTAGTTTGAGCAAATAAACTTACATTAACACCAATTTTTCCTAGCATTCCAACAACAGCTGTACAAATTGCTTCATCGTTTACATATCTGTCATTAGGACATCTAAGTTCTACCTCGAAACCATCAGGATAACCTGCGTCAGCCAATAGCTGTTTTGCAGCATCAACGTCATAAGGTAATCTTTCATCAAGTTCTTTAGTGTATCCTGTAACTCCTGGGAAAGTAATTATTCCCGCAGGTTCACTTAAACCTCGCATAACTTTTTTCTTGATAGCCTCTATATCAATTGCTTGGTAAAGAGCCTGTCTAACCTCTTTTTTCTTAAATGGGTTATCACCAGTG
>JAAZYI010000027.1 GCA_014239735.1 Dehalococcoidia bacterium
ATATTGAAATGTACCAACACGTATATGGCTACTAGCAACTCTTGTAAGTATAGCACCTTGTAATACATCTTCTCTTATTACATTCTCACCAGTTTTAACAACTGCTAAACTTCTTGTTGTTGGAATATTTAGAGCATGCATTGCTTCACTAATAATATATTCTCTTAACATTGGTCCTAAAGCTGCTCTTCCATCACCATTTCTTGAAAAAGGGGTTTTTCCTGAACCTTTAAATTGAATATCAAATCTTTCATTATTTTTTGAAATATGTTCTCCCATCAAAACTGCTCTTCCATCACCCAGCATAGTAAAATGTCCAAATTGATGACCGGCATATGCTTGCGAAATAGCATTAGAGCCCTCTGGCAATAAATTTCCAGAGAACAATTTTGATAAATTTTCTTTACTAGTTGATGAAAAATCTAAACCTAATTCTTTGGCTAAATTATTATTCAAAATGGCTAGTTCTGGAGATTTTACTAAAATAGGCGATGTTTTAGAAATAAAAGATTCGGGTAGTTTCGAGTAAGTATTATCAAAATGCCAACCAATGGTCATCTTATATTAGCTAACTTCTGCCTGGTTTTCCTTAGGTTTAACCTCAGTCTTAAATTGATTAGATATTTTCTGAACCTCTACTGATGAAACTTTATATTCTGCACACATTGTTTCTTCATCTTTTCCATGACCAGTTACCATATTAACCATGTGTTCTGGAAAATGAAATGTCGTAAATACTATTCCTTCTTTCACTTTATCTGTAACTTCTACTTTTAAAGCAACTTCTCCTCTGCCAGAATAAAGTCTACCAATATCACCTGTGTTTAAATCTCTTTTTTTAGCATCAATTGGGTGAACTAGTAGTAAATCTTCCGAAACAATATTTATATTTTTTGTACGTCTTGTCATCGTGGCCGCATTATAATGCTGAAGAACTCTACTTGTGGTTAAAATTAGTGGATATTCTTTTTTATTAGTCTCAATTTCTGTAGATTCTTTCCAATCAAAGTTTTTAAGTCTACCTTTTCCTAGTTTAAATGTTTCTTTATGTAAAATCTGCGTATCAGTTCCGTCTTGCTGAACTGGCCACTGTAATCCCATTTTACCTAATCTTTTCCTTGTAACACCTTTAAAGAACGGAACTACATCAGCTATCTCACCTAGAACTTGATCAGCATCATAGTCTGGTTGGTCAAAACCTAATTTTTGCATCATTTCAGCAACTATAACACCGTCTGGTTTTGTACCAGGTAGAGGAGGTACGGCTCTGTTAACTCTTTGAATTCTTCTTTCTGTATTTGTAAAAGTTCCATCCTTTTCTAAGAATGTTGTTCCAGGCAATACTACGGTTGCAAGTTTTGCTGTTTCACTCATAAATATTTCTTGTACAACTAACAACTCAAGAGAATTCATAGCATCTACTACATGTGCACTATTAGGGTCTGTTTGAACAATATCTTCTCCAATAATCCAGACAGCTTTAACATCTTTATTAATTGCTCCATCAAACATCTCTGGGATTTTCAATCCTTGCTTAGTTGGATGAACTACTCCATATTTTTCTGTATAAAAATTTTGATTTTTTTTATCTGAAACCTCAAAGTATCCAGCTCCTTGGTGAGGTTGACACCCCATATCAGCAGCTCCTTGAACATTATTTTGTCCTCTTAATGGGTTAACACCAACTCCTCTTCTACCAATGTTTCCTGTAATCATTGCAAGATCCGCAATTAACATTACAGTTTTAGAGCCTTGCTCTTGCTCTGTAACTCCTAGACCATGAAATTCCATTGAATTTTTAGCTGTTGCATAAGCAATTGCAGCCTCTTTAACCAACTGTTTATCAACACCAGCAACTTTTGCTAAATGATCCATGTCTTGTCTCTCAATTTCTTTAATGAAATTTGCAAAACCATCAGTTCTATCTCTAACAAAGTCTTTATCATAAAGATTTGCTTTCATTATAAAATGCAACATCATATTCAAAATAGCTACATTAGTTCCTGGTCTAAGTTTAATATGGTAATCAGCTAGTTTAGCTAGCTCAGTAGTAATGGGATCCAATACTATTAATTTTTTGCCTTTCATTACTTGTTGCTTGATTTTTGCTCCTGTAACAGGGTGAGCATTTGTTGGGTTTGCTCCTATAACCATAAATAAATCTGCATGGTAAATATCTTCAGTAGAATTTGTAGCTGCACCTGTTCCAAATGTTTGTTGCATTCCCCAAGCAGTAGGTGAGTGACAAATTCTTGCACAACAATCAATATTATTAGTTCCTATTGCTGCTCTAATCATTTTTTGAAAAACATAATTTTCTTCATTAGTACATCTTGCTGAAGAAATACCAGCAACTGCATCTGGTCCATTAGCTTTTGTAATTCTATTTAATTCTTTTTTAATAAA
>JAAZYI010000028.1 GCA_014239735.1 Dehalococcoidia bacterium
GCTTCAATAACCTCAGGAGGTTGAGTAGAACCTCCAAGTAAAGTCACACTTCCAATAGCGTTAATAATTGGGTCAATCCCAAGATCAGAATAAATTTTTTTGCTCATAATAACCCCTAATAAAAAAATAGTTATAGTATTAGTTTAACAATGTAAGTATAAATAACAATGATTATGAAAAAAATTATAAAATCAAAAAATATTTCTAACGAATCTCTAGACGGATGGTTAATTGATCACTGCATATTAACTGAAGGAAACTTAATATCAAGTATAATCCCTGAATCTAAATTACCAAATGATTATGAAAAAAAATATGAAGTAATTGACTTGGGAAATTCATTTGTATTGCCAGGGCTAATTGAAAGTCATGCACATTTTCAGTTCTCTGCCACACCTGATGCATACAAAATATATTTTGAAGAAAATGATTTGCAAAAAATGGAAAGAGCTAAAAATAATGCAAAGATTGCCCTCTATTCTGGAGTTACTACTATAAGAGACTTAGGGGCACCTAACGAATTAATTTTTCCCTTAAAATCTTTAATTGATAATGATGAAATAGATGGTCCTGAAATTTTTCCTACTGGAACTCCACTTACTATAGAAAATGGACATTGCTGGTTTTTTGGCGCAATTGCAAATGACACTAAAGAAATATGCTCAATAATTGAAAAGCAACTTAAATTAGGAGCTGCTCACATAAAGATAATGGCTTCTGGGGGCTATTTTACACCTAGCTCTAACCCAAGAATATCTCAATATTCATTTAAAATTTTAAACGAAGTTGTAAATTTTTGTAATGATAATGACACATATTTATGTGCCCATACACTTTCCAATGAATCTACAAAAAGCTGTATTGACGCAGGTGTGCATAATATTATTCATGGAAGATGGTTTGATAAATCATTAGATAAATCATATAAATTTGAAGAAGACTATTCTAAAAAAATATCAGATAAAGGAATATTTGTTGACTCAACTATTTCAAAACATTTATTAGAATATGAGTCAAAATTAAAAGGAGAAAAACAAAGAAAACCTAATCCAAATGTAATTAACTCTGAGCCAACTCTTGAAGAAATAATTAATATATTTAGGAAATTAGATAATGATAATGTTGATATAATTGGTGCCCTAGATATGGGAATGTCTCAAGCTTTTTTTGATAAATGTGTTGCAAGCGCTTGGGCTCATGTTGAATGGCTTGGATTCGATCATTGGAAGGCCATAAGAAGTATAACAAGCCTAAATGCTAAAGCTTTAAAAATCGACAACTACAAAGGATCTTTAAAAAAGAATTATATTGCCGACATAGTATCCTTTCGAAGTGACCCAACTTTAAATATTAGGAATTTAGAAACCAATCCTAATTCAGTAATAAAAGCTGGAAAAGCAATTAAAATAAATGGTCAAATAATATAGTTAGTCATCTTCAAGAGTTGAAGTGTCACCTTCGGGTAAACCCAATTCCCTAGCTTTAAGCAATCTTCTCATTATTTTTCCACTTCTTGTTTTTGGCATTATTTCTACATAATCAATATCTCTGGGAGCCACCGCAGATGATAGCTTACCTCTAGAGAACTTCATTAATTCTAGCCTTAATTCTTTGCTCCACTCGAATCCATTATTCAAAGATACAAATGCTTTGACGACTTCCATAGCTAATTTGTCAGGTATACCAATCACACCTGCTTCTGCTACTGCTTTATGCTCAATTAATGCACTTTCAACTTCAAAAGGGCTCACAAGGTGTCCGGCAGTATTTATAACATCGTCAGATCTACCTTGAAACCAAAAGTATCCATCTTCATCCATAAATGCTTCATCTCCTGTTATATACCAACCTCTCTTGAATCTAGAATTATATCTTTCATCATTTTTCCAATATGCAAAAAATTGTGAAGGCCATCCAGGCTTAACGGCTAGTATTCCAGGTTCATTAGGTGGAAGTCTTTTTAAGTCCTTGTCTAATATGGCAAGTTCAATCCCTGGTATAGGCAAACCCATACTGCCAGGTCTAATTTGCATAGAAGAAAGGTTTGCGCACATTATTGCCCCTGTTTCAGTTTGCCACCAATTATCATGAATAGGCATTCCATAATTTTCATTACCCCATACAACTGCTTCAGGGTTTAATGGCTCCCCAACACTGGCAATAAACCTTAAAGAAGATAAATCATTCTTTTTTATTGGAGCTTCTCCTGCTTTCATAAGCATTCTTATTGCAGTAGGAGCTGTATACCAAACATTTACATTATATTTTTCTATAACTGAATACCATTTAGATGCTGAAAAACCTCCTTCATAAATTATTTGAGTAATTCCACTGCTCCACGGAGCAAACATTCCGTATGATGTGCCAGTGACCCATCCAGGGTCTGCGGTACACCAATAAATATCATCTTTTTGAAAATCAAGTGCCCACTTACCTGTTGCATATTGCTGAACAATGGATTGGTGTCTATGTAAAGCGCCTTTAGGTTTGCCAGTTGTTCCAGAAGTATAGTGCATTATTGAATAGTCATATTGAGAGGTATTCTCAATTGATTCTATAGGGATAGTTGATGACATCAGATCTTCATATGACAGATCATCATCTACTAAAGGATCATCAGTTCTATTGTTTTTATTAACAACTATAATTTTTTCTAAATCAGGCAAGTCAGGAATTATTCCTTCTATTTTTTTTCTCAATTCAGGCTGAGTAACAAGAATTTTAGCCTCTGAATCTACCATCCTGTCTTTAACTGGATCAGGCCCAAAAGCTGAAAATAAAGGCCCAACAATTGCTCCTATCTTAAGTCCCCCAAATACAGAAATATAACATTCAGGTAATCTGTCCATAAATACAAATACTCTATCCCCTTTGCAGACCCCTAATTCTTTCAGGACATTCGCAAATTTATCTGTATGAACCTTTAAATCATTAAATGTATAAGTCTCTTCTTCATCATTTTTTCCATTCCAAATCATTGCTACATTATTACCATTTCCAGAATCAACATGACTATCAATGCACACATAAGCATTATTAAGTCCTCCGCCAGGCAACCAAGGTATTTCCTCAAATACTTCTTCCCAATTAAAATCTTTTTTAAAATTTGAGAGATTCTCTATGTTTGGTTTTATTTTTGGTTTTCTATCACCATTCTTATTTATGTATTCAAAAGCCATATTATCCCCTAATCTACTAATAGCCATTTAAGTTTTTCCATAACTGATATAAGATAATTTAACCAATTATTTAGAACATGATATAAATATTATTCTAATAAAATCATGTTAAGTTGAACAATCAAGAGAAAAATACAGGAAATGAAAGTTTTATTTTTAAAAGATAATCTGCCTTCAGCAATGGCTGGAGAAATAAAAGAAGTTAAGCCAGGGTTTGCTCGAAATTACCTAATTCCTCAAGGAATAGCAGAAAGAGCCAACAAATCATCAATTGCCAGAGTAGAAAAATTAAGAAAAGAAGCAGAAGCAAGACGTGCGGACATGAAGACTAAATGGCAGGGTGTTTCAGAACTAATTAATAGCATGAATTTAGAGATCGTTGCTCAGACTGGCCCGACAGGTAAACTATTTGGGTCTGTTACTAATTCCCAAATTGCTAGTTCTCTTGAAGAGAATCTAGATGGGGTTATAATAGACAGGAGATCAATAAGAATAAATGAGCCAATTAAAATTATAGGTAAGTACGAAGTGCCAATTAAATTATTTGAAGGTGTTGAGGCACAGGTAAAAATTTTAGTTAAATCAGATGGAAATGTGATGTCCGAAGAACTTTTAGAAATTTCTGAAGGAAAAGCAGAAGAATCTGCAGAGGAAGAAGATATACAAGAAGAAAATACTGATGACTCAGACGTTGAGTCAGAAGAAAAAGAAGCAAGCGCCCCAGAAGAAAAAATAAGTAAAGAAGAGTAAATTGTTAGGGGAAAAATTACCGCCTCATGATATAGCTGCTGAAACTGCAGTAATAGGTTCTATAATTCTAGATGGCGACTCATTAGTTAAAATTTCAGGATTCCTTTCTCCAGATGACTTTTTTAATAAGGCTCATTCTATTTGCTACCAATCTTGTCTTGATATGCTTGATAAAGGAACTCCAATAGATGAAAAAACATTAGGTGATTTTCTTGAAACTAGTAATAATTTAAATGAGGTAGAAGGAGGCAGGTCATACCTTACTTATCTTGTCTCTCAAACTCCTACTTACATGCACATTGAGTTTTATGCTAGGACAGTTCATAGGACAGCTACGCACAGAAGACTCATTACTGCTGCATCTGACATAGCCAGCCTAGGTTACGAAAACTCTCAGGATGTTGATCAAGCGCTAAATCAAGCTGAAGATATACTTTATGGAATTAGATCATCCCATGATTCTAGAGATTTTGTTGATATAAGTGTACCTCTAGATAGTTGGCTAACTTTTGATAATGAAACTGACCGAGATATGGCACCAATCCCTTCTGGGTTCCCTGATTTAGATAACTTGCTAGGAGGATTAAATAGGTCAGACATGATTGTTCTTGCTGCTAGGCCAAGTATTGGAAAAAGTACACTCGGACTAAATATAGCTAGAAATGTTGCAGGAAATGGGAACAAAGTTGCTATTTTTAGTCTTGAAATGGGAAGAGATCAAATTGCAATGAGATTGCTGTCGTCAGAAACATTAATTGAAACAACCAAAATAAGGCAAAGATTAACAACAGATGCTGAAGATGGAAGAATATTAGAGGCAATTGGTAGACTTTCAGACCTTGATATATCTATTGATGACACTCCTTTTCAAACTGTCACAGAAATGAGAGCAAAAGCTAAAAGGCTCCAAAAGGAACGAGGTCTAGATTTTATAGTGGTTGATTACATGCAGTTAATCTATGGAGGAAGGAATGCTAACGACAATAATAGGGCTCAAGAAGTAAGTAAAATTTCTCGATCTCTTAAAGGAATGGCAAGAGATTTAAATGTGCCAGTAATAGCAATTTCTCAATTAAGCAGATCTATTGAGCAGAGGCAAAGCCATAGGCCTGTGCTATCAGATTTAAGAGAAAGTGGAAGCATAGAGCAGGATGCTGACATTGTTGCTTTTATTCACCGAGAAGAAAAGTACATCACAGAAGAAGAATGGCTTAGGTCTAAGTCTGCAGGAGAACAGTATCCAAGGGGCATGTCAGAGCTAATTATTGCAAAACACAGGAATGGTCCCATAGGGAATGTGGACCTGGTTGTTCAAGATCAATATGCAAGATTCAGATCATTAAAAAAACAAGTCTTCAACTAATTAAAAATGAAACCTTTTCAAGGCGAGTTGTGGGAGCCAGAATATCCAGAATGGCTTGTTATTCTTAATAGGCTTAATGAGGTAAATATTTCTGAAGCTGATAATAATTTCATAAAAGATATCGAAAAAGATTATGAATCAATAGATATTGTAGATGAAGCTAAGAAATTCGAGTACTATTGGAGTGGGAAAAAAAAACTTAAAACGAATCAAAAAGGAAGTTGGAAACTAGGCTTTAAAAATTGGTTAGGCAAAACTAAAAGGGATAAAGAAAATTATGAAAGAACTAAGCAAAGAGCTCCAAAAAATTCAGCAACAAATAATTACTTCAGGTCAAAGGAATATCTCCAAGAAGTCAGAAGGAAGCAAGAATCAAGGAGATCAAGAAAGTCAGAACTTGATTAATTGTTCAATTTGCGATGATTTATATTGGATAGCTCCTGCAAGTCAAGAAATAAATTCAACAAATTATATTCTCTGTGAATGTGTTAAAGATGAGGTTATAAGTCGCCAAAAAGAAAGTATGACAAGCTCACAAGATCTTGGCGATTTAACACCATCTATGCTTAAGCGAATGACTTTTGGAACTTTTAAAACTAATCAATCAGATTCAAATTTAGCAGAAGCACTTGAAATATCAAAAGCATATTTCGAAAATCCAGATGGATGGCTACTTTTTACAGGGCCTACTGGAGTGGGAAAAACACACCTTTCAGTCGCAATAGCTGAAAAAAGAATTAAATCATTGAAGCCCGTTTATTTTGGTTTTATGCCAAACATATTAGAAAAGCTAAGAAATTTTAATAGCCATGATAATCGGACTGAAGGATATCTATCTTTTTTGATTGAATGTCCATTTTTAATAATTGATTATCTAGGTTCTCAGGTTAATAGCAATTGGACAGAAGAAAAAATATATCAAATAATAGTAAACAGGCATAACAATGGGCTTCCCACAATCATCACTACTCGTGCGAGCAATATAAGTGAGCAATTAGTATTTAACCCACAAATTAGTGAAGCTGTATACTCGCGACTCCAAGATACCAAAATGGTAAATGAATTTGCAATTGTTTCTCAGGATTATAGAAATAGGAAATGACTATGCAAGATAAATTTTCTAAATTAATACCAAATAATAATTTGATAAAGCTCTATTCCGGGACTATGTGGGCAGAAGGCCCGGTATGGATAAATAATTTATCTTCTCTGGTATGGAGTGATGTGAGAAGCAATAAAATGCTCATTTATAATTCTACTAATGGATTAGTAAGTACATTCAGAAGCCCCTCGAACTTTAATAACGGGAATTGCTTGGATAATGAACAAATGCTTATTAGTTGCCAGCATGAAAATAGACGAGTTGTAAGACAAGAAAATGATGGTAATCTAACTATAGTTGCTGATAAATTTGAAGGTAAAATGTTTAATTCTCCTAATGATGTTACTGCAAAAAGTGATGGTTCTATTTGGTTCACTGACCCTCCTTACGGAATACTAACAAATGAAGAAGGGAAAAAATCTGAAAGTGAAATGGGAGGGAATTATGTTTATAAAGTAACCAAAAATGGTTCTATTTTAAAAGTTTTAGATAGTTTTGATAAGCCTAATGGAATAGTTTTCTCCCCTGATGAAAAATATCTTTATGTAGCAGATAGTGGAGCAGCAGAGCCAGGAAATATCGACTTTAATAAGCCGCATCATGTAAAAAGATACGATGTAGATATGAGCGGAAATCTAAGTGATGAAATAATTTTTTGTGAAATAGAAGAAGGATTCCCTGATGGAATGGCAGTAGATGTAGATGGAAATTTATTTATCTGCGATCCACATGGACAAAAAATTCATGTCTATGATGATCATGGAAATTTGATTGGAAATATAAATGTTCCTGAGCGAGTTGCAAATTGTGCATTTGGAGGCGAAAATAATTCATTATTATATATAACAGCGTCTACTTCTTTATACCTTTTAGAGACAGGAACGATAGGAAAATGACTATTACTGATATTGAAAAAAAATGTATCAATGCCATACGCTTCTTGTCTATAGATATGGTTCAAAAAGCAAACTCTGGACATCCTGGAGCCCCGATGAGTTTAGCCCCTTTAGCATTTGTTTTATGGAGAGATCATCTTGTATTCAATCCAAAAAAACCTGAGTGGGCAAATCGTGATAAATTTATTTTATCTGCAGGGCATGCTTCTGCCCTACTTTATTCAATACTTCATTTGACCGGTTATAAAATTTCCATCGATGATATAAAAAAATTTCGGCAACATGAAAGCATAACTCCTGGGCATCCAGAATATGGCCTAACAGAAGGCGTTGAGGCTACCACTGGACCGTTAGGTCAAGGTTTTGCAAATGGTGTAGGAATGGCAATAGCTTCAAAAAGGCTGCAAAGTATAAGCAGTAAAGACAATCAAAATATAATTTACTCAATAGTTTCTGATGGTGACCTTATGGAAGGAATATCCTCGGAAGCAGCTTCTATAGCGGGAGCTTTAAAGTTAGATAACATTATATATTTTTATGATTCTAATAAGATTTCCATTGAAGGGTCTACAGATTTAACCTTCAAAGAAGATGTGCCTAAAAGATTTGAATCTTATGGTTGGAATGTAATTGATAATGTAGAAGGAGAAGATATTGAAAAAATATCAAAGTCTATAGATTTAGCTAAGGATTCTGATCATCCTTCGTTAATTATCCTTAAGACTAAAATTGGATATGGTAGTCCTAATAAATCTGGAACTGAGAAAGCTCATGGGGAAGCGCTTGGGGAAGATGAGGTTGCACTTACAAGAAAGAAATTGAACTGGAATCACGGTTCGTTTGATATACCTAGTGATGTCTATAAGTATTTTGAAGAATTTGTGAATAAAAAAAATTCAAGATATGAGGCAATGCCAAATAACAATAATATCGATTTTGGAAATAATGACTTTTCAAAATCTTTTGAATACCTTAAAGAATCAAATGTAAAAGAAAATATTTCTACAAGAGATTGTTCGGGGATAATTTTAAATAAACTAAGTGAAGATTCAGATTTATTTATTGGTGGCTCTGCTGATTTAGCCGGCTCAACAAAAACTTATATAAATTCTTCTAGCTCTATAAATTCTGATAATTTTTCTGGTATAAATATGCATTACGGGGTCAGAGAGCACGCAATGGGTGCAATAAGCAACGGTCTTGCATTATCAGGACTCATTCCATTTGCAGGAACTTTTTTGATTTTCTCTGATTACATGAGGAATTCAATAAGGCTGTCAGCATTAAGTGAGCTTCAAGTTTTATATATCCTAACTCATGATTCAATTGGATTAGGTGAGGACGGACCAACTCATCAGCCAATTTCTCAATTAATGTCACTGAGATTAATGCCTAATTTATTAGTATTTAGACCTGCTGACTATTTTGAAACAGTAAATTGCTTTCATGAAGCTTTAAAAAATACCAACAAACCTTCTGCATTTGCGTTAACAAGACAGGGAGTTCCCACTTTAACCCAATATGATACTTCAGAATCTAGTAAGGGGGCTTATGTCTTATCAGGTGATATAAATGAAGATCAGGATATTATTCTCATAGGAACAGGGTCTGAGGTTCAACTATGCATAAAGGCTCAAAAAGAACTAGAAAAAATAAATATATCTTCTAGAGTTGTTTCTATGCCTTGCTGGGAAATATTCGATATGCAAAATGAGTCATATAAGAATAGCGTGCTTCCATCATCTATAAAAAATAGAATTTCTGTGGAGGCAGGCGCAACACTAGGTTGGCAAAAATATATCGGAGACAATGGTGCTTCAATTGGCATAGACGAGTTCGGATCATCAGCACCAGGCGATATCATACTAGAAAAAAAAGGCTTTTCAGTAGAAAATATAGTTAACTTATCTAAAAAAATACTGGAAAGGTAATATTTCTATGAAAATAGCTATAGGTGGTGATCATGGTGGATTTGAATTAAAAGAGAAGCTAATTGCTTATTTAAAGTCTAAAAGCCATGAAGTTATCGATTTAGGCGCATACGAATTTAATTCAACTGATGACTATCCTGATTTTTGCTTCCCAGTTGCAAAAATGGTTGCTGAAAAAAAAGCAGATAGAGGAATTATTTCTTGTATGAGCGGCATAGGAGCCGTAATCACAGCAAATAAAGTAAAAGGGGTTAGAGCCGGCTTGTGTCATACAGAATATCTGGCGAAACAAGGTGTTGAGCATGATGATATGAATGTTTTATGTATCGGGGCAATAATCGTGGATCACAATATTGTAGAAAACTTGGTTTCAGAATTTTTAAGTGCTAAGTTTCTAACTGAAGAAAAATATACTAGACGATTAAACAAAGTTATAAATATTGAAAATTCGGAAGAATTATAATTGAATCCAGAAATACAAAAAATTAATAAACTAGGTCAATCTATATGGTTAGATTCTATTTCTAGAGGAATAATTAATAATGGAAAGTTAAGCTCCATGATTTCTGAGGGGATTTCAGGTATTACATCTAATCCTGCTATATTTCAAAAAGCACTTTCCTCAGAAGATACTTATGATGAAGATATTAAATCTTTAATTAATTCAGGTGAAAATAATGCGAAAAATATTTTTCAGAATTTATCTATAAAAGATATATTTGATGCTTGTGAATTACTAAAACCGCTTTATGAAAAAACTAATGGACGGGACGGATTTGTAAGTATAGAAATAGATCCCAAATTTGCTAATGATACTAAAAACAGTATTAATGAAGGGATTTACCTGCATAAATCTATTGGTCAGCCTAATGTGATGATTAAAGTTCCTGGCACAGAAGCTGGTATGCCTGTAATAGAACATTTAATCAGCTTAGGTATAAATGTTAATGTAACTTTATTGTTTTCAAGATCTATGTATAAAAAAGCAGCAAATGCCTATATAAATGGACTTAATAAATTATCTGTAAATAAAATAAATAAAATAAATTCTGTAGCTTCTTTCTTCATTAGCAGAATAGATACATCTACAGATAAAGTTATAGATGAAAAATCTCAAGGAAAAGTTGCTATATCAAACGCAATTCTTGCTTACAACGATTATAAAAAAATATTTTCAGAAGAAGCTTTTAGTAAATTAGAAAAACATGGTGCCAATAAACAGAGGCTCCTATGGGCTTCTACTTCGATTAAGAATCCAAATTATGAAAAGCTTCTCTACGTTGAAAAACTAACAGGGCCTGAGACTGTAAACACAGTTCCAGAAAATGTATACAAAGAAATTATCTCAAATACAAATCAATATGAAGATTTACTTAATTCTGATAGTAAATACCACCAACAAGTTATTACAAATGCTTTAGATGAAAATGATATGGAAAGTATTACCGATGAATTGCTTATTGATGGAATAAGGCTTTTTGAAGAAGCTTTCGATAGTCTTTTGGGTGAAATAAAAAATAAGATTACTGATCGCTTATAGAGCATGTCAGAGTATAATCTACAGCATAAAAATCCTAGTTTTGCCCATGAAATCAAAGAGGATTTCGACAGTCTTATGTCATCTAAAAATATCTGGATAGATCACCCTCTTTCATACAAAGATCGCTTAGGTTGGCTTGAAACCTCAGCCCTCATAAATAAATCAATAAAATTATGCAAAGATGCCTTTGATGAGATAGATGCAGAATTTAACCCTTCTTCAGTTGTATTTGTTGGAATGGGGGGTAGTATTCAAACTGGCAAAGTATTAAACCAGATAAGCTTAAATAATAAATATCAGCTTCTTTTTATGGACAGCACAAATCCTAAGGATGTTAATTTAGCTAGAGAGAAAATTGATTTATTAAGTACAATTTTTATTTTTATGAGTAAATCTGGAACAACTCTGGAAACAAACAAAATAATGAATTTTTTTATTAAAGAGCTTGCCATAGAAGATGAGTCTAATTTTGGGAATAGGTTTATTGCGCTAACTGACAAAGGGACCCCTTTAGAAAAATTTGCCCGAGAGAAAAAATTTTTAAAAGTGCTCAATACTCCAGCAAATATAGGGGGAAGATTTTCTTCATCTACACCATTTGGAGTTTTTCCTGCAACTTTCATGAATGACATATTAAATATGCTTGAAAATAATTATTTTTGGGACTTAGATCGAATTCGGACGAAATGCTTAGCACTTACTTCTATATTGAAAAATTCTTATGATAATTATGGTGGAGTTTTATATTTAAATATCCCCGAAGAAATAAATCAAATGGGTATTTGGCTAGAACAAATAATTACTGAATCAACTGGTAAAAATGGGAAAGGTATAATGCCTATAATTAATAGTGAAAGCAATATTAAATGTCCTAAAATATTAATAAACAATGAGGCTACGAGAAAAATCAATAATCATAATGCAGATGAACTAATAATAAACTTAGATAAAAATACAATTTTTGAAGATATGTTTATATGGCAAGCATCTATATCAATATTATGCAAACACATGTCAGTGTTCCCTTTCGACGAACCTGATGTAGCAAAATCAAAAATAAACACTGAGAGCTTATTAAAAAAACATGAGAATATTCAAAATGTGGTCATACCTTATTCTGACACTGATATAAATAATATGATAAGTGAAAATAAAACAAATCAAGTTTTATATATAAATCTATATTTAAATGAAGAAGAAGAAATTAATATCTCTTTAAATAAATTAAAAGAAAAATTAAGTTTGACTCACGGCATAAATATAATCACTGGATTTGGGCCCCGCTATTTACATTCAGTTGGTCAGATACAAAAAGGCGGCATAAAAGATACGTGGTCTATATTTTTTTATGATGAAAACTTAATAAATCCTTACAGCGAAAAAAATAACTACAAAGATTTAAGCGACACATTCAAAGCTCAAATGTTAGGAGATTTTAATGCTTTAAAAGAACTTGAGATAAACGCTTATTTAGTTAACATTGATTCAAATAAACCAAATCCATTCTATGAAATTATGGATGCGATAAAGGAGTAATAATGGAGATTGCAATTATAGGTCTAGGAAAAATGGGGCTAGGTATTTCAAAAAGACTCACAAAAGAAGGTCATAAAGTATATGGATATGATTCAAAGTGGAATGCTAGCAAATACTCAAAAAATGACATAAACGGCTCTAGCGATCTGAATGAACTAATAAATGGATTTAACCAGAACTCAAAAAAAATTGTATGGGTTATGGTTCCTTCTGGAGATCCTACTAAATCAACTATTAGTAAATTAAAATCTTTATTAAGCAGCGAAGATATTATTATAGATGGCGGAAATTCCTTTTATAAAGATTCTATTAAAAATTCTATAGAATTAAGTGAAAAAAATATTCATTTGTTAGATTCTGGTACTAGCGGAGGAGTTTGGGGTGAAAAGGAAGGATATTGCTTAATGGTTGGAGGAAATAAAAATGCATATGATCAATGTGAACCTATTTTTAAATCACTTGCTTCTGGTGGTATGGGTTATGGCTATATGGGGCCGAGCGGGTCAGGTCACTTTGTAAAAATGATTCACAATGGAATTGAATACGGAATGATGCAATCAATGGCAGAAGGGATTGAGATACTGCATGAAAAGAAAGAGTTTAATCTTAATTTGTCCCAAATAACTTCTCTTTGGCAGCATGGAAGTGTTGTAAGATCATGGCTCTTAGATCTTTTAAATAACGCTTTACTCGAGGACTCGGAGTTATCCAATGTTGCGCCTTATGTTGAAGATTCAGGAGAAGGCAGGTGGACAATAAAAGAAGGTATAGATTTGGATGTCCCAACTCATGCAATCACATCCTCGCTATATTCAAGATTTTATTCAAGAAGAAATGATTCTTTTGGATTTAAAATATTAGCTTCTCTTAGAAATCAATTCGGCGGTCATTCTATAAAAAAGGCTAATTAAATATTTTTGAATAAAGATCTTCCTGTCTATTCATTGCATTCTGATATATGATCATATTTTTTTCGTTTGGATCATAAAATTCACTAACTTCAAAATTAAAGTCATCAAATGAGCTAGATATTCCCATAGCATTTAACGCTAAAATCGCAGTTCCTCTACCTGTATCTTCAGGAACATTTGATACTCCTACTCTCATCCCTAAAACATCTGACAACATTTGAAGCCAATATTTTGAAGACTTAACAGCTCCTCCAGAAGCAACAACTAAGCAATCTTCTTGCAGCAAAGTCATTAGTCTCTTTGAAACCAACCCAAATCTGTATGCTATAGATTCTAGAAAAGCTTGATAAATTTCTGTCTTGGTTGTAGATAGCCTGATGCCTGTTAGTGTTCCTGTAGCATTCTCAGCCCAACCTACGGCTCTTTCGCCTGCCAAAAAAGGTAAAACAGTTAGGCCGTGGCCATCAGGTTCAGATCTTAGAAGCATATTTTCTAATTCTAGATTAGATTCGCTTGCATTAATTTCATCGATTGAATTTGAATCTACATTTGCGTGAATATTCATTAATTTCTTTAGCCACAAACCTACATTTCCGCCTTCTGAAAAAGCACCTCCCAACAAACTATGGTTTTCGCCAAGCCTATAATTCCATAATCCCTGAGGAATATTTATTTTTGATTTATTTGTTAATACTCTCAATGCTCCGGTTGTTCCAATGGAGAGAGCTATTTTATTTTCTGAATTACAACCAACTCCTATATTTGATGAAGCGCCATCACCTACTGGCAAGAAAAATGGTACTTTTGCCAACTTAGTCCATCTCTTTGAGTATTCAGTATTCAGCCCTTCTACTGTTTTTGTGTAAGGGCTCAAATTAGGAAGATTATCTTCATTTAAGTCAATAAAATTTAATCCAGGAGTATACCAGGTTAATTTTTTTCTGTTCAGCAATCCTGTCCAACTTGCAACTGAATAACTAATATCAATATCTTTATTCTTCATCCATCTTCTTAATAAGTAATTAGAAAAATCAGTCCAAATATATATTTTTTTGTCCAAATCTGGATATTTTTCTTTAAACCAGATAATTCTTGAAGGGATATATGAAGTATGCATTGGGCACCCAGTATCATCATAAAAAACTTTCTGATTGACGCCTTCTTTAAGCTTTGCAAGTTGCTTATATGGTCTTGTGTCTGCATAAGTAAATACATCAGTTACAGGAGAGTTATTTTCATCTAAACCAATAATTGTGCTAGCCATTGTGTCAGTTGAAAATGCAATAATTTCATATCCTGAACTTTTTGATATCAATTCATCAATGCCTCTCTCAATGATTTGGGCAGATTCTTGCGCATTAAAAATATAGGTTCCATCCGTTTTTATAGTCATCCAGTGTTCAAATTTAATATTGTGCCCTTCAATCGGATTAGCGTTTAAATCAAATAAGCCTATTTTTACAAATGATGTGCCAATATCTAAAACTAAAATTGCCTTTTTGTTTTGAGTGCCCACTAGATATTCAAGCTAGTAATAATTAGATGAGAATTATTCCAATATGCACTGGATACTATTTTCTCCATCCCACTGAAGGTGCTGTTACGATTTTCTCTTGAGTCTTTTTCATATCTAATTTTCCCCACTTTTTATTTGGATCAGCTTCAGGAATAGAATCAATAAGCAACTGAGTGTAAGGATGCTTAGGATTTTTAATTACAGTCTCTACATCACCAGCCTCAACTAAATTCCCTTTATATAGAATCATTATTTCATCACTGATCTGGTATGCGGTAGTTAAATCATGCGTAACATATACAACAGCAATACCTAATTCTTTATTTAATCTAGATACAGCATCCAAAATTGTCGCTCTCAAAGATGCATCAACAGCGGAGACAGGCTCATCAGCCAAAATAACTCTCGGTTTTAATAGTAGAGCCCTAGCAACCATAACTCTTTGTCTTTGTCCGCCACTTAGTTGGTGAGGAAGCCTTCCTAGTGTCTCTGCAGGAACCAAACCTACCATCTCTAAAGCTTGATTAACCATATAAACAGCCTCGTCTCGGTTTTCTGCCATTTTAAAGTTATTAATAGGACTAAATAGTACATGATCTACTTTATAGAAAGGATTATAAGAACCATATGGGTCTTGGAATATAGGCTGAACTTCTCTTCTAAACTCTCTTCTTTGAGTTCTAGAAATATCTTTAAGATTTTTTCCGTCGTATTCTACTGACCCGCTCGTTGGATTAGCAATACCTAATAATAACCTTGCTAATGTTGTTTTTCCACTACCTGATTCCCCAGCAACAGCTATAATTTTTGGGTTTTTTTGGTCTAGACTCATAGAAATATCATTCACAGCAATGTTTTCTTGTTCTCTACTAAGAAAACCTCCTCCGAATACTTTTGTAACATTTTTTGCTTCTAATACTGCTGGCATTTTTTCTCCTAATTAAACTAATTACCGTAACTAGCACAGTTTTTACAATCTTGAATAAAATGATCTTTTTCTACCTTCACCCATGGAATTAGGTTGGGGTTAGTTTTTCCAATCCTTAAGCAAAAAGCACAGCCTTCAGGAAGGTTCAAAAGAGTTGCAGGAAGCCCAGGAATTCCTATGAAATCTGTTTTATTGCTCAATGTAGGAAGGCTCTTGATAAGAAGTCTTGTATATGGATGCTTCGGTGACTTAAATACTGTTTTCACAGGCCCAACTTCAACTAGTCTTCCAGCATACATAACCCCAACGTGGTCAGAAAATTGAGCAACTAAGCCCATATCGTGACCTATTAATATAATAGATGCGTGCAAACCTTCTTGCAGCCTTCCTAAGGTCTGCATTACATTTCTTTGTACAACCACATCTAATGCGCTTGTAGGTTCGTCTGCAACTATAATTCTTGGCTCCATTGAGGTAGCTATTGCTATTGCTACTCTTTGCTTCATTCCTCCACTTAATTCGTGAGGATACATTTCAGCAACTCCAGGCGCTAAGTCAACAGCAAGTAAAAGTCTTTCAACAACTTGAATTTGCTCTTCTTTAGACATCTTCTCATCACGACTTACTTGGTGGTCATACAATCCATCGAGTATTTGATTTTTTATTTTCATTACAGGGTTTAAAGAATTCATAGCACCTTGAGGCACTAAAGCAACTTCATTTAGCCTCTGCAATCTCATCTCTTCTTC
This sequence comes from Dehalococcoidia bacterium, assembly GCA_014239735.1. Classification (GTDB taxonomy): domain Bacteria; phylum Chloroflexota; class Dehalococcoidia; order Lucifugimonadales; family Lucifugimonadaceae. Next base: position 16,402 of record JAAZYI010000028.1, read on the forward strand.
ATCTAAATCTAGCAAATCTTGGTCGCCTACAAGCACTTGGCCTCCAGCAATTCTTCCAGGTGCCCTAGTAAGCCTCATTAGAGCCATTGCTAATGTACTTTTACCACTTCCAGATTCGCCGACTAGCGCCATTCTTTCACCTTGACGAAGGGAAAAGCTTACGCCATCAACAGCTTTTACAACTCCATCAGGAGTATCATAGTGAACTTTAAGGTCTTTTACATCTATTCCTATTTCAGATACAGGCGACTTCTTAGATGCTGTTTTTTGTTTAGTTGTCATACTCTTTTCCTTAACCTAGGATTAGACCATTCATCCAAGCCTGCTGTTATTAAAAATAAACCAACGAATATCATTGCCAATACTACTATTGGAGGGCCAAACCACCACCACATTCCATGAAGAATGGATGAGAATTGTATATTCCAATAAATTGTCATCCCAAGGGTTGGGCTATCAAATGGACCCAATCCAAGTGCCTCAAGACCCACAGACGCTAGGATTGCAGATGCAACAGATCCTACTAAGGAAGCACCAATATATGGAGCTAAATTAGGCAACATTTCTTTAAACATAATTGAGAATCCACTAGTACCGCTCAACCTTGCTATTTCAACGTATAACTGTTCTCTCATAACAAGTACTTGTGATCTTATGGTTCTTGCAGGCCATACCCATGCAACTGCCGATACTGCCAGACCCATCTGCTGCACACTTAGTCCGCTTTGTATATTCACAGCAATTACAATCAGTATAAGGATTCCAGGAATAGTTAATCCTACGTCCACAATTGTACTAATAATCTGATCAACCCATCCTCCATAATAGGCAGCAATAAATGCAAGTAGAGTGCCAACAGTAATACCAATCAGTCCAGCAATCAATCCTATCTGTAAAGTCAGTGGAATTCCGGCAATCATTACAGACATTACATCTCTACCTTGGCGATCTGTTCCTAGAATATAACCTCCAGATCTTGTTTCTGGATGATAGGGATCAAATTCAAACGGAGCCAAATCTGGACCACCACTTAACGGCCTAAACCTTTCAACTTCGTAAGTTGCATATCCAATTATTACAAATAGTACAAGGGAGGCTAGTAATGCTATACCTACACCCAAAGAAGGGTTCCTTCTTATATATCTAATTATATCCGCTAATCTTCTCTTAAAAGATTTTTTAGTTAAATCTTGACTCTCTACGACTGTAGTCATAATTTAACCTCCTCTCTTGTAGCTTACTCTAGGGTCTAGAAGAGGGTAAGTCACATCTATAATAAAAGTAGCCAAGCCTAAGGTTACAATTACAATAAATATCATTCCTCTTATAACAAAGAAATCGTTTAATTTTATTGCTTGGTAAAGCGTATTGCCTAAACCTGGATATCTAAAAATTACCTCTACTAAAACAGATCCAGTAAATACTGTTCCAAGTGATAGTGCTAATGCTGTAGTTTGAGGAAGAACTGCATTCCTAACAGCATAATTAAAAAATAATCTTATACTTCTTAATCCTTTTGCTTCTGCTGCAATCATGAAGTCTTCGCCTTGATTAGTAACCATCATGCCTCTCATACCAAGAGCCCAAAAACCTAATGAAGCTAGAACAATTGAAGCGGCAGGTAAAATGGCGTGATGAATTACATCTATAGTAAATGATAGCTCCCATCTAGGGAGAGTTGCTACTGAATATCCTCCGAAAAGAGGAAACCAATCAAGATTAAATGCAAATATATATATCAAAACAAGCGCAAGTAAATAATATGGTATCGCTGCAAGTGTAAGAATCGGCATAAATATGTATTGAAGAAAGTTAGGTGATTTAGGCCAACCTAATAATGCTCCTGCTACCGTTCCTACAAAAAAAGCAATAAAGGTACATACTGCTAACAACCCGAATGTCCATATAACCGAATCTCCAATCAACGAGTTAACTGATTTTGGGAAATACGCAATAGAAGGGCCGAAATCAAACCTAAGCAGATCTGCCATATAGTTCCCATACTGAACTATTAGGGGCTTATCCAGTCCGAATTTTCTAGAATATGTTGCAGCCATTTCCTCTAGACCTGCCTGCATATGGCCACCTCTTTGGGCTTCCAAAAGAAGTTTTTCTTTTACTGGATCTTGACCAGAAAGTCTTGGTATTAAAAAAATCGCTGTGCTTGCAATCCATATAATCAATAAGAAAAATAAAAACCTTCTAAAAACATAATTGGTGTATACAGCTGCTACAATATCTCTAAAGGTCATAACTCTATTTCCTTTAATCTTAATACTAGTTAATACTAAAATAATCTAAATTTGATCAAAATTTCGAAGATACACTTCGGAAACATCATTCTAATCGAATAACTTAGTAAATATAACCTTGATTGTTACCTTTTACAAGTGTTTGTTTCAAAATTGTTTCAGGTATGTTTCCTAAATTATTGCATTTTTTGAAATTGTGATATTATTCCAGAATCATCTTAATTGGTGTGAGTTTTAATTTTGTTAATTTTGAACTTAAACCGACTAAAAGATTTTGATGATATTAAATAAACTAAGTACGGGCACTTGCCCGTTCATAAAGGAGAATAGGTAGATGAGTAAAAAACTTCTATCATTAATGCTTGCCGTATTGATGTCTCTATCTCTAGTTATGGTTGCTTGTGGTGGCGATGATGAAGCCGAAGAGACTTCATCTTCTTCATCTTCTACTTCTGCTGCTAAGTCAGAAGTTAAGATAATTGAAAAAAGCACTCAACCTGCTGAGAAGAAAGAATCTGCCAGTTCTAGCTCGGGTGGACTCAAGTCAGTGGACCGTGCAAAAACTTTCATAACCTTCCAAGGAGGTTCTGAAGGCCGACACACAGACCACGAATTGTGGAACCCGTATGCAATTGGTGCTAACCACCAAAGAGGTCCGAACATTATTTATGAACCTCTAGCTTTCTTCAGTGCTTTCGCTGATGAGACTATTCCATGGTTGGCAACAAGCTGGGATTGGAACGGTGACTTCACTGAACTTACAATTAACCTTCGAAAGGGAGTTGACTGGAGTGATGGTGAAGAATTCAACGCCGATGACGTTGTATACACCCTTAACACTTTGAAAGACTATGCTGAAGAAGTGCGATGGGGAACTGACATTGACGCAGTGATGACTTCTGCTACTAAAGTAGATAGCCACACAGTTAAAGTGTCATTATCTAGGCCTGACCCAAGATTCATGTTCTTGTTAACATACAAGTTTGATATTGGTGTTTACATTGTTCCTGAGCACGTTTATAACGGCCAGGACTGGACTACATTCAAGGCTTTTGACGTAGATGCTGGATTACCAGTAACTACAGGCCCTTGGAGAATAACAGCTGGAACACCTGAACAAAAAGTGTTCGATCGAGCTGATTCTTGGTGGGGTGAAGGAAAGTCAGACCTTAAAGGTTATGGTGTACTTCCTGAAGTAGAGAGAATTATCTATCTACCAGGCACAGGTGACCAGCAGACTACTGCACAAGCTCTAATTAAGGGTGATGTGGACTATGCTGCAATGACTACTCCTAAGACTATTAAAGAGGCTTTGTCTCAAAACTCTAAGCTACTAACTCACTCTGAACAAGAGTCTCCATACGGATATGTTGACTGGTGGCCAGTATCGCTTGCGTTTAACAACTCAGGTAAATACGGACCATACGATGACAAAGACATCCGATGGGCAATGAGTTACTTGCTTGACAGAAAAGAACTTTCAAAAGTAGGTTACGATGGTGCAGCGGCTCTAAACCCGTTGACTATGCCTCAGTACCCTCCTCTTCAGAAATACTTTGATGGTGTTGCTGATCTTCTAACTGGAGACCACGATACTACTAAGTATGATCCTGATAAAGCCGCCGAAACTTTCACTGCCAAAGGCTATTCTAAGAATGGCGATGGAATGTGGGAAAAAGATGGCGAGACTATTAACTGTGAAATAATTGGATTTAGCCCATGGGTTGACCTTGGACCTCTAACTGCTGAGCAGTTAAGAAAAGGTGGAATCAATGCTAGTTACATCCAACCGCCAGATGCTTCATCTAGAATGGCTGAAGGTAACTTCGAGTGTCTAATGTTTGGACACGGTGGTTCAGTAAGAGACCCTTACTTTACTATGAAGCTTTACCAGAGCTCATCTGTGAACATCCCAGGTGGTCACCAGGTTAACTTCTACCACTGGGAGAATGCTACTTGGGACGAACTTACTGATAAGATCGCCCAAACTCACCCAGACGAAACTGACACAATCATGGGATACTACCATGATGCTATGGAAATCTGGATCGATGAATTGCCAGACGTACCAGTTCTTGAGTTCTACCACAGAATTGTGATGAGCAGAGAGTATTGGGATGGATGGCCTACAGATCAAGGCGACAGTTACGTTAACGAAGCTTCTTGGCACCTTACATGGGGTCTAGTGCTTCACAAACTTACTGCCACTCAATAGTTTAACTAGAAATAGTTTTAGAAAGAGCCCACATTGTTGGGCTCTTTCTTTATTTAACTCACTTATTCGAATAAACTAATTTCTAATATATTTTGGTAAGGAGAAAATTTTGTTAGCAGATCTATCTGGAAAAACCGCAATTATAACTGGAGGCGGACAAGGCTTGGGTTTTGGTATATCTACAAAGATGGCTCAACAGGGAGCAAATTTAATTGTCACTGACATAGATGAAAGAAATAAGTCAGCAGTAAGTGACCTAGCAAGTAAATACAATGTCAAAAGCTTATACATTGAAATGAATGTTACAGACCAGTCTCAAGTAGAAAACGGAATTAGCAAGGCATTTGAATTTTCCAGTGTAGATATATTAGTAAATAATGCAGGTGTAGCAGGTGCTCCTGGTTCTACAGGAACAATTTGGAGAGATGAAGATTGGGATTTTACTTGGGAAGTTAATGTAAAAGGATTGCATAGAGTAACAGAGGCCGTATTGCCTCACATGCTAGAAAAAGAATCTGGCAAGATTATTAATATATCTTCTGTTGCAGCTAGAGCAGCAAAATACACCACCTCATACTATGCAACCACAAAGATGGCTGTAATTGCTTATACACAAGCATTAGCAAGGGAATTTGGGTCAAAGAATATTAATGTTAATGCCATAGCACCAGGCAGGATACTTACAAGCTTCCACAAAGAATGGGTAGACAATAGAGCAAAATTAGGAGATACAACAACTGATCTCTTTTCAAAAGAAGCATTAAGTCAGGTTATGCCTTTGGGTAGAGCTCAGACACCAGAAGATATTGGATCCTTAGCAGCTTTTCTTGCCTCTGAAGATGCAAAAAATATTACAGGCCAGACAATTCAGTGTGATGGTGGCCAAGTTATGGCGTAGTAATAAGTAAAGATAGAAGGTTTGAGCATGTATTTCTAGACTCTAATGTATCTTTCCCTTCACACATTACTATAACATTCTCAAAGATTACGAAATCTCCATATTTTGATGTGTAGTTACATCCTGAGTGTGGTTGGCCTGGAGGCCTACTACACCTTCTCCTGTCTTTCTCCCCATCCTCCCACGGCACATCTCCCGTAACTATACTATCTTTACCGGTTACTAATTTTGCATCCTCTGATCCTTGATTTAAGGCATCCTGATGATTACCGTAAAATCTCAACTCGTAATCCATTTTTTTAAAAATTCCATGAAAAGCAGATGAAAGAGGAGGGACTTCCTCAACGTCTTTATATTCTCTAAGTGATTTAAACCCAGCAGATTTGAAATCTTCTATATTTAAAATAATCTCGTTATTAGTAATTTCTGGAAAAGCTTGTTCAATCAAATCTGCCTCAGACTCTGCATTTCCTGAAGAGCATGATATAAGGAAAATAAATAAAACCTGAAAAATTATAAATAATTTAATTTTGGCATATAACTTATTCAGTTATTACTCCTTTTAAGCCATCAACCATTAAATTAATATTTTTATGAGATTCTTCTAGGTCAGCACCTTGGCCTAAAATAATTACGTTTCCAAATATTTTATAATCAGCATACTTTGGAATAATACAGGCACCTGTATGGTGACCACCATCACCTTGACATTCTCTTGCTTCTTTTAGAAGTTCAGGCCAATCTGCCCCAATAGGATGAACTGCTTTAGGATCATCCGTACTTTTTTTTCTAATCTGCGCGTTTTCTCCAGTTCTTAGATCAGCAGAGTTTTCTCCTATGCTTACTGCATCTGAATGAGAAGCATAGAACCTCAATTCATAATCAATCATGTCTTTTCCTGACCAATCTTTATATGGAACCTTCCAGAAACCCCAATATGCGTTTACCATGCCATTCATTAACTTGTCTTCTTTTACGGCCTTGCCTTTTTTGTAACCAATAGCAATAAAATCATCTAGTGAATAAAGTTTTTCACTATCTTCAACTTGCTCAAAAATAACTTCTGCACTGGATGAAGCGTTTGAGGACGAATCTGAACCTCCTCCGCAAGATATCAAAGCAAAGGACCCAGAAATTAATAAAAATGATATAAGTATTTTTTTCATTAAATTTCTCCTAAATATAACGTTGTCTCATATTAAACTAAGTTACTCTTCATGTTAAGATATAATTTAATAGTTTATCAAAAATTATTAACATACCCAAAAAGGCAGAGAAGATTTTATGTTTAAAAAAACTAGTTTAATAGCTTTATTTACTATCCTGTCTTTTATCTTGTATTCATGTTCTTCTAGCGAAAATGAAATAGTTCAAACAGAAAAAGAAATTTCTAATGAGTCAAAAAAAGAAATTGTTGAGAGCGACAAGGGCAGCAATGCACAAGCTATTCCTTATGCAGTAAAAGGAAGGTCAGTAGATATAGAGTTTGATGGGAGTCATATATGGATAGCTCACTATGAAGATTCAATAATTTCTAAAGTAGATTTACAAGGAAAAACTGTTGGCACATATAAAGTTCAAGGGGAGCCAATAAAGCTAACTTTTGATGGAGAATATATGTGGGTTGCTCATTTCACCGAACCAATAGTGAGTAAATTAGGTTTAGATGGGGAAATTATTGGAATTTATGATACAGGAGAATCGCCAGGCGGGATCTTTAGAGACGGAGAAGATATATGGGTTGCAAATGGAATGTCTAATTTTATTTCTAAGATATCCAGAGATACAGGTGAGACCTTAGCAGAATATCAAGTAGGTGGTGGTGAAATGCCAGGCCCTTACGCAATGGAGTTTGATGGAGAAAATTTATGGGTGGCTAATTATTTTGAAAATACAGTTGAAAGGCTCAATCTTAAAGGTGAAGTAATTCAAACTATAATGCCTGGGTTTGATCCAGTTTCTTTGGAATATGATGGAGAAAATTTATGGGTAGTGCTAGTAGATGAAGATAGCATTGCACTAATTGATAATGAAGGAGAAATAGAAAGCGTTCATCCTGTGCCAAATGGTCCTCGGCAAGTATTGTTTGATGGGGGTAATTTATGGGTAGTAAGTTTTGATGAAAAAAAATTGTCTAGGTTAGATTTAAATGGAAAAGTTGAAGGAGAAATTACACTAGATGGTGGTCCTTGGGCAATGGAACATGATGGAGAAAATTTATGGGTTATTGATTCAACTGCTCCCAAATTATGGAAGATAACAAACAAAGATAGGGAGCTTGAAAAACCAGAATCAATTAGTGAAAAGTATTACAGTTTAGACGAAATAAAATCTTTACCTCACATTGTTACGACTGAACAAGGATTTTTCTCTTCGCCTTTCCCATCACTAATCATTGGAGAAAATATATGGCTTTCAATAAAAAATGAACAAAGAATTGTGATCATAGATGAAAATGGAGAAGAAGGAGAATCAATAAAAATTGATGGAGAGCTATCTGATATGAAATTTGATGGGAATTTTGTATGGATTTCTGATCCAGAAGAAAGATCTATATTAAAATACACATCTGATGGATCATTTGTAGCAGAATACGATGTGTCCTCAAGGCCTACCAAGATAGAATTTGTAGATAATAATATTTGGTTTATTAGCACCGAAGATGACTCTTTAAGCTGGATGACAAAATCAGGTGAAGTAGGAGAGGTTTATCAAATTGGTGGATGGCCACTGGATATACTATTTGATGGCAAATACGTTTGGACATCAAACGCAAGAGATAAGACAGTTTCAAGAATTACTTTGGACGGTGAAGAATTAAAAAAATATAGAGTTGGTGATACTCCTGTCCAAATTCTTTTTTCAAATCATCATGGAGAAGGTCATATATGGGTTCTAAATTATGGAGATAACACTTTAATGAAGCTAACAAGATATGGAATGCGTCTTGCAGTAGTAACTTTAAGCAAAGGTTCATCTGATCTTGCATCATATCAAGATAAAATAATTACCTACAATCCATCAACAGAACTTTTTAAAGAGGTTTCGGCTGAAATTGGTGGAGAATCCATGGAAAATAATAAATGGAGAGAACCATCAAGATTTACAAAATAAATAAATTTATAATTCTAATTTTATTACTACTTTTAAGTTTAATCTCATGTTCTTCTAATGAATCAAATAATAACCTTCAATTAGAGAAAGTAATTAAGCCTGACTTCAAAATATCAATCAGTGAAATATCTGTTCCTAAGCTTAAAATAGGCAAGAAATACAGTGTTGATGCTTTACCAAAAGCTGTTGCTGTTTCAAGAGCAATATTCAATAAAAAAGACATAGAGATAAGAGAATATGAAACGCATGCAGAAGCTATTGAATTTGGAGAAGAATATGCATCTAGTGTTTCTGGAAAAGACGCCATAGTAAGTGGCGATAATATTATGTGGGAAGAAGGGGCTAAAGATAGAAGAAAATGTGTTCCTAGAGCAGGGAATTCGGAGGCAGGATGCGATCAAACTCCACGTTTTGGAGGTTATTTAATAATGGGAAACTTAATAATTCTATGTGAAGGATTAAGTAATGAAGAGTCCTTAACTCTTTGCCATTCATTTAAAGATGGATTAAATCCTTAATTATCCCTGGTCGCCAGTGTCCCATGCTCCTTGCGCCATCATTCCTCCATCAACTACTAAATATTCTCCAGTAATAAATAATGCCTTTTCGCTACTTAAAAATGATACTGCATGACCAATTTCTTCTGGTTCACCAATTCTGCCGACTGGATGAACTGCGCCAAAACCTTTTAATGCTTCATCTAAATTTACATCTTTGCTTACCGAATTAGTAACCATTGGAGTATTAAATGTACCAGGACAAATAGCAGTTACTCTAATGTTTTCTGCGGCATAATCAAGAGACATCTGTCTTGTAAGTGAAAGAACTCCACCTTTGCTGGCTGCATAAGGAGGAACTAACTTCATTGACTGTAATCCTTGTACGCTAGCAATATTTACTATTGAGCCACCATTATTATTTCTCATATGAGGGATAGAGTATTTAGACATTAAAAAATAACTTTTTAAGTTTACATTTAATATTGCGTCCCACATTTCTTCAGGTGTCTCTTCAACATTTTTATATGAAGTCAAGGGTTGAATACCAACATTGTTAACCAGAATGTCTACACTCCCAAAAGCATCAACGCATTCATTTACAACTTTCTCGGGAACATCAGATTTTTCAAAATTACCTTTTACAAATATTGCTGAACCACCATTGCTATTTATTGAATTTGCAACTTCTTGTCCATGCTCTTCTGAAATATCAGCTATACATATTTTTGCACCTTCTGAAGAAAGTACATCAACTACACCTTTTCCTATTCCTTGCGCTCCTCCAGTTACTATTGCTACTTTATTGTCATGAGCACCCATAAATTAACCTCTTTTTCATGATTTTTTTTCAAATTATACACGATATAAATATATCCTGATAATATGCATTTATATATCAACAAGGAGAGATAATGGAATACCAGATAGAAAAAGTAGCATCGCCAAATGCAGAGGTTGGAGAAGGTCCTGTATGGAACCCAGAAGAAAGAAAAGTTTATTGGACAGATATTGCTGGAGGAAAATTATTTAAATACGATCCTGATTCTGGTTCAAATGAAATTATACACAATGGAGCTTCTGTTGGAGGATATAGATTCAATGAGGAAGGAGGTCTAGTTCTAGGCACGTGGGAAGGTGTTTGGCTTTGGAATTCTGATGATGATTACAAGGTTTTGAAAGAAGGCACAATTGATGGGACAGATGTTCCAGTAAGAATTAATGATTCCACTTCTGGGCCTGATGGAAGTTTTTATTGTGGCACTGATAGGGTTGGCTGGAAAGATGATGTTGTTTTTAGGCTAAATACGGATGCATCTATTGATATAATCGATGAAGGGGTTGAACTATGTAATGGAATGGGATTCTCGCCTGACGAACTTGAATTTTACAGCACAGATACTATAAAGAAAACAATTTACAAATGGGATTACAATTCAACTACAAGAGCAATATCCAACAAAAGAGTTCTTGTGAAATATGATGGTGATGGCATTACGGATGGAATGACAGTTGATTCTGAAGGATTTATATGGTCTGCAATATGGTGGGGATCAAAAGTTATGAGATTTGACCCAGACGGAAAACTTGAAAGAGAAGTTTATTTTCCTGCAACACAAACTTCATGTCCTACGTTTGGCGGAGATGATTTAAACGAATTATATGTATCTACTGCGGGCGCAGACTTTGGAGGCGAACCAACTGGAATAGAACCTCCTGGTTATGATTTCAGTGCCTACAGAGGAGGAGATTTATTTAAAGCAACTCTTGATATTCAAGGGAAGCTTGAATATAAAACAAAATTCTAATTAAAATACTCTATATTTTAAATAAGCTTCTTGAGGGTCAACACCCGATAATATGTCTTTTCTTAGTGCGCTTTCGGTGTTTATATAGTCCTCTGTTTCAGAAATTACCTCTGAAGCAATATTTCTAGGAATAACTACCACCCCATCTATATCTCCTAAAACATAATCTCCAGAATTTATTAACAAATCGCCTATTTTAATTGGCTCACCTAAAGACGTAATTTTCCATCTGCATACTACGTCAGATGGCGTAAAGTATTTACAAAAAACTGGAAATCCTAAATCAAGAATGAAATCTACATCTCTGCACCCTCCATCAACTATATATCCTTTTACACCTCTATATTTCAAGGTTTCAGCTGATAATTCACCCATATGAGCAATTGTCCCATCATTGGGCTGGCAGATCACAACAGATCCAGAAGGGGCTTTACTAAGCATCTCTGTCCAGCTGAGCATTGTAGTATCTTTATCCAAAGTTTCATCTATCTCTCCACTGCAAGTCCATATCTCCCCTGCTAATTTTTTTGATGGGTCTATAGATTTAATTTTATTAGGAAGGATAGTGTTCTTGTTGCCTCTTTCTCTAAGTACGTCATAAACCGCACCTGTGTAACATTTTTCTAATCTTTGCACTAAATTACTTTCTTGCATTTCTTTTCACCGAATCGATTGTTGCTTGAATATACCCATTTGCAAAAGCTCTACCTCTATGACCCCAAGTTGTGTCATTAACACCTACCGGCACATGATCATCTACAAAAACACCCTTAAAGCCAACATCATGATATATCTCCATGGCTTTGAGCATATCTACATATCCTGTATTTATGAATTCCTCATGAAATTTAGGGACTTGGCTTGATACATTTCTAAAATGAACATACAAAATCTTATCTCTTTCTCCAAAATACCTAATCATTTCATATATATCTTCATTCATTTCAGAAAAAGTGCCTTGGCAAAACTCTATTGCATTGCTATCTGAAGGATAAATTTCTATTAGTCTTTTATATGCATCAAAGCTTCTAAACAGCATTGCAGCTCCACCTAATTTGGGAACTGGCGGGTCACATGGATGGATTCCTAGCCTAATACCCTCTTCTTCGGCAATAGGAGTTATTATTTTTATCCAGTATTCAAGGTTCTCCCACATTTCTTCATCCTCATATATTCTTCCGTGAGATAGAGAAGGCTTTTCATCAATAATTGACCCGTCCTTTAAACCATCTTCCACAATTTTATAATCAAATGCAGTCGCTTTAGCTCCACCTCTAATAGGCATCTCTCTTTCTGTTCTCCAGACTCTTGAAGGCATCCAGTTGTACCCGAATATCGAAACTCCTGCCCTAGCAATATTCCTAATTGTATAAATCATATTTTCTATTTGCTCATCTCTTTTAGGCCCTCCAAGCATGACATGATCATAAAATCTCGTAGGAACATTCTCAAAGGCTTCAATTTTACATCCGTAACTTTCTACCTTCTCCTTCAAAGATAAAATATCCTTAAGATCCCATTTCTCTTCTCCTGGTATCGCACCTTCAAGGTATGATTGAATTATTAGATCTGTGGCTCCAAATTGAGCAGCAAATTCTAATGTTTCGTCTACAATAGATTGGGGTTTTTCATAATTCACTGGGTCAACTCCCATATTAAATCCGGGTCTCATTTTTTTTCCTTTCATTGTCCATTTGATTATAGATAATCTATACATTAATATAATTTGAAATTAGTGTCAGGTAAAAAGCTATGAAAAATTATCGTCTTATATTATTTTTGATAATTCTATCTTCTATTTTTATTGCATGTGGAGGATCTTCTTCTAATAATGAATTTGTTTCATCAGATAATGTTTACGAGATGACGGATGCTACATCTGCTGGATGGAAAATGAAAAAAGGTTTTGAAATTGCCGAGTTTCCAAATTCTACTGATGCTAGATGGGGATTTGCTCCACCTAATGGAAGAGAAGTTGCTATTATCAGGTACCCATCTGTTGATTTGGCAAATTCTGACGGACTTCAAGCAGCACAAGAGCAAACTGAATACATAGAGCCTATAGAAGGAATTAAAGCTTATGGGGACAAAGTTGAAAAAACAGCATGTAGAGGCTTTGCTGATTACCCTCCTCCATATAAATTGAGCGACAATGATTCTATCGGATTAAATAAAATCTATTTACTAAACAAAAACACATTTGTAGAAGAAACAGATTTCCCCTTTTCTGCAGACTGCCCAAGAAGAGAACCATTTTATAGGGTATATTTATTAGAAGGAAACTTAGTATTTCTTGGTGAGTTGATGAGAAAAGAAGATTTAAATATGCTAGAAACAGCATTAAGAGAATTAGCTTATAAAATTAGAGAAGGGAAAGAATAATGCCTAGAATTAACAAACTTATTGATTTAATAGAACAAGGACAACAAATATACATAAGTCATCCAGATGAACTTTCATTTAATTGTGGAAAAGAGATGGCAAGTACTTGGGCAGACCTGTTACTAGTTGATTTCGAACATCACTATTTTAATATAAAGGGGCTGCATGAATTTATGAAGGGACTAAAAGCTGGCGGACCGACAAAAAGTGGTCATTTAACTCCTGCAGTTATTACAACATTACCTTCAAACGCTACTACTGTTAATGAAGTTTTAGCTAATGCATGGCAATCTAGACATGTACTAAGCACAGGAGTTCATGGAATATTAAATACTCACACTAGATCAGCAGAGTCAGTTGCAGCATTTGTTGCGACTTGCAGGTACCCTTTTCAAAAATTGGGCGAAGGAATAATACCCGAGGGATTAAGAGGAGCAGGTGGACAAGGTGAACCTGCAGAACTTTGGAATATGACAAGAGAAGAATATGTTGAAAAAGCAGATCCTTGGCCCTTAAATCCAAACGGGGAACTTTTCTTAGGTCTAAAAATTGAAGATAGGCATTGTGTAGAAAATGTGGATGAAATTGCCACTGTACCTGGAATTGCATTTGCGGAATGGGGGCCTGGAGATATGGGGATGTCATACGGACTGCCTGACGCCCATGACCCTCCCTACCCTGCAATAATGGATGAGGCAAGAGAAAAGATAAAAACTGCTCTTAAAAAGAATAATAAAGTCTTTTATTCTAGCTGGAATGATTTTTCAATGAATCCGGAGGAAAGAATAAAATATATAATCGAAGAGTTAGGGTCAAGCATGATAGGTGGACCAGATATTGTAGAAATGGCTTCAGCAGGAAGAAAACTTACCAACAGAAAGATTCCTTATTAATCAGGAACTTCTACAAAATTATCTTTAATATTTTTTTTATCAATCTCTAATATCCTAAATCCTGAATTATCTTCACCAAGAGGTAATCCTAATGAACTAGTAACAACTATTTTAATACCTTTATAGCTTGTGATTAAATTGGAATGTAAATGGCCAGAATATATAACTGAGTTCTTAAAAGGTTTAACAAGATTAAAGAAATCTTTAATAATCTCTTCAGGGAAAATCCAATAATCAATAGGTTTATCTCCTAGCAAATACTCTGACTGGCTTTCGCTAAGATCATTTTCATTTATATATGGAGGATGATGCAAAAATATTAGAATATTCGTATCACGATTTAAGTCTATTAAAATTTCTTTTAAAAATTTATTTTGCGCTTCAAACTCACTTTTAAGTTTTCTATAGTTAATAAATAATGAACTATTTAAAAAGATAAATTGAGAGCCTTCTTTTTTAAAACTGTAATAATCTTTCCCAAAATTACTTCTATAAAAATCTAGGCCTGAATAAGACGCAATATTAGGATCAGATCCTACGTCATGATTGCCTGGCACATGATAAATTGGAATGGGATTTAAACTTTTTATCAAATTCATATATTCGTTTAATGGAATATTGTTGTTTATTCTATTTACTATATCTCCACAATGAATCACCAAGTCAGGATTTTCTTTGTTTGTATAATCAATAAAATATTTTAGGTTTTGCTTCTCTTTTTCTATTCCGCTAGAAGGGAGTGACCACGATTTTGCTATTTTTGACCATTTTTTGGACGACAAATTATCATCACACATTCCGAATTGGGTGTCTGTAATTAGTAATATCTTCATTATTTTTTTACGAATTAATCTTAATTTATACATTTTTGAAACATTTTTGAAACATTTCATTGCATTCTTTTGCTTAATATATTCTAATAATATCTTAATAATCAGATTAGGAGGAAAAAATGGCTGATACTAATGTTTCTTCAGTATTGAAGTTGATGAAAGATAATGATTGTGACATTTTAGATTTAAAATTTATTGATGTGCCTGGTACATGGCAACATGTGGCACTGCCTATAGCAGAGGTAAATGATTCATTATTTGAAAAAGGAACTGGATTCGATGGATCTAGTGTAAGAGGCTTTCAAACCATTGATGAGTCAGACATGCTTTTGCTACCTCATGCAGAGACAGCAAAAGTTGACCCTTTCATGGAAAAGACTGTCTCAATAATAGCAGATATTAGAGATCCATTAACTAACTCTAGTTATTCAAGAGACCCGAGATATATAACTATTAAAGCTGAGCAATATCTTAAAGATTCAGGAGTGGGTGACACTTCTTATTGGGGTCCTGAATTAGAATTCTTTGTTTTTGATTCAGTTCAATTTTTCCAGAAGGAAAATGAAGCTTATTTTAAAGTAGATTCTGATGAAGGAATTTGGAATTCGGGATCAGAAACAATGATTGATGGCGGTCCAAATATTGGACAAAGACCAGGATACAAAGGTGGGTATTTCCCTGCATCTCCAATAGACACGATGCATGACTTGAGAGGTGAAATGACAAGAATTATGATTGATCTTGGAATCGAAGTTGAGAAGCATCATCATGAGGTTGCTACAGGAGGTCAAGGAGAAATAGATCTTAGATATGATTCTATGCTAAGCATGGCAGATAAAGTAATGAGATATAAATATGTTGTAAAAAATGTAGCTCAAAGCTGGGGTAAAGTTGCAACGTTTATGCCTAAGCCTCTATTCAACGATAATGGAACAGGAATGCATACGCATCAAAGTATATGGAAAGACGGGAAGCCTTTATTTGCAGGGAAAGAATATGCAGGTTTAAGCAAAATGGCTATGAACTATATTGGTGGAATTATTAAGCACGGGAGAGCTTTAATGGGATTATGCGCTCCTACATCAAATAGCTACAAGAGATTAGTACCAGGTTTTGAAGCACCAACTATCCTAGCTCTTTCAGCTAGAAACAGAAGTGCTGCATGTAGAGTGCCAATGTATTTTGATAATCCGGCTGCAAAAAGAGTGGAATTTAGGTCTGCTGACCCAACTTGCAACCCTTACCTAGCATTTCCAGCAATGTTAATGGCAGGTTTAGATGGAATAGAAAATGGATATGACCCTGGGGAAGCTTTAGAAAATGACCTTTTTGAGCTCTCAAGCGAAGAACAAGCTAAACTAAAGCAGGTTCCTGCAAGCATAGAAGGTGCTCTTGATGCTCTTGAAGAAGATCATGATTTTCTTCTAAAAGGAGATGTGTTTACTTCTGATATACTTGAAGCTTTTATTTCTCATAAAAGAGAGACAGAAGTTGATGAAGTTAGAACTAGACCTCATCCTTGGGAATACTACCTAACTTTCAACGCATAAATTAATAGACTACAAAAAAGAAGAGGGTAATTTTATTCATCCTCTTCTTTTTTATTTTTTATTTCATAATCTGTTTCAATATATTCTTTAGAATCTAAATATTTTTTAGATAATCTCTCAAACCAATAAAAAGTAAGATAGATGATAAATAAATCATCTAAAAGCCCAATCCCAAAAATCCTTATTTCAGACAATAAATCTAGAGGCATAATAAGATAAATAATTCCAAATGCAGGTATCAATTTATACCTAATTGGAATTTCGTCATTAAATAAATATTTTAATGAATTTCGAGCAGTTTTTATAACATTTATAAACCTAATTAATTTAAACATCTATCACCAAGACCATTCAGTAAAATTTTTATAACTTTCGCCTGGATTTACATAAAGTACTCCAGTATCATCTATTTGCTCTTGATCTAATTGAAAAGGGTTTATTGTTGCAGTCTGTGGTTCAACACATAAAAGATCTGAATTTGGACTTGAGGGAGCATAGACCATTAAATGCCCACATTCATTTGATGAATTTATTTTAAGAGTTAGCTCTGGCCAAACAAGACAAACATCTGAATTATGATTTATTCTATAACAATCATCCAGAGTTCCCGGCTTGGGAGTAAATCCCTTAGCAAACATTGAAATTTCTTCTGAATGTATTTTTTTTGAAGAAGGAATCCCGTCTATTAATTCCCATTTATATTTAGCATCAAACTTAATTTTTAACTCGCCTTTTGATAATTTCCTCTTAAACCAAGGATGCCAACCAATAGAGTATGGCATTATTTCTGAATCTTCATTTATGATGGTTAGTTCATTATGTATCTTTTTATTTCCTAATAAGATCTTAAATCTGACTATTCCCTTGTATGGCCAAGGTTTAGATAGTTTTGTAGTAATTGAAATTACCTCATCGCTCATTTCCTCTAATTTCCATTCAGAGTACATAACGGTACCATGAATGGCATGCTTTATTTGAAATGGGTTATCTATAGAAAAATCATAACTGCCTTTATTGCAATCAAATTTTCCATTCTTTATCCTATTGGCCCAAGGAGCCATGATAAAAGCAGAAACATAATTCTCTGGGTCATAGCCTAAAATTTCATATTTATTTGAACCAATAATTATTTTTATAGATTTTATTAACCCACCATAAATCTCAAGTTCGCAGTCTTTGTTTTTTATTTTATATATTTCCATGATATAAATTTTGCAATGTAAGAATATTAATAGCAAACTAATATTAACTTTTATAAAAGGAGATAGTTATGAACAAAAATTCAATGAAGCAAAAATTAGAAAATAATGAGCTAACTTTGGGTGCTTTTGTAAGTATGTCACCTTCGACTGTTGAAATGCTTGGGTGGCTTGGAATGGATTATGTGGTTATTGATTGTGAACATAGCGTTACAGACTACGAAACAGCAGAAAATATGATCAGAGCAGCTGAATTAGCAGGAATAACCCCAATAGTTAGGGCTGGATTAAATTTACAGCAAAATATTCAACGATATCTTGATGCTGGAGTTCAGGGAGTTTTAATACCTTTAATAAATAATTCTGATGATGCAAAAAGAGTTGTTGACAGTTGCAAATACCCTCCTTTAGGAAAAAGAGGGTTATTTAGTACTTCAAGGACAGGAAAATATGGAATAGTTCCAATTATTGACCATGTAAAATCAAGTAACGATGAAATATTCATATCTGTACAAATTGAAACCTTAGATGGAATTGAAAATCAAGACAGTATAATAAATACCGAGGGTGTAGATAGTGTTTTTTTAGGACCTGGAGATTTGTCTTCAGTATTAGGTGTTCATGGTCAAGTTACTCATGAAAAAGTTAAAACCACTATAGAATCTATGATCCCAAAGATAATTGATGCAGGAAAAATACCAGGCACATTAGTTGCTGACGGCGACCAAGCAAAATACTGGAATGACAGAGGAATAAACTTTTTAATCGGTGGAGCTAATAAATTTTTAGTAAATGGCTCTAAACAATTTATTGATGATGTGAAATCAAAAACTAAGTCATAAGAGGACTTAACCTATCCATAATCTTCTGTAATTCTAATTGATCTGAACTATCAAATGGTTTTGTTACAGGAAATCTGGTCATAGGGCTTTCTATGATTCCTCTTTTCCAAAAAACCCATTTATATGCAGTAACACCAAATCTACGTTCAAAATTAAGAGACGGCAATAATGATTCCCATAATATTCTAGCCTGATTATTGACTTGGAAATTTCCATCTTTGTCCTTTTTCTGGGTATCAAGAGCATTCCATATACTAACAACAATATCTGTAAAATGCCCAGCGGGCATTGTTCCGCTGGAACCTCTTCTGTATTCATCCATTAAAAATGTGCCTCCAATACCTCCCATAATAGACTTGCACTTATCACCTACTTTTTCTACAACCTCACTGATTACATGGCCAGCAAATCCACTTTCTTCTTTAAGGTAAATTATGTTCTCAAAATCATTAATCAGGTCGATTATTACCTTTGTAGGAACCAATTTTCCCTGCATATCATTATTTTGTATCCACAAGGGAATATCAACTGATTTAGAAATTTCACCAAAATAATCATAAATATATTGAGCTGAAGAAATTTTAACTGATGGCATAGTCATAACAGAATCAGCTCCTAAGTCTTGTGCAATTTTAGCTCTCTCTACAACTTGTTTCACTGAATTGCCTGTTACTCCAGCAACGAAATGAACAGAGCCTGAAACAGTTTTAACTCCTTCTTTCAAAACTAGGTCTCTCTCAATATCTGTCAATGTTCCTACTTCGCTAGCATTAACAGGCATAACTATCCCATGAGCACCTTTTTCTAAGCAAAATTCAATACATCTTCTCAATGATTTAATATCGAGTTCACCATTATCTTTAAACGGCGTAACTGGTATTGAATAAACACCTCTTGGATTTTGCAATTCTTTAGATAATTTCACAGTTGTCATTAGTCACACTCCACTCTTGGAGGAGGATTTAAAACACAGTGAATTGCCAATAAAGTGCCTTTGCTATCAAATGGATTATTGCATCCATGCCTTGCTTCTACTTCTGCAGTAAACATATCTCCTTCGTTTAACTCAATATTATTTTCTTCTAAGTAAACTGCATTTAATTTTCCCTCTAAGCAATACATTGATTCTTCGTGATGCGGATGATAATGATTAGGAGCATCAGACCCAGGACTAAAGTTTAATTCTGAGAAATAACTTGATTTAGCACCAGAAAAATCGCCAACCATGTCATATCTCATTATTCCTGGAGCAAATTCAAAAGGCTCCATTTTTTCTCTGATTGAAACATATTTTTCAGGAATCCCTGGAGAAGTCTTATGGTTCTCAACTGCTTCTCTTTGAGGGTTTATTTTTGGAAACATCACAAGCAATCTTGCAGTATTATTAGAGTTATTTTTAAAGCCATGAGGCATTCCGGCTGGAGCTAGCATGCAATCTCTGCTCTTCATAATAAATTCATTGTCGCCTAAAATTGCTGTTAACTCTCCATTAATCAAGAACTGCGTCTCTTCAACATCAGGATGTAAGTGAACCGGAATTTCTACACCTGGATCAATAAATATTTCTTTTACTGTAATCATTTTGTCTCCTCTTTCAGGTCCTGAAAGAGAAGTCTTTTTTATTCCGTTTTCATTAGTATCTGCGATTAAATTTTCTTTTTTATGTATTGCCATCTTTTCTCCTTATACATTTAATGAGGTATCAAATAAATCCATATTGCTCCACCTATTATTTTCCTTTGTTTTCATTAAAGCAATAGTTTTAATTACTTCAGGATTAGCTAATCCGTGAGGAGCTTCTCCTTTTAAAATTTTTATAACATTTTCTGCTTGCTTTCTAGTCCCTATTTCCCTTGAAACGCCTGATGAGCCAGCAGTGTGAGGAGTTATGATTAAGTTATCTAAACCTAATAATGGGTCTTCAGATGATATTGGCTCTTTTTCAGTTACATCAATCCCTGCACCAGGAATTATATTGTTTTTTAATGCATTAAAAAGCGCAGAGGGATCTACAAGTGGACCTCTTGCACAATTAATTAATAAACAATTGCTTTTCATTTTATTGAATGCGTCTTCATTAATAATATGATGGGTTTCTTCTGTTGAAGGGGCATGAAGTGTAATAAAGTCAGATTCTTTTAGTAAAGTATCTAAATCTACTAATTCGACCCCAAATAAATCAGCAGTAGTTCTATCAATATACGGATCATATGAGATAATTTTTTCAGGACCAAAGCCTTTTATCCTAGTAGCAAATGCTTTTCCAATATTCCCAAGACCAATAATGCCAACAACGTTACCAGCAATTCTTCCTAATTCTGATCTGTACGGATGGACTAGCTCTGTCCTATCTGCCCAATAACCTTTCTTTACTAAAGCATCCTGCTCTCTAATTTTTCTTGTTAGAGACAAAAGTAATGCCATTGCATGATCTGCAACTTCAGTAGTATTTATTCCGGGTGTATTACATATGCAAATTCCTAACTCAGTAGCAGCACTAAGATCTACAGAGTCTACCCCAACACCTCCTCTACTAATAACTTTCAAATGATTTGTTTCTTCCATAACTTTTCTAGTTGTAGGAGGGTGTATATATATTAGAGCCCCATCTGCATCTTTAAGTAATTCAATGTACTCTTTTTCATTTGTACATTCTTTCTCTATTAATTCAAAACCTTCGCCATTAAATAAATCTTTCAAATATGGCGGATTGTCTCCGTGAGCAACCATTGCGACTTTCATAATTCTCCTTTGCAAAGTATTTAGGTTAGTTTAGGATAAAACATATTTTAACAAAAATTAATATAAAAATATGAAAAAAATTACTGTCCGAATTGCAAAGTTACCAGATTTGGATCAATTACAGAATTTGCAAGTAGATATGGAACATACTATTGAAGATGAACCTTATCCAGATAAATTAGGTAAATTAGGTGTTGAGTATATATTGAATAACCCTAACCAAGGCTTTTATCTGGTTGCACAACATTCTAGTAATGTAATTGGGGCATTAAGAATTTCTTTTGAAAGAAGCGTAAGTAGAAATGGTTTCTTTTGGTGGATACAAAACGTATGTGTTCATAAAGACTATAGAGGTAATGGCATATTCCAAAAACTACACAATGAAATTGTTAAATTAGCTAAAAAAAATGATGATGTTGTTGCAATAAAACTCCATGTTCACACCAACAATAAAAGTGCGATAAAAGCTTATGAAAAAGCAGGTATGAAAAAAACCCCTGAATATCCATATATTTTAAACTTAAAATGAAACCAATTGGGATAATAATTTGGACTGAGAAATTAGAAAATCTATTAGGATTCTATGAGCTTATTTTTGCTTCAAAAGCGACAAAGGAAAAAGAAACGTCTGCATATTTCTTAAAAGACAATTTTAAATTTTATATCGCTGAACATTCTGAAATAAGTGGAAAATCTAAAGACCCTAATAGAGTAATATTAAATCTAGAAACAGACGATATTGAGACTGAATATACAAGACTTACTAATGAAAAAATAAGTTTTATTCGTCCTCCAGAAATTGAAGAATGGGGAGGGAAAGTTGCAACTTTTGAAGATCCAGAGAACAATAGAATTAATATTATAGAGCAGCCAAATAAAATATGAATATAAAAACAATAATAAAAATATCTTTTCTTCTGATAATCCCGCTTATACTTATTTCTTGTGATGCTACGGACTCATTATCAGGAAATAAAAGCCCTAAAAAGGGAGAGGATGGGGAGATGATGGAGATGATGCGTAATAGAGAAAGAATGGATATGGAGATGATGAGAGACAGAGAGAGGATGGAGATGGAGATGGGGAGAGACAGAGAGAGGATGGAGATGGAGAGAAGGAATTTTGGCATGCAAGATGAGCAAATGAAGATGGACAAGGAAAGAAGGCAAGATGAAATGAACTTTGAGAAAGAAAGAATTGCCGCAGATGAAGAAAGAAGAAAACTAGATCAAGAGATGCAAAAAGAAATGATGGCGATGGAAGAGTCCAGATTGAATACGGAAAAAGAAATGATGCAAATGCGTATTGATTATGAAAAAGAAATAATGGAACTTCAATTAGAACACGAAAAAGCCTTGTATGATTTAAGAATTAAAGGAGAAACAGATCTCCTAGAAGCTAAAAAAGGTCTTCAGTCCCAACCTTAATTTACTTAGTACCAGTATTATCTGGCCAAGCTCCTCCATAAAAACCTTCATTTTCTCTACTAGGAAGAGATCTTTTAAATTCTTTATAAGGGTAATTATTTAATTTATCTTCATTCAAGGAAATTCCAAGCCCAGGAGAATCATCTAGTGTTATATATCCGTCTTTAGGAATTAGAGGATTATCAGCAATATCCAATCCAACTTTTTCGAATGGCAAAAAATATTCTGTTATTAAAAAATTAGGCATAGTTATTGCTGCTTGCAAAGTTGAAGCAAGAGCAATAGTTGTAGAATTATAATTGTGAGGCGACATAGCGACTTGATTTGCTTCAGCCATAGCGCCAATTTCTTTTAATTCAAGTATACCTCCAGTATTAGCAACATCTGGGTTTATTATATCCGCGCATCTTTTTGAGAAGACATCCAGATAGGCATTTTTTGTATACAACGCCTCCCCAGTGACTACAGGCATATTTATAGAGCTTCTAATTTCAGATAGATTATCAAGGAATTCAGGTGGGCATGGCTCTTCAAACCAAAAAATATTAAATTCTTCTATTTCATTAGCAAATTTAATTGCAGTCATTGGAGAAAATCTTCTATGCACCTCAATTAATAAATCAATATCATCACCTACAGCATTTCTTACCTGCCTAACGGTTTCAATTGATTGCTTCATATTATTACTAGAAATCGTCGATCTGAATGGCCCTGAAATAGGGTCAAACTTAAGGGCAGAATAACCTTTATCTATGGTCAGCCTAGCCTTCTCTGCATAATCTTCGGGTTTAGTAGAGCCAGCATACCATCCATTTGCATATACTCTAAGCTTTCCTCTACATGGCCCTCCTAAAAGTTTATTTACTGGCTGATTTGTTGCTTTTCCGCATATATCCCAAAGAGCTTGCTCTATCCCGCTTAGGGCAGAATAAATTTCCATGGAGCCTCTTCTTGAAGAATAGTCATCAAAAACTATTTGATTGAAATATTTGATTTCAAATGGATCTCTTCCAATAAGATAATTCGATAAGTGCTCAATATGCACAACAATTGTTTTATCTCTATCAGACTGTGTATAGCACTCTCCCCAACCAACTAATCCGTCATCGGTTGTCACTTTAACAAAAAGAAGGTTCTTTCCCCATCCAGGATTTACTAAGAAGTGATCTACATTTTTTACTTTCATTTAATTTTCCTTTTAGTAAGGCATAGTTCTTTTAGTATATTTTCTACCTTCTTGAGCTAATTCAGGATCGCCACCTGATATAATTCTTGCTCCGGCATCAATAACTCTTTTCAAAGCTTCTATCTTTCCGCCTTCCCCATGAGCTCCACCAAGGAATTTTACTCCATTTTTTTCACATGCAGCATTTACTCTTGTTCTTGCTTCCTCAACTCTTTGGACATCATGGTCACCTCTAATTAAACCCATCGACATATGCATATCTCCTGGGCCCATTTCAGCCCATGCAATTCCAGGCACAGTGAATATTTGCTCACAATGATTAAGTCCTCTAACTGTTTCAATTTTTAACCCTAATAAAAGCTCTCCATTAGGATTTATAGGCCAAGGATCTGCCTTTGAAAGGTACTCATTTCTATCGACTCCCCAAATAGGAGATGCTGTATTTTCAGATCCGACCCCACGCGTTCCTCTGCTCAATCCTTTTCCGACCCCATCCATATTGGTTGGATACCTGCAAGCCTCAACAAATGCCCTAACCGCGTCAGCACTTTCTGCAGTACATAATAATATTCCATGCACTCCCCTAGCTAGTATCTGCCTTATTTGCCAAGCATTATATTTAATAATATTTTCTTCTGTACCTTCTACAGGTAATTCAACAATTACTGGAGGTGTTCTATGTCCAGATTTTGTAGGCCCCCCATCTACAAGACCTCTTAAATAATTATCTAATCCTGTCATATCAAAACACCCATGCTCCATCCCCACATTAATATAATCTGCCCATGTTTGAGAATCTTCTAGGCCTTGCTCATAAGTCAAAACATGTCCGGAATGAGGCCCCATGTAATATATAGGTTGATCTTGCTCAAGTAATTCTATAGCTCTATTTATTCTTTTTGCCATTTTGACCTCTTTCTTTAAATATTATTTACTTAAGAATAGCAACATTTTAAAATGAATAATAGTTTGAATTTAGTACTATACAATCCAGAAATACCTCAAAATACAGGCAATATAATTAGATTGTGCCATAATACTGGTGCTAATCTTCATCTAATCAAGCCATTGGGTTTTAATTTTCAAGACAATAAATTAAGAAGAGCTCATATGGATTACAACGAAGGAAATAAACCTATTATTCACGATTCTTTTAAACATTTCATTGAATCTGAAAAACCAAAAAAATTATACGCTGTTGATACATTCGGAGAACAAAATTATTCTGATGTCGAATATGACGGAACTGAATACTTTATTTTTGGTAGCGAAAGTTCAGGATTACCTAAAGATGTCTTTTTTGATAAATCTATTACTGACAGAATCAAGATACCAATGAAGGAAGATAGCAGGAGCATAAATCTCTCTAATTCAGTATCAATAGTATTATATGAATCATTAAGACAAATTAATTTTAAAAATCTTTAATATGACGTATGAAGAAATAATAGTATCAATTGTAAGAGTATTAGGTGCTCTTCCAGTATTAAGATTTGCATTTTTTGGATCAATATTCGCTGTAATAATTGATCTTTCTGATTTATTTATTATAGGAAATTTAAAGTTAGGGGGAGTAAGAAACTATCAAGATCTTGATAAAATACTTGATCTTGCATACATGATAACTTTTCTACTAGTTTCATTAAGGTGGAGCGGGATAGAAAAGAAGGTTTCTATATTTCTTTTCTCTTTCAGAATAATTGGAATGATTTTATTTGAGATTACAGGCAGCAGAATTATTTTATTTTCGTTTCCAAATGTTTTTGAGTTCTGGATAATTGGAATTTCTTACCTAAAACTTAGAAATAAAAATAAAGTAATTTCTAAAAATAGCTTGTATTACGTACTTATCGTTTCTTTTGGTTTAAAAATGATTCAGGAATGGATACTTCATTGGAATAAATTTTTAGATAATTATGCAATGGGAGATATTTTATCTGTCATTAAGGATATTTTTACTTTCCTCTAAATAACTGAAGGAATGTTGTTCCAACTGTAACTACTATACCAATCATTGCAAGTGTTCCAGGATCTGAAAGATTATCAGTTATCCCTCCCTGCCTTATAGTTCCAGGCATTGGATTTCCAAAAAATCCTCTTTCTCCATCTTGGTAAAGTTCGTTAGTCTCTACTACTGTCGAGAAGTTTTCATACTGCCTTTGATCAAATTCAATATCTCTTTGCGAATTGTCGTATTCTGACTGAATTTCATATTGCCGTTCAAAATACCATTTATCAAAATTACTCAATTCTTGTTGATATCTTTCATCAGACCATCCTTCATCTGCCTTTCTTCTCTCAATTTCATCTAGCCTATAATTACTTTCATTTTCTAAGTCTGACATTGAACTATCGTAAAAATTATTAACATCATTCTGTCTACTATTTAAATCATTTTGCATTTGAATCATTTCGGTTTCTAGCTGAGCCTGATCCATAGATAATCTTTGTTTTTCTATTTCTGCTCGATACGTAACTTCATCAATTTGCCTTTGATAATCCATAAATTGGTTCTCATAATCAAGCTGAATCTGCTGCTTTTTCAAGTCCCATTGCATTTCTCTTCTCTCAAGCTCCATGTTCATTTGCTGATTTCCATATTCAATATTCATTTGTACATCTTGAAGACTAGACTCCGCTCGGAGATTATAATCTTCTAATTCAAAATTCTGTCTCTCCAGCATTTGAGCTTTCTGCATTTCCCTGTCTTCTAAATAACTTTCTATTTCTTGTTCTCTCCTAGTCTTTTCAATTGTATTGTCTCGAATTAAGACTTCTTTATTGTTCGCAAACCTACTTTCTCTATCAGCATCTTCAAATGTCTTCCAGTCTTCAAGATCCCAAATGGATCTTTGGTTTTCGCTAAATGCATCTTCTAATTCTCTTTGTCTGTCTGTCTCAACATCTTGCTTGTCTCTTGTTTTTCTTTTGTTATGGTAGTCAACTGACTCTTGGTCTCCATCTTGGATATTCTGCTGAATTATGTCATTCCAGTAGCCATCAAGATAGACTAGATAGTCATCCAATCTATTATTAATCTCTCTAGATCTATTTTGATAATCATAATCAATAGATTGCAATTGCTCAGTGTAGTAGATTCTATCTTCTTCTTCTTCAAATTTTTTATTTGATTCTAACTGTTGCAGACTTCTTTCAAATTCGAAGGTTTCCCACTTTGATAGATCATCTTTTTTCCACTGATAATCGTAAGCTGTAGTTTCATCAAAATCAGCCAAGTCGTATGAGTGACGATTTGCCATATCTTTCATTTTAAATTCCCACTCATACTTAACATCTTCAATTACGCTATTATTCATAGTCATATTTTGATTGTGCTGTTGCATATAATTGTCAATTTCAAGATCTAGCATTTTTAGGTCAGATTCTCTTATGTATTCTAGTTCAGCTATATAACTGTTTATTCTGTCTATCTCTAATTGAACTTGCTTGTCGTACTGATCTTCTAAAGATTCTTCTTGTTTGAAAATATCATTAACTCCGCCACCCACATCAACCTTCAAGCCAATAGCCCCAACTCCAATCTCTAGGGCTCCCTCACCCCCATCTAAACCTTTTTCATACCAAGACCAGCTTATAGGCGAGCCTTCCATGGAATCTACGCCAAATCCATTAGTGCCCATGAGGCTTATGTTATCTATACGAACTCTATTATCATCTGCAAAATGGCCACTCTCATATTGCCCTGGATAATAAATTTTTGTCATTATTTGTCCATTATCGGTTACATAAGCTAATCCTCTTCCATCTGGACTTGCTTCCGGGAATAAAGCTATACAGCAACCTGACCCTGCTTGATGACTAGAGTACGTAGCAAAATTTAAATTATCAGTTACATGCTCAGGGGTTTTATCATCCATGTTGTGCGCACAAACAACTACTATTTTTAATGATCCATCATCTACGTCGTGTTCACCATCTCCTGAAACATGACCATCAGTATGATAAGCAAACAATTCTGATCTCGGATCACAATTAGATTGCCCATTACCAACATCCCAGTTTGGTAAACTCCAATTTTGAACTATATCTTCTCCCAAATAATCATTTTTTCTGAAGGTACTTCTAATGGCTATTACGCCACCTATTCCATCAGTATCATGTCCACTATGCTGAGATATTATTTGCCTATTATTCGAATCAAAATTATCAGTCCAAACAAAAATAGCTCCTTCAGAGGAATTGGCTCCAATAAAATTACCATCTGGCGCCCAATCTGGATCCCAAGCTTCTCCACCATATGCTTGCCTAAATTCAGCAATACTACCTGCGGCTGCAGCATCTATCTGGTCAAAAACATTAATATAATAAATTTTTCTCTCTCCACCAACATTCGCATCAAATGCTAATTTTGATCCTGTTGGGTCCCAGGTTGGATTTCTTGCATGAAAATTAGCATTTTTATCTCTCCCTATAGTCATTGGATACCATTCACCTGGATCTTCCAAATTTATAATTGCAATCCAATATTGAAAGTCTGGGTTATATCCGTAGAAATCACAATCTGTTGCAAAAGCTAGCCATTTCCCATTAGCTGATAAGGAAGGGTCTCTTTGATTGCATTCATCCTGTTCAAGGATCCCGTCAAGTCTGACGAGCATTTTTCTTCCATTTTCCCAGTCGGTGTCTGCATCCCAGACCATAATATCGCTATCAGATGACGCAGATTGTTCAAAAGCTATATAAGCTAATCTTCCAAATTGTGACCAAACTCCACTCGCTTCTAAATTAGAATCACTCAAACTAAACGCACTAATCGTGATCAGTGCAACTATAAATATTTTTAAAAATTTTCTTACAAACATACGTTTTGCTATTTTATATAATTTTTATTGGGAAGACACATATTTTCTAATTTCTCATTTTATCTGATAAATTTATATAATATTATTCTAAATAAGAGGAGCTAATTAAAATGAAAAAGAAACTAATTCTTGGGTTAATATTATCTACTTTGTTTGTATTTGGTTGCGGAGCTAGCGATGATGCTTCGTCTCAATCTGATGATGGTCCTAAATATTTTGAAATAATTAATGCAGATAAGACCTATACAATGGATGACATAAAAACTGCAGGTTTAAAAGGCACAAAGACTTTCAAGACAGATGCTGTCGATAAAAAAACAGGAGAAGCTATAACTCCAGGTGCAACTAATATTGTGCTAGGGTTTTTCAAAGGCCCTTCTGGACCTAAAGATATAGAAGTTAGATTTTATAGCTCGCACCAAGATGCTGTCGATCTAGGTCAAGCTCCTGCTGAGTCAATAACAGAAAAGCCTTCAAATCTGGTGGGTAACTCATCAGTAACTACCCTAGCTGATGCTGGAGTAGGAATGAAAGGCAGCACCAAGTATGGTGGCTACGCAATTAACGGAAATATAGTTATTCTTTGCGAAAGAGAACTACAGGCTTGCCTTGATTTCATTGAAAAACTACCTTAGATTTATTCAACAAATTTTTTAAATAAGTTTAAATTAATTTCATTATTTTTTGATATTTCAGAAAATTCTTTTTGTGTTTTTTCAGTAATGCGCCATGAGTTTAATGTAGTTAAATGGTGCTTTGAAGATCTAACTAAAAAACCAGCTTTTTCTAGACTATTAATAGATTTTTCGAAATTTAGTTTGCTTATATTCTTTTCTTTAATATTTTTTATTTCTTCATTTATAAATGATTCAGAAAATTCTGTTAATGAAGAGTTATGGTGACTATATGATGAATTCTTATATATATAATGCATAATTAAAATTTCTAATTTCATATTAATTAAAACTTGCTTCAAGATTATGGTTAGATTTCAATTATTTTTCCAGTTACAGATGACTCATATAAAGCCTCAATAACTCTAGTATTCTTCATGCCATCCTCAGGCGGGAAATCTGGCTTTTTGCCAGATAGAACGCATTCTGAAAATTCATTAAACTGAACAGTAAATCTATACGGTGAAGGAGTTGATATTACATTATCATTTTGACCTTCACGATCATTTCCATATTTGATTATTATTGGTCCAGAATCATCAAACATTCGAGGTATTTCAATTCTTCCGTCCGACCCATCTATTGAAATTTGACACCTAAAAGGTTGGTTCATCCCTGATGTTATATTTGCTATGGCACCATTCTTAAATTCCAACGTTCCTACAAAACTAGTGTCAATACCCCAATTCCCATTATCATGAGCAATCCCAAAGACTCTAACTGGTTCTTCTGACATTACAAATCTAGCTGCATAAACTGCATAACATCCCGCATCCCATAATGATCCTCCAGCCAAATCTTTTGAAAATCTTATATTGTCCTTAGGGTCTGAATTAAAACAAAGAGAAGCATCTAAAGTTGATATGTTTCCAATCTTATTAGAGCCAATTAATTCTTTAGCTTTCCTAAGATGAGAGTTCCATCTATGAGTAAATGCCTCAACTAAAACAACATTATTCGCCTTAGCGGCATCTATCATTTTTTTACATTCTTTAACACTAATAGCTAATGGCTTCTCACATAGAATGTGCTTTCCTGCTTCGGCAGCTTTTATAGTCCATTCACAGTGCATATTATTAGGAAGTGAATTAATTATTGCATCAACTTCTGAATCAATAATCTGGTCTTCATAAGATCCATACCATTTAGGAATATTATACTTTTCAGCAACAGATTTCGCTTTTTCAGAATTTCTTGAAGATATTGATATTATTTCAGAATTTTCTGATTGATAAGAAGCAGGAAGGTGTGCGTTTAGGCCTATTTGTGCTGTCGAGAGGAGTCCATACTTTACAATTAATTTTTCCATGCTATTAGTTTAGAAGAGACATTAAATATTGACAATAAATTAAAAAAGTGAAAAAAATTAACTCAATTATGAGTAATAAAGAACATCCAAAAGATTGCGAATGCGACAAATGTGAAACTACTTTTGAGCCACCAGAAACCGAGTCGCCGCCTCATTACTAAAATTGAATAGTATTAAAAAACATATTTAGATCCAATATCGTTTACTATAAATTCTGCATCCTCTCCTACACCTATGAACTGAGCTGATTTGGAAGTGTGCATCCATTGCAATCCCATAAAATAGAATCCCTTATATTTAGTGGTGCCTCTTTTTTGAATTGGATGACCATTCTTGTCAGTTAATTTTAACTTAACCCAATCAAAATTATATCTGAATCCAGTGGCCCATATTATACTTTTAACAGATGACGGGAAAGACATTTCTGATGGAGAAGTTATGTTGCTCCTATTTATTCTTTTATCTTTTGTTGCGTTATCAGGAGGTGTTGCCATATTTTTTTGTTGAATAAAATCATCAACCTTTTTGGACCAATTTATAGCAAAATCATCTGAAAATTTAAGATTGCTGTATAAATCATTATTAAATATTATTTTATTTTTAGAACAACTATAAACAGAGCCACGAAGATTTAGACCTTTTTCTGCAAGATCCATCAAATTAATATCATGACCACCCCTTCCACCTGAAGTATGAGGGCTACATTTCCACCTGTCATTAAAAGGGACTTCATCAACCGTTTTATCAAATAAACCCATCGTATAATTCCACCAAGAAGAGTCTTTCCCCTTGTACCTTCTCAATCTTCTACCGCATTTACTTACAGCTAACCAAACTTCTTTCCCTGATTCAAGCAAATCTTCAGCTATTTGAGCGCCTGACTGACCTGAACCAACAACCAAAGCTCCACCCTCTGGCAAATCTTTATGGTTTTTATATCCTGAAGAATGAATTTGAAAAACCTGATTATTAATATTTAAGTTCATTTCAGGAATATACAAATCTCCGAATGCACCCGAAGCAACTATAACTATATCTGACTTGATAGTTCGTTTAGATGTAACTGTTTTATAAATATTATTTTCTTTAGTTATTGAGGCAACATTTTCATTAGTATAAATTTTTGAACCAATGAAACTGCTAAAAGATTTAAGATAATCTACCGTTTGTAACTTATCCAAAAATCCATCAGGATTCTTTGAAGGGAAAAATTTAGTACCAAACCCGAATTCTGGAATCTTTATAGCCCAATTAGGATTCACAAGAGAAAAATTATCCCATCTCTCATTAATCCATGTATTTGCTACTTCTCCTCTTTCCAAGATAATGTGATCAACATTTTTTCTGGTTAAATAATAACTGATGCAGAGCCCAGCGATGCCTGCCCCAACAATTACAACTGGCGAATTTACCTTTTGTTTTTTGCCTAAATTATTCAAGATTTATTCCTTTTTTATTTTCCTATGACCAATTGAAGTATTGAAGCTCCTAAAACTAATTAAAAGTTTACCTTTTTTCGTACATTATTGTTTTTTTATTCTCCAAAAATACTGGAGTTTTTGCAGTTTGTTTTAAATAGTTTTATCTTTGGTTCATGGATAATAACAAAATAGCTGTAATTACAGGTGCTGCTCGCGGTAACGGAAGAGCGACCGCTTTTAGTCTTGGCAAATCAGGTTATTCTTTATATCTTACTGATCTTAATTCAGAAGAATTAGAGGAAACGATCACTGACATGAAAAATGAAGGTATTAATGCTTCAGGAGGAGTATATGATGCAAGCGTTATTTCTGATGCTAAAGTTTTAGTAGAAGATGTGATTAAAAATTGCGGAAGAATAGATATATTAGTAAATAATGCAGGGGCATCTAAGCCAGTTAAATTCCCAAATGTAGATGAAGAAACTTGGGACTGGGTGCTAGATCTCAATCTAAAAGGCCCCTACTTCATTATGCAAGAAGCTGCAAAACATATGATGAAACAAAAGTCTGGGGTTATAATCAATATTGCTTCGATTTCAGCTTCAGGAGGAATGACATCTTCACCATCATATGCTATTGCGAAAGCTGGAGTAGTTACCATGACAGTTACTGCTGCTGCATATCTTGCTGAATATGGCATAAGGGTTAATGCTGTGTCTCCTGGAATAGTAAACACACAATTCCATGATGAAGTAAAAATATCTAATCCTGATGTCCTTGATCAACAAGTAAAATCTATACCGCTTGGAAGACTCGCAGAACCTGAAGACATTGCATCAACAATAAGTTTTATTGTCTCAGAAGAAGCAAATTATATTACAGGTGAGGTAATTACAGTAGGTGGTGGTAAAAACCGTTTATAGGTCATGACTTATTGAAAGTTCACCTATTTATTTTTTATTATTATTTATCCATGTCTTTCTTCAAGTAACCACCGTATCACCTACGTCTTGTTAATGGATTTTTTGGGTCGACTCTATATTCTCCAATAATTATTTATACTTGATTCGTATACTGAAGTTTCTTCATCTTCAATTTCTTTTATAGTTACTGGCCTCCCTAAAATTGAAGACTCTAGCGCCGCATTGCACACAGCCAAGTCTTTACGTCCAACATAAGCATCAACTTCAGGTTTTGATCCATTATTTATACATTGACCTAATTCGTAATATTCAAGTGCAACTAAAAATTTATCTGCATCTTCAAAAGGGCATGAATAAGAAGATAATCTATCTGATTTGAATAGCCTGGATGTTAATTCGTCAAGATGAAAATCAGGAACTAGATCTAGAATATCTTTATCAGAAATTTTCCCGATACCATCAATGGTTAATTTTAATGGATCTCCACGCCTTTGTTTGGCCGGCTGAATAGACCCTTTACTTCCATAAATCATGCCGTATTCAATTTCTTCACCATGTGCTGCCCAAAAGGATGTCCATTGACCAACAGCTCCATTCTTGTATTTGAGGGTAGAAATTACCATGTCTTCAGCAGAAGCTTCAATTTCGTCTGGCACTTCTTTTACCCATTGTTCATAAAAATTTGAAACTCCTATTTTCTCACCCTTATAACGCTTTGGTTCCCATATTTTTGAAACAGCAAATACTTCTTCTATATCTCCTAAGTAGTACATCATTTGATCAACAGCATGGACTCCAGCATCAACAAAAATTCCACCTATATTTTTATAGTGCCTCCATGGCCATATAATTATTTCGTTGCCACCTCTAGCAGAGCCAAGGATGAAGCTATAGGGACTTCCAATAACTCCTGAATCAATTAATGCTTTATTTAATCTGCACATAGGGTCTCGTCTCTCTTGCTCTCCCACACTTAAAACTTTACCGCTTTTCTTCCAAGCTTTTATTACTTTATTGCAACCTTTAATTGTTAGAGAAAGTGGCTTTTCACACAAAACATGATAATCAAGATTGAAAGCCATTTCTGCAACAGCATGATGTGAGCCTGAGTCAGTTGTTATATCAACAGCTTGTATGTCTGGACGCTTTTTCTTCATTATTTCCAAAGAAGTAAAAACTTCGAGACTACTTCCAAGCATGTCTTCTGCTTTAACAGATAAGTGAGTTGCATTTTCTTCACGAGTATCGCAAATTGCAACTAATTCTACATTTGACATGCCACTTTCATACAAAGCTTCAAGGGCACGTAAGTGTCTTCCGCCCATACCACCAGCCCCTATAATAGCTATTGGAATTTTTGACATAAATAACTCTCTTTTAAGCTAACCTTAATTAAGTATTTATAAAATGACAAACACCATAAGAAGGGTCTGATTTGTAAAGTGCACAGTAAAGTTACTTTTTAACAAACGAGATACTCGGCCATACATCAATCTGGGGTGCATACCCACTTCCATTTCCTGAAGGGCCAAGAAGATCGCCTGCCACTACATAAAGGTCAACTCCATCTGTAACCATTTTTTCCTTACTATAAAATGATAGTTGATCATTATTCTGGTTAATAAGTGAGAAAATATCATATTAAACTATTCGGAATTTTTCTAATTCCTTTGTATTTAACTCAACTCCAAGCCCAGGAGACTGAGGAACACTAACATATCCGTCTTTTAATTCAATAGTCTCTGTAAAACATTTACCCCACATCGGGTCAACAGAATCACGATAAAACTCGAGAATTAGTCCATTTGAAACTGCGCATACTAAATGAATATGCAATTCTTGAGCTCCATGAGGTGCAAGATCCATATCATTAGACTGAGCAAGTGCAACTACTTTCATATATTCTGTTATTCCTCCCAAAACCAACGCATCTGGCTGTAAAATATCTACGCACCTCGAATTAATCATGTCCCTAAATCCGTATCTAGTATACTCATTCTCTCCAGCGGCAACAGGTATTGAAGTAGCCTGAGTTACAAGCTTAGAGCCTTCGTAGTCATCAGGTTCAACAGGTTCTTCAAACCAGAAAATATCAAATTCTTCCATTTTTTTTGCAATTTCTATTGCTTGATAATGCCTGTAAGCATTATTTGCATCAACCATCAGCTTGATATCTGGTCCTATAGCATCTCGGACAGCCTTGACTCTCTTTACGTCCTCATTTATAGGAACTCCACCAATTTTCATCTTTACAGCATCAGCTCCGAGGTCCACGTTTTCCCTCATCTCATCTGCCAACTCTTTTAATCCTTTTCCTTCTTCGTAATACCCCCCTGCTATGTAAGCTGGAATCTTATCAGTAAATCCTCCCAAAAGCTTATAAATTGGCTGCTCTAGAATTCTACCTTTAAGATCCCAAAGTGCTATATCAATGCCTCCAATGACTCTAGTAGTTATCCCTCTTCTGCCAACTAATTTTGGTTTCCACATTGAATGCCAGTGTTTTTCTGTGTCAAAAGGGTCTTTTCCTATAAGGGGAATCTTTATATTTTCAATTATCGCACTAGCGACTTCTGGCGAATCAGATATTCCACTACATAATCCCAATCCTGAAATACCAGCATCAGTTTCGACGGTTACGATATTTACCCCTGAATGAGTATAAGTATATAGTCCATTCGTTATTGGAGTATGTCTTGGCCACATATATGATTCAAACTTAATATCTGTAATTTTCATGACTAACCTCCATACTAAGAATACATAATA
>JAAZYI010000029.1 GCA_014239735.1 Dehalococcoidia bacterium
ATTCAATGTTTCCATCTGATTAGTTTTAGGGCTATGAAGCTTAGAGCCTACAGGAGCAAAAGCAATTTTTTGTTTTTCATACAAATTATTTGCTCCACAGACTACCTTGACTTGGTTTCCTCTGTCATTTACTAAAACTAAATTCAATCTGTCTGCATTAGGATGCTTAGATACTTCTAGGACCTCTCCCACTACTATTCCTTCCCAGTTTCCTTGTTTCTGAACTGAGTCAACTTCGGTTCCAGCTAAAGTAAGTTTATGAAGAAGATCATCAATATTGCCCAGATCTATATCAACATATTTTTTTAACCAATTTATAGGTGCCTTCATAAAATTCCTTCTCTAAAACTGATTTAAAAATCTAAGATCGTTTGAATAAAATAATCGAATATCGTCTATATCATGTTTTATCATTGCTATTCTTTCAGGCCCCATCCCAAAGGCAAATCCAGATATATTAGGGTCTGTGTATCCAGCTTTTTCAAAAACTTTTGGATGCACCATTCCAGCTCCAAGAATTTCCAGCCATTTACCTTCCCAAAATATTGACATATCCACACCGGGTTCTACAAAAGGAAAATAATCACATCTAAACCTAATTTTTGTATCACTTCCAAACATTTTCTTTGCAAATTCATAAAGAGTTCCTTTTAAATCAGCAAAAGTAAGATTCT
The DNA here is from genome assembly GCA_014239735.1 of Dehalococcoidia bacterium. Taxonomy (GTDB): domain Bacteria; phylum Chloroflexota; class Dehalococcoidia; order Lucifugimonadales; family Lucifugimonadaceae. The sequence goes on from JAAZYI010000029.1 coordinate 675, forward strand.
TATCTACTGCCAAGGCTTCAACTTGATAGAAATGCCATTCATGGGTAGAGTCTGTGGCTTCATATCTATAACATTTACCTGGAACTATAACTCTTATGGGCGGGTCTTGGCTCTCCATTATTCTTGCTTGCACAGGAGAAGTATGTGTTCGCAATAGCATCTTTTCGCCATTGCTATTCATTTTTTCATCAATCCACATTGTGTCCCACATGTCTCTAGCAGGGTGGTCTTCAGGTATATTTAACATATCAAAATTATACTTATCCCATTCTATCTCTGGACCTTCAGCTATTTGAAATCCTAACGATGAAAAAGCTTTTTTTATTTCTCTCAAAATTTGGGTTACAGGGTGAAGCTTTCCAATCTTCTGTTCTCTTCCTGGTAAAAAATGGTCTAACCTATAATTTTGGTCCATTTTGCCTGATTCTAAGCCTTCTAAATGGTCATTATACATAGACTCAAGTTCCATTCTTAATTTATTCCCCAACATCCCCACTTCTTTTTTTATAGATGCATCAAGATTTTTAATATCTTTTAAAATTGAGGATAATTCTGACTTTCTTCCTAGAAACTTTATTTTCCATTCATCCAGTTCAGGTCTAGAATTACATGATTCTAAACCTAAATTAGCTTGTTTTTGTAATTTTTTTAACTTTTCTAGCAATTAATTGCTTAACCTTCCTGTAATTCCTTATTTGGCTTAATTTGTTAAAAAATTAGGAATTGCATATAAACTTAAGTTGAATTTTATCTATTATAGTTGAACTATCAAGTTTATTTAAGTACAATCTTTATATTAAATTAGATGTAATTTTAGTTACTCTAGTATCAATTAGGAGGGCTTCAATGAAGTTAACAGCTTATAGTGTTAAATTAAAGAAGGTTGTAGAAATCGCAAATCCAAAAATAGTTACTATGAAGAACGGAAGAAAAGCAGTTCAAGGTGTAGCTGCAGAGGATCCATCTTCAAAAGTATTTAGAATACTAAGCGACAAGGATGTTGCAGAGGTTGAAAAGCAAATAAGTTAATTAAACTATTTATTACCTTACAATAAAGAGCGACTCACTGTTAAAGTGAGTCGCTTTATTGTTTAATATGTAATTTCAACAAAAGGAGTTTTCACTGTGGAAAAAGTTCAACTAGGAAATACAGGCTTAAATGTTAGCAGGCTAGGGATAGGTTTATCAGAAATTGGATCAAGTGATGAATCTGTTGCAAAAGAAGTGCTAGTTAATGCATTTGATTCAGGAATAAATTTTTTTGATACTGCATCTTGCTACAACAGAAGTGAAGAGTTTTTCGGAAAAGTAATGTCTTCCAACAGAGATGAAATAATTTTAGCTTCAAAATGTGGTCATGCTTCAAAGTTTGATGCCAATTTAAAAGATTGGAGCTACGAAGGAGTTAAATTAAGCATCGAAAGAAGTTTAAAGTTATTAAAAACTGACAGATTAGATTTAATTCAGATTCATTCCTGCACTCTTAAAGAATTAAGTGAAGGGGAGACTTTTAAGGCTATGAGTGAAGCCAAAGAAGAAGGAAAAGTATTGCATTTAGGTTTTAGCGGAGATAACGAAGCTGCAATATGGGCTGCAAAAAGCGGTCTATTCGAAACAATCCAGACAAGTTTTAATTTGGTGGAACAAAAAGCTAGGTATGAGCTACTTGGGATCGTAAAAAAGAATAATATCGGCCTTATAGCTAAAAGGCCGATAGCTAATGGAGCATGGAGAGCATTGGAAAATCCACATGTTCATTCTGCCCCTTCAAATTACGCCGAAGAATATTATAAGAGGGCTCAAATTATTGGTACACAAGGCCGATTAGAAGATGAGCCAGAAGACAGAATATTAACATCTATGGGTTTTGTATTTAGCTTCAGCGAAGTAAGCGTAGGAATAATTGGAACTCAAAACCCTACTCATTTGAAAAGTAATGTAGATATATTTAATAAGTCCCTCCCTATAAGCAGTAAAACAATCAGTGAACTTTGCGAAAGATACGATAATTTAGGAAAAAACTGGGAACAAAGAACCTAATGTCTAATAAGAAAAGGATACTAACAGGAATTAGACCAACGGGAGCTTTGCATCTAGGCCATTACGCTGGAGCCTTAGAAACTTGGCTGGAATTTCAAGATTCCTACGAATCATTTTTTTTAATAGCTGACTATCAAGCCTTAGGAGATAACTTTGATGATATTGATAAAATAACTGATTCAGTCAAACAAGTAACAATTGATTGGCTTTCTGTTGGATTAGACCCATCAAAAAGTAATTTTGTAATACAAAGTTATGTTCCAGAGCATGCAGAATTAACTATGCTATTGAGTTTTGTAACTCCTCTAGGAATGTTAGAAAGAAATCCAACTTTAAAAGGTGAACTAGATCAGTTATCTGTTGAGAAGAGAACAGTAGGTTTTTTTAACTATCCAATGAGCCAAGTAGCGGATATTCTTTTGCCTAGAGCAGACCTTGTTCCAGTTGGAGAAGACCAAGCTCCACATATCGAAATGACAAGAGAAGTTGTAAGGAAATTTAATAGAATTTTTGAACCAATTTTTAAAGAACCTGATATTAAAATTGGAAGAGTTCCTAGATTAAAAGGGGTAGATGGAAATAACAAAATGAGTAAATCTAAAGGGAATGTTATTGAGCTAAGATTTTCAGAAGATCAAGTAAATAAAGCTGTAATGTCAATGTATACAGATCCAAAAAGATTGAAAGCTACGGATCCTGGGACAGTAGAAGGAAATCCCCTATTTCAATATCATGATGCATTCAATCCAGACAAGGAAAAAGTGGAAGACTTTAAGAAAAGATATAGAGAGGGCACTGTAGGAGATGTGGAAGTAAAAAAAGATCTCGCTGAAGCCTTAAATAATTTTCTTGGCCCTATAAGAGAAAAAAGGGAATATTATGAACATAATCCTAAAGAAATCGAAGATGCCTTACTATCTGGAACAAACAATGCAAGAGAAATAGCCAGTGAAACAATGAAGATGGTTAGGTCCGCAATGAAGATAGATTCATATACAACAAAATGGTAGCTAAGAATTCTGCTTCTCCAAATTTTAATAATTTCAAGAGTCTGTCAAACTCTTATAACTATATTCCTGTATTTATTAAAATTGATAAGGGAGAGTTTTCTCCAGTATCTGTTTATAAAAACCTAAAAAATAAATCAAATTCCTTTCTACTTGAATCAGTAGAAGGGAATAAAGATTTTGCGAGATATAGCTTCATAGGAATAAGCCCCAAAGAAATTATAAAAACAGGAAGCAAAGAGAAAATTTCAAATATTGACCCACTTAAGATCCTTGAAAAAAGTATGAGTAATATAAAAAGGGCTGAGCTAACTGATCTGCCTCAATTTAATGGTGGTGCAGTAGGCTTTCTATCATACGAATCAGTGAGTTATTTTGAACCAAGTGTAAAAAAAATTGAAGATTCTTTAACCTACTTTCCTGAAAGTATTTTTCTCATAGGAAGCTCTTTAATTATCTTTGATCATGAAGAGGAAAGTATTTTTGTTGTGAGTAATGCAGATTTAAGAGAGGACGCTGACCTAGAAGGAAAATACAATTCTTGCTTAGAAGAAATAGAGGAAATAATTCCTCAAATAATTGAATCGAGCATTGGCGATGAAAAAACTAGTGATGAAAAAAATGAACTGGAGATAGAACACATAACACCAAAAGAAAAATTTATGGAGTCAGTAGAAAATACTAAAAAATTAATTTATGAAGGGGAAATGATTCAGGCAGTTATGTCACAAAAACTCAAAGTTAAAACTAACTCATCCCCTATAGATATTTTTAATTCTCTAAGAAACATTAATCCTTCGCCCTATATGTTTTTACTGGATTTCGAAAACTTTCAAATAATTGGATCATCTCCTGAATTATTGGTTAAGTTAGATGATAATAAAATTGCTGTCCATCCTATAGCTGGAACCCGACCAAGAGGAAGCACAGATAATGAAGATCAAGATAATGAAAAAGATTTATTAAGTGATGAAAAAGAAATATCAGAACATTTAATGCTTCTAGATCTAGGACGAAATGACTTAGGAAAAATTGCTAAACCTGGAACAGTTAATGTGACTCAACAGATGGAAATAGAAAGATATTCTCATGTTATGCATATAGTGTCCCATGTAGAAGCAGAGATATCTGATAAATACAATGCATATGATGTTCTTAGATCAGCCTTTCCTGCTGGAACAGTAAGTGGAGCCCCTAAAGTTAGGGCGATGAAGCAAATTTCAGAAAAAGAACCTTTTGAGCGCGGTCCTTATTCTGGTGCAGTTGGATACTTCTCTTTTGATGGGAGTATGGATACAGCAATAGCTATAAGAACAATTGTATTAAAAGAAAATACTGCAATAATTCAAGCTGGAGCAGGAATTGTGGCTGACTCAGATCCTGAAACAGAACATAACGAATGTTTAGCTAAGATGGGGGCATTGATTAAAGCTTTAGAATATGCAGAAAAATCAAAAAATCCATAATCATATTTTTCCTAATCTAAATAAATATGAAAAACTTTCTAAAGAATATAAGTCGGTCACTTTATCGACTGAAATTTCTAATTTTAATATTGATGGAGTTTCATTATTTAATTATTTAAGCTCTGTTCAAAAAATACCTGGTTTTATATTTCAAAAAATACCTAGCGGCGGAACATATCCATATAAGACTATGATTGGTATCGAAATAGAGGAAATAATAGATATAAATGATACTAATCCAATGATAAAACTGAGGAAGATACTAAAAGAACAAAAAGAGAATGTTTATTGTGAAAAAAACATTGACCATGTTGGGGCGTTTGGTTATGTATCTTATGAATGTTTTAAATATTTTGAAAAGACATCTAATCTAAAAACAGATCCTTTAGGTTGCCCAGAATCTCTTTTCTTAATACCTAGAACAATCGCAACAATCTATCATGATAAAAACGCAATAACACTATCAACAATTGTGCCTTCATCTAAAGGCAATAATGCTTACAAAGAAGGTAAAGCTAAACTTCAGGATTTAATAAAAAGAATAAATTCGTTCAAATTAAATTTAAATGAACTTAATGACCAAATTGATAAATTTTTAAATACCAAAAGCTTTCCAGTAGTAGAAAAAAAAGAATACCTAAAAAACATATCAATTATAAAAAAACAAATTATTGAAGGTGAATTAATCCAGTGTGTTTTAACACAGAGGTTTCAAAAATCTGCAGAAATAGGAAATAATGCTTTGATTTACCATCTTTCTAAGAGCTATCCATCAGAATATATATACCAATTGGTTTGCCCCGACCTATCTATCACAGGATCATCCCCAGAAATGTTTCTCGAAGTCAAAGATAATGTTGCAACAATAAGGCCAGTTGCAGGAACTATTGGCAACAATCCTGATATAGAAGATCATGATTTGGAAATTAAATTAAAATCTAGCATTAAAGATAAAGCTGAGCACATTATGCTAGTAGATTTAGCAAGAAATGACCTAGGAAAAGTATCAGAAAAAGGAACAGTTAAAGTTAAAAGTTTAATGGAAACTCAAATATATAATAATGTAATACATCTTGTTTCAGAGGTAACTGGAATTATAACTAAAAACAAAGATTCCCTAGATGCATTTTCGTCTACATTCCCAATAGGAACGCTGATTGGGGCTCCAAAAATTAGAGCTTCTGAACTTATCAATGACCTGGAGCCAGAAGGAAGGGGTCCATACTGCGGAGCAATAGGTTGGTTTTCAAAAAATGGAGATATTGAAACTAGCACCATAATAAGAACAATAATAAAAAAAGATAGAGAAGTTTCATTCAACGGAGGAGGAGGAATAGTATTCGACTCTATTCCTGAGGTAGAATATCAAGAAACCTTAGACAAAATGAAAGCTTTTATATAAATATGATTGTTCTATTAGATAATTATGACAGTTTCACTTATAACCTTTTTCAATACATGATTGATCTTGGGGCGCAGGTCAATGTATACAGAAATGATGAAATAGATATAAAAGAAATTGAATCTTTAAACCCTGAAAAAATAGTTATATCTCCTGGCCCTTCAAATCCAGAAAATGCAGGAATTTCAGAAAAATTAATTAAACATATGGCTCCTAAAGTTCCTATACTGGGTGTTTGCTTAGGACATCAATGCATCGGCTCAACATTTGGGGCAAAAGTTGGATATGCAGGAGAAATAAAACACGGGAAAACTTCTTTAATTACACATGATGGCAAAGGTATTTTTAAAAACATAAAGAATCCTCTTAAAGTAGTAAGATATCATTCACTTGCAATAGATGAAGAAACATTACCTGAAGAATTAGAGGTTTCTTCTAGAAGTGATAGTGGGGTTATAATGGGAGTTAGGCATAAGAAATATAATGTAGAAGGAATACAATTCCACCCTGAATCAATTTTTACAGAGTTCGGAATGGAAATGATAGGAAACTTTTTAGATAAATGATGCAAGATAAAAATATAACAGAAGCAATAAAATTAATTTCAAATAATCAAGATTTATCCTTTGAATTAGCTAATTCAACAATGGATGAAATAATGAGAGGAGATGTAACTCCAGCCCAATTCGGATCATTTATTATGGGTCTAAAAATGAAGGGTGAGACATCTACAGAAATCGCTGGACTTGCTACAGGAATGAGAGAAAAATCATTGAAAGTAGAACTAGATGAACCTCTTTTAGATACATGCGGCACAGGCGGAGATGGATTAAAAACTTTTAATATCTCTACGTCTGTTGCTTTCGTGGTTGCAGGTGCTGGAGTTAAGGTTGCCAAACATGGGAACAGAGCAATATCTGGATCTTCAGGAAGTGCAGATGTTTTAGAGGAAATGGGAGTAAAAATAACACTATCTCCATACTCAGTTAAAAAATGTATTGAAGAAATTGGGATAGGCTTCATTTTTGCTCAATCATTTCATCCAGCAATGAAATTTGCTTCCCCATTAAGAAGGGAGGTAGGAGTTCCTACTGTATTTAATATATTGGGGCCTTTAACAAACCCTGCAGGAGCATCTAACCAATTAATAGGAATATCTAATTATGAAGCAGCTGAAAAAGTCGCAGAAGCACTGAAAATTCTTGGTACTGACAATTCATTAGTGGTAAATGGCCATAACAATCTTGATGAAGTAAGTATTGAAGGAAATACAACTATTTGGCAGGTATCAGGAGACTCTGTGAAAAGAAGAAGGGCAAGAATATCCGACTTTGGGCTCCCAGAATCGAATTTAAATAATTTAGTTGTTGATAGTATTTCTGAAAGTGCTGAAACTATTAAAGATATATTTAATGGAAAGGGTTCTGACCCATTAGATGAAAGTCCAATTGCATCAAGGCGTAATGCGGTAATAATAAATTCAGCTGCAGCATTGGTCGCTTCAGGAAAAACTAGTAGTTTTAATGATGCTGCTGAGATGGCAAAAACTTCAATAGATAGTGGTGGCGCCCAATCCAAATTATTAGAGCTGGCAAATTTGAGTAATAAAATGGACTAATTAATGAAATACGGAGATGTTCTAGAAAAAATATTAGTTCATAAGAAGAAATTAATTGAAGAAAATAAAATTAAATCACCAATTAATGTACTCGATAAATCTATAGAGGATAATTCAGCCCCTGATTTCTTATCAATTTTTAATTCTTCTAATGTTGCTCTAATTGCTGAAATTAAAAGATCTTCAGCTTCGGCAGGAGAAATTAATAAAGATCTCGATCTTGAAAAATTTGCCTTAGATTATATAACGAGTGGGGCATCAGCGATATCAATCTTGACTGAAAAAACAAAGTTCAGTGGTTCGATATCTGATCTAAAAAAAATAAGTAAAATAGGTAAAAAAACTAATACACCAATTTTGCAAAAAGATTTCATAGTTGATGAATATCAAATTTTAGAAGGAGCATTAAATGGTGCTTCAGCTATTCTAATTATAGTTTCAATACTAGAAGAAGATAGGCTTAAATCATTATTGAATTTGTGCTCAGAAATTTCCATGCCACCTCTTGTTGAAGTATTTAACGAAAAAGAATTAAATGTTGCTTTAAAATATGGTGCAAATATTATTGGAATAAATAATAGAAATTTAAATAACCTTGAGACATCACTAGACGTTTTCGAAAAACTAGCCCCAGAAGTTCCTAAAGATAAAATTCTAATTGCAGAAAGTGGACTAAAGAATATAGATGATGTGAAAAGGATGGCTAATGCTGGGGCAGATGCAGTTTTAATTGGAGAATCTATATTAATTAATAATGATATTCAGAACCATATTAAGCAATTATCAAGTGTTAAAAAATGCAAATAAAAATTTGTGGGATCAGAACTATAGAAGCTGCAGAAGCTGCTGTTAAATATGAAGCAAATTACATTGGATTCATATTTGTAAAAGGATCTAAAAGAGAAATACCTCCTGAAAAATGTTTGGAGATAACAAATAGTATAAAAAATGAATTTCCTAGCTCAAAAGTTAAATTTGTGGGATTATTTGGAGACCAAGATTTATCTGAAATTAAGGAAATTTTAGATAAAACTAATTTAGATATGGTTCAGCTTTGTGGTGAAAAAGATTTTGACATCAGCATCCCCTCTATAAGGCAAATAAGAATCAAAGAATCGGATAGTTCGGATCAGATTTTAGACTACGTACAAAAAGCCTTGTTAGTACATAACTATGTAGTTCTAGATAGTTATCATGAAAAAAAACTTGGAGGAACAGGGAATAAATTTGATTGGAACAAGGCAAAAAATGTTATAGGTCTAACTAATGTATTAGTCTCAGGAGGACTAGATACTGAAAATATTGAATCTCTTATAAAGAATTTTTCACCCTATGGAATTGACACTTCCTCTGGAGTAGAAACTAATGGGACCAAGGACTTAGAAAAAATTAAGGAATTTATAAAATTAGCTAAAAATTAAATTTTTTACCTTTATTAAGAATACTTGATTATTCTAGCGTTTCTATAGAGCTTTGATCTTTAAGGTATTTAAATAAAGGGCTGTCAGATGACAGAACAATCGTGTCGCCTTCATTTAAAGATTTAGCATATGTCTCTAAATATCTCTTAAATGCATATAGTTCAGGGTCTTTATTAAGAGATTCAGCCAAAACTGCTATAGCTTCTGATTCCGCCTCACCTCTTAGTCTTGCAGAAGTACCTTCAGCTGTCTCAATCAAAACAGTGACTTGTCTATCAACAAAAGCTCTTATTTCAGCATCTCTCTGTGCTCCTTCTGCTCTAAGACCACTAGCAATTCTTTCTCTTTCAGCCTGCATTCTAGCAAAAACAGAACTTTGAATTGCATCTGGAAAATCTGCTCTTTTTATTCTCACATCAATAATTTCTGCTCCAAATACTTCTTTAAGGGGCAACTTATATCTAATTTCAAATTCCGATAACTTAGATGGGGTTGGAGAATTCTTAAGGTCATCAATTTCTTGATTAGTGGCATATCTTGACTGAGAAACATTATTTTTAGAAATAAGTTCAATTGCCATAGAAGTATTATTCAAGCCATTTGGTAAATTAATTGCTTCATCTCTACTAATATCAATAAGGTTACTTGCTTTTGTAACCTTACCCATAATTTGTTCTCTAACCTCAGAAATTACTTCCTCTTGATCATCTTGTGCAACTTCATCTCTCAGTCTTGAATTAACTATATCTCCCAATTTAGATTCAGCTTGCAGTTCATTTCCAATTGCTTGAAAAAATAGAAGAGGATCAACAATTTTATATCTTGCAAAAGCATCTATTACAAGGTTTTTCTTATCTTTGGTTAATAAACTTGTTGGAGGCGCGTCAATCCTTAATAACCTTCTATCAAATTTAGTTACATTTTCAACAAAAGGAGTTTTCACCTTTAATCCTGGCTGTTGATAATCTCTTTGGAATGCTCCAAATCTAGTTACAATAGCAAGTTCAGTTTCGTCAACAATGAAAAATACTTGAGGTAATCCTATAAATAAAAATACTAAAATTACAACTATGGGAATTAATGTCTTTTTCATTTATTCAATACCTCCAGATTTACCGTCAAGTTGAAGAAGTGGTAGCGCAGAAGCTGAATCAGATATAATGTACTTCTTTACTTTAGGTAAAATTCTATCAATGGCATCAAGATACAGTCTTGTTCTAGTTACAGTCTCTGACATAGAATATGCTTTTAATAATTCTTCAAATCCTGCTGCTTCACCTTGGGCAATTTGTAGTCGACCTTCTTTAAACGCTTCAGCAGCTTCAACAATTCTTGCTGACTGACCTTGTGCTATTGGAAGTTGTTCTGCTTGATATGCTTCAGCTAGATTAACAATCCTATCTCTATCTTCTCTTGCCCTAACCACATCTTCAAAAGCATCTTGCACTTCAGAAGGAGGATTAACATTTTGCAATAGAACTTGTTGAACATCTATTCCAGTTTTATAAGCTGCATTAATATCTCTCATTTTAGTCAAAACTTCTTGCTGAACGGCCTCTTTTTCAGTAGTTAAGATATCATCAATATTTCTAGATCCTACAACCTGTCTTAATGTAGTTTCAGCAATATCTCTAAGCGTTTTACCATCTGGTTGTCCTTCATTTATACCTCTATCTCCTTCACCAGGATCATCTACATCAAAAAGATATGCCTTAGGATCACTAATTCGATATTGTATTACAGCTTGAGCTTTAACAATGTTTTCATCTCCGGTAATCATATTTGCTTCTGCAGGTACTTCTTGAAAAATGCCTGCCTTTACTTCAGATCCACGAAAACCAAGCTCCATTCTTCTGGTCTTGGTAACAGCAACTATATCTGTATTCCCAATTGGGCCTGGCCAGTGCCACCTTAAACCCGGATCAGTAGTAGCAACATATCTACCAAAAGTCCTTAATACTGCCTTCTCATCAGGAGATACTGTATAAACACCAGAGGCAAGCCATAGCACCGCTATAACAGCAATAATAATGAATCCAAGAAAAGGTGAGCCTCCTCCTAAACCAGGTATCTTAGGAATCTTAAAATTAAGCTTCCCTAACAACTCCTCCAAAGAGGGTTCCTCATTTTTATCACCTGAAGGTGGTCTATAAACAAAATTATTTTTTAGCTTTGAAATAGTAGATTTAATCATTATAGAATCATTATATCACTAAGATTAATTTTTTTTGCAGTGTTATTTTTTTTGAGCAATAAGAATTTTATATTCTTCAAAATCTTTTACTTTTCTAAGCTTTCTAATAGCTATACCAAAAGATTCTTGTGAATCTATGAATGATTCGATTTCTTGGTCTACATTACTTGATGAAGCAGGGGAATCTGCATAAGTCCCATTAAATGCAAACCAGGCTTGATTTATCTTTCTTATATAATAACCTCTTTTTTCTAATTCAAATCTTGAAGACTCCATTAGTTCTTCAGCTTGATTTATTTTTCCTAATTCAAGCAACTCATCAACATCTAGCCTTAAATTCCTTATAAATAATTCATAATTAAATTTACCAGGCAATTCTTTCACTTTAGATTTACATATAGAATCTTGGAGTTTTATTTTTTTAGAACACACACTATTAAAAAGTCTTTCGGAATAAATATTTGCTAGAGTCTCATTTACAATTTTCATATTTGGATCTTTAAAATAAGCTCTTCCTAAAGGGAACAAGATTAAATACTGATGCAACCATTCATGGGCATGTGCTTTAAATAAATCTCCATAGTTATCAGAATCTTTAATAATTGAGGGGTATGCAGCGACTCCTCCAATATTAATTACTATCGATGAATAATCAATTTCTGACTGAACAGATTCTTCAATATCTTTTATTTCTTGCACAGACAAATCATGGTTTAGAAGCAATTCGTCTTCTCTATATATTTTATTTCTAGGAGATATAACCAATAGCTTTGGAGAATGGTTAGTAGTAAATTCTGGCAGCGGAAATATAATTCCAAAAATAAAATTCAATTCATTATCATAAATCTCTTCTAATAATAATTTCTTAATTAGTTCATGCTCTTCGCTGATTTCAGAAAAACCATATCTTGATTTAAAAAGATCATAAATTGAATTAACTTCATATGAAAATATACTAAATTTCTGTTCATCTGAAACAAAATTATTCAAATCTTTTTCATTTTCAGAATTACATGAATAAATCGAAAGATTAATGATGATAAAAAAAATAAAAAGTTTTTTCAATTCTTTATAACTCTGAATCCCATATTAGATGTTGAAGAATCTTTAGAATTACTAGTTCTTGCTGAAACTCTATACCTATTACAATAACTATCATGACACAAAAATGAACCACCCTTAATTACTTTTGTAGCTCCTTTTTCTGGGCCCTCAGGATTAACATTTATTTCTAAATCGTGATACCTAGAAAACCAATCTTGAGTCCATTCCCAGACATTTCCGACCACATTGTAAAGTCCAAATTTATTTGGCTTATAAAAATCCACTGGCACAGTAAATTTTGTTTCTTCTGGGTCATTATTTTTATTAGGAAAGGTTCCTTGAAAAATATTGCATGCTAATTCACCGTCAACTAGAAACTCATTTCCCCAAGGAAATATATTCTGCTTTAAGCCACCTCTTGCTGCATACTCCCATTCAGCCTCTGTAGGCAATCTTGTATTACTCCATTCACAATAAGCATTGGCATCATTCCAAGATACATGAGTTACTGGATGATTAGGAATGCTTTCTGTAGCTTTAGTGTTTCCATCTGGCTTATTCCAATAAGCATTCTCTATCTTAATCCACCATGGAGCGTCTCGAACAGATTCATCATAATGATCAGATTTTAATTGATCAAAAAAAACAAAAGACCATCCATATTTTTCAGCATCTGTTAAGTAGCTTGTTTGGTCTATAAAATCACTAAATTCTTTTACTGAAACAGAAAAGGTAGATATATCAAAATCATCAACAAATATATCTCTAACTGGGCCTTCTCCATCTCCAGGAAAAACATTTTTATTATCCGAGCCCATGGAAAACCATCCTCCTTTAACATTACTCATAACTATTCCAACTTCTTTTGATGGTTTAATATTGTTAGGAGGTGTATTTATTGAATTATTTCTATTTTGCTCATCAGGAGCACAACATGCATCAGACATAAAATTACCAAAATTATATAATTAATTCTAATGATAATAGAAAAGAACTTAAATATCCCTTTAACAACGGATCAAGAAGAAAAAATAATACTTTTTTCAAAGAAGATTTATGAATCAAATAAGAAATTTAATCTGACTGGATTAAAAGATTTAGAAAGAATAAAAGATATTCTCATAGATGAAAGTATCAATTCTTTGCATTCAATAAATTTATCCTCAAACAAGAACAATTTAAATGTTATAGATATAGGAAGTGGAGCAGGGATACCAGGAATTCCTTTAAAAATAATTAATGATGATTTTCAGCTTACTTTTATCGAATCAAATAGAAAAAAATGCGAATTTATTGCTTCGGCATGCAATGACTTAGGTCTAGAAGTAGATATTATAAATGATAGAGCCGAGATAATAGCTCATAAAAAATCCTACAGAGAAAAATTTGATTTAATTTTATCTAGGGGTGTCGCCAATTTATCAACATTAGCTGAAATTACACTTCCATTTGCCAAAATAGGAGGTTCTATAATTTCTATAAAAGGGCTGAATATATCTAAAGAAATTATTGCGTCTGAGCATAGTGTTAAATTGCTTGGCGGTGATTTATTTTTTTATATGACTCCAACAAAATACTCTTCAATTGTTGGCTGGAAAAAGATTGATTCTACTCCTAAAAAATATCCTAGAAAATCAGGAACTCCTCAAAAAGATCCATTAAGTTTAAAATAGAGAAAAATTAGCCAAGGAGAACTCATGAGATGTGGTTTAGGTCAATTCCATCAGCCGCTGCCAGAATTCTTAAAATTTGCTCAGCAATATGGAGCAACAGATATATTACTTAACCAAAATAATGATAAAGAAAATCATCTTCCTGACTACAATAACAGGTGGGAATTAAAAGATTTAGTTCGATTAAGAAGGACTGTTGAAAATTACGGCATGAAACTAAGTGCTCTTGAAAATGTACCTACGAAATTTTATGAAGATGTAATGCTAAATGGACCTAAAAGAGATGAGCAAATAGAAAATATGATCTATACAATAAAAAATATTGCCAGAGCAGGTATTCCTATTTTTGGATATAACTGGATGCCATCTCAAGTTTGGAGAACTGAACCAGAATATATAAGAGGTGAGGCTGAAGCAACAGCATTTGATAATGATGTAGCACAAAATTATCCATTTACACATGATAGAGAGTACACCGAAGAAGAAATGTGGGAGAACCTTGAATATTGGATCAAAATAATAACTCCAATTGCAGAAGAGGAAGGAATTAAGCTTGGAATACATCCATGCGATCCTCCTGTGCCGGTTTTGGGTGGAATTCCTCAACTGTTTAGAAGTTTTGATGCTTACAAAAGGTTGATAGAAATCTATCCTTCTGACAGTAACGCAATAGAATTTTGCCAAGGAACATTTTCAGAGATGAATGATGATATTTATGAAATGATTCAATATTTTGGAGAAAGAAAAAAGATACTTTATGTTCACTTTAGAAATGTTTCAGGCCAAGTTCCAAAATTTAAAGAGGAATTTGTAAATACAGGCTATGTTGATATGTATAAAGCTATGAAAATATACCATGAGGTAGGTTATGATAGCTTTTTCATAGATGATCATGTTCCTGCCACATTCCAAGATACCTCATTTGGACACAGAGGAAGAGCATTTGCTATGGGTTATATTCAAGCATTAATTGAGGCAGTTCAAAAATCATAGAGAAGATTTTTCTAGTAAATCTATCTAATAAATTAAAATGATCTTATATATTGGTCTGGGGCGCCAGTTTCGCCATCAAGATCTTTCTTAGCTTTTAAAGGCCAGTAAGGATTTCTCAAAAATTCTCTACCTAAAAAAATTACATCTGCGAGATTAGCTTTCAATATTTCTTCTGCTTGATGACTATTCGTTATGAGACCAACAGCTCCAGTTTTTATACCAACTTCTTTCTTAATTTCTGCTGAAAAAGGTACTTGATAATTAGGCTTGGGGTTCAATTTTTGTAAGGGCGAAGATCCTCCCGAAGAACAGTCTATTAAATCTACGCCCAACTCTTTAAGTTCTTTGCAAAATTCAATTGATTGATCCAAATCCCATCCATTTTCAACATAATCAGTTGCTGAAATTCTTACTAATAAAATGACTTTATCAGACACTATCTTTCTAATTTCTTTAATTACATCTAATGGAAATTTCATGCGTCCTTTAAGATTATTCCCATATTCATCTGTTCGTTTATTTGAAATTGGAGAGAGAAACTCATGAGCCAAATATCCATGCGCCATATGAATCTCTATGCATTCAAATCCAGCTAATTCAGCTCTTTTTGCCGCATCAGCAAACTTTATTATTAACTCATTGATTTCATTTTTAGATAATTCTTTTGGGGTAGATGATTTACCATCGAAAGGTATTGAAGATGGAGCTATTACATCCCAACCTCCGTTTTTCTTATCTACAGAATAACCGTCTTCCCATGGTCTTTTTGTTGATCCTTTTCTTCCAGAATGAGCTATTTGAATTGCTGAAATACAGTTTTGTAATTTTAAAAATTTAGTTATTTTTTTTAACCCTTCAATATGGTCATCTTTCCAAATTCCAAGATCATTAGGGCTAATCCTGCCTTCTGGAGAAATAGCAGCAGCCTCAGTCATAACTAGGCCTGCCCCTCCTACTGCTCTGGTTCCTAAATGCACAAGATGCCAATCATTTACAAATCCATCTTCTGAAGAATACTGACACATAGGAGAAACCCAACACCTATTTTTTATTTCTATTTCCTTAATTTCTAATGGTGAAAATAAAATACTCATCTACTCAAACCTGAAGTTATCATTATTAATTTCTTGCCATTTAATTAGACTATTTTTCATAGAATCAATTACGTCTACATATTTTGTATCATGAAAAAGATTCTTTTCTTCAAATGGATCTGAATCTAAATCAAAAAGTTCTCCATCATCATCTAAAGTAAGATTGAGCTTCATTCTATCTATAATTATCGATCTCCGAGGATTAGTATTAAGCTCATTGATTTCTTCTGAGCCGAGATTTCTATCATCAATTTCTCCGGTTCCATTCCATTCAACTACTACTACATTCTCATCAAGATTCAAAGTTTTAAAACAGTCACTTTTATCTTCTCCTTGTAAATTATTTGATTGTTCCTGATTCATTAGGCTCAATAAAGTTGGGACCAAATCAATATGACTAAAACTTCCCTTTATCTTTTTTTGAGATCCATCCAATCCTGGCAACTTCATTAACAATGGAACTTTAGCTGACTCTTCATATAAGGTTCTTTTTTCCAACATGCCATGATCCCCCATCATTTCTCCATGCTCACTAGTAAAAACTAAAATTGTATTCTCATATAAATTATTTTTTTTAAGAGAATCAATGATTCTTCCAACCATCCTGTCGACAAGAGTAATATTTGCAAAATAATCTGCTCTGGCCTTTAACCATCCTTCTCTTGTGGAAAAATCTTCGCCTCTTGATGCTAAGTAATTATTCATATAATCATCACTTTTTTGATCCGCTCCTTTTATAAAAGATGAGTGATAAGTGGATCTAGCTTTATTAATATTTGAAACATCATCTGGTTCTTTTAAAAATGTGGGGCCAGTTGGAATTTCATTAGGATCATACATTCCATCAAGCGGTCCAGCATAAGGTGAATGAGGCTCAAAAGTACTTACATAAAGTACGAACGAATTATCCTTATTTCTTTCAATAAAATCTTCAGATTTTTCTGAAAGAAAAGCTGCCATCTGGCTATCCTCAGGCAGCATTGACCTATCTTCATCATTAAAAATTTTTTTACCTGTTGGACCTTCTGCGGTTGGAGTAAAACCTTTATCAATTAACCATTTGTGAAGGTCACTATAAGGAAGATCATTATTTGGCAAATCAGTAAAATAACTACTTTGATAATGATCTTCTACGCTTATCCATTCATCAAAACCCCTTTGCTTGATTGTGTCATCTCCCAAATGCCATTTACCTAAATATCCCTTTGTATAATTATCATCTACATGTTCAGCTATAGTTTTTACATCTTTTTTTAATGGAATTTTATTAACCGTTGGTCCGGCAGCATGAGGATATAGGCCTGTCATAATTGAGGATCTGGCAGGAGCACATACTGGTTGGGTCACATAAGCGTTTTCAAATACAAAAGATTCTTCAGATAATTCGTTTAACCTTGGTGTATTTATCCAGTCATTTCCGTAACAAGCTAAAGTATCAAACCTCTGCTGATCGCTCATTATAAATATTAAATTCGGCTTATTATATTTACTCATTTGGAAATTCAGTTTACATTAATTTATATAAAATATGCGGAGTAACTAATTTATGAAATATAAAATATTTATATTAACAATTTTATTATTAGTTGTTTCTTGTGCAACTGAAGAAGAAGTATTCGTACCAATAGAAAAAATAACAGATACAGGAAAAGAATTTTCCATAGAAAATTTTAAACAAATCGGTTTTAAAAAGAGTAAAGAATACAATGTAGAAGATTTACCTGGGGCCAAATCAGCATATTATGGATTTATAAAAAATGATCTTGGAAATCCAGAAGATTATGAAGTTCGTTTTTATAATAATCATCAAGATGCGATTGAATTAGGTATAAAATATGCTGACAATATTACTGGAGAAGGTGCCTGTATAAAAAAATCCTGCTCACTTTGGACTGAGAATTTAAATCAAAGAGTGCATCTAGAAGGTGGAAGAAATGACACATGGAATGGAACTCCAGATACTAAGTATATGAACTATGTTATACACAATAATTTAATATTAATGTGTCCAGGATATAATGAAGAGGATGCACTAATTAACTGCACAAATATGATAGACAAGATTAATCAATAAATCATGAAAATATTAGTTACAGACACAAATACTGAAATAACCTCCATACTAAAAGATGGCCTTAATGATCACGAGGTTGAGATTAGTTCAACTTTAGATTCAGATAATTTACCTAATTTTGATTGTGTAATAATTCAATCTATGTCTGATAATTGTGATACTCCTGAAGACTTAAATCAAAAAATACAGAAGACTTATAATACTTTGTCTTCATGTGTTGAGGCAGGAGTAAAAAAGGTGGTCATGATAAGCACGCTATCTCTAATGCAGAATTATAAAGAATCATATACAGTTACTGAAAAATGGAAGTCCACTCCATCAACTCAACTTGATATGCTAAGCTCGCATTTATCTGAAGTAATATTTAAAGAATTTGCTAGAACCTTCTCATTTCAAAAAATATTATTAAGGATTGGGTTTCCTTTAACTAATTCTGAAGCTGAAGCATCTGAAAATAAATCAGTATTATCTAAAACTGAATTAATAAATTCAATTAATAAAATTATTGCCCTAAATTTTAATGAAAAGTATGAAATTATTCATATTCAAAACAAAAATGAAAGTCAAAGATTTCTAACAAATAAATTTGAAGATTTAAGTGACTTAAGCGAGGAGCAAGATCAATCATTCTACACTCCTATAGAAAGAAAATCATGAAAGTTCTTTTATTAGGATCAAATGGAATGCTTGGGCCATGGGTATCAGATGCTCTAAAAAATGACCATGAAATTATAGAGACAGATTTAGAGCAAATCTCAACTAATACCAATTTTAAAAAAATAGATATATCAGATACACAACCTGTAATAGATATATCTAAAGGTGTAGATGCAATAATTAATTTGTCTGTACTGAGGACCGATAGAGTTCTGGCTTTTGATGTTAACGCCAAAGGGAACTTAAATATGATGCTCGCAGCAGAAGAAAATAAGATTCCACGAATTATTAATACCGGGCCTCATTTCCAAGCTGCAGGACCTTCTTATGAGAATTTTGATTTTGAAATCAACCCTGATATCCCTCCTCAGCCTGGCGTAAATTTATATGCAATCACAAAAGCACTGGGTCAAGAAATATGCAAAATATTTACTGAGAAAAATTCCTACATGTATCTTCAAACATTACTTTTTTATAATTTTTATAATGACTCTTTGACTCTTGGAGGCAGGAAAAATGTAGGAAAGCCTCCTCAACAAAAAGGGACAGATCTAACTCCTTTCAGCATAAGATGGGAAGACGCTGCAATGGCTATAAAGAAAGCTCTTGAAATAGATCTTGATAAACTTCCTTCTAGGACTGAAACCTACTTTGTTTTTGCAGATCTACCACATAATAAATTTTCGAATGCTAAAGCAAAAAAACAACTCGACTGGGAACCTTCATTTAACCTAAAAGATTTGTGGGATAGAAGTTAATTGTTTGATGTTGTAATAAAAGATGGTGAAGTTTATTCAGGAGATAAATCGCCTAAAGAATTAAATATTGGTATTACAAAAGACAGAATTGATTATATTGGAAAAGATAATATTTCTGGACATAAAGTTATAAATGCCAAAGGATATATAGTCACTCCAGGCTTTATAGATGTTCATACTCATAGTGATTTATCTTTCAATATAGACCCAGATGCTGATAGTAAACTAATCCAAGGAGTTACATTTGAATTAATGGGTAATTGTGGCATGAGTTTTTGTGCCCCATTATCACCTAATACAAAACCTCAGCTTCAAGACAGAATGGACAGGCAAGGAATTGATATAGAGATAAAGTGGAATGATTTTAGTGGGTGGCTAGATGAAATATCTAATAAAACTCCTTCTATAAATGTAGCAGCTCAAATTGGTCACGGGAGCCTTAGAGCTTATGTAATGGGAATGGAAGCTCGTAGCCCTTCACCCGAAGAAATAATTAAAATGCAAGAGGAAATAAGGAGATCTATTGATCAAGGTGTTTTGGGTTTCTCGACTGGGCTTTGGTATGCTCCAGGATCATATTCCCATACTGAAGAAATTGTGCAGCTTGCAAAAGTTGCATCTGAAAACAACCTCCTTTATTCAAGTCACATTAGATCTGAAAGTGATGATGCGTGTGGGTTATTTCCTGCCCATGCAGAAGCAATCGAAATAGCCCGAAGAACAAATGTAAGGGTTCAAATAAGTCACGTGAAATCTGTTGGTCCAAAATTTTGGGGGAGAGGTGTTGAATTAATAGAAGGAATTGAAAGAGCAAGAAAAGAAGGTCTTGATGTAGCAGGAGATCAATACCCATATCATTGGTCAAGTACTCCAATAAGCGGATGTATGTTTCCAAGATGGAGCCTAGAAGGAGGAAGAGAGAGAACTTTAGCTAGATTAAAAGATGCAGATATAAGAGAAAATATAAAAAAGGAAACCACTAGCTTCATAAATCGTTTTCACGGCGCTGAGGGGTGTGTCTTAGCAGATTACCCTTCTCAATCTTCTTTGGAAGGACAAAATTTATTTGAAATTTCAAAAGAATTTAGAACAACTCCTGAAGAAGCAGTAATGAGATTATATGAAAAATCTGAAGGCTCTTTTGTGTTGCACTCTATGGATGAAGAGGATGTATATGAAATAGCAAAATATAATAATATCTGTGTTGCTTCTGATGGAAATTCTCTAAGAGATACTGGGCCCCTATCTTCTGGAAAACCTCATCCACGAAACTATGGTACAAATTCAAGATATCTTGAAAATTTTGTTAAAGAAAAAAGAATCGTAGAACTTTCAGATGCAATATACAGAATGACTACTTTGCCCGCAAAAAGAATCGGATTAAAAAGGAGAGGGCAGATATTGAAAGATTATTTTGCAGATATTAATATTTTTAAACTAGAAGATATTAAAGAGCATGCTACATACAAAAATCCTCATAAATATTCAGAAGGAATGAAATATGTATTTGTAAACGGAAAATTATCTGTTGAAGATGGTCAAAAAATATCAGGAAGGTACGGCAGAGTGATAAGATCTTTAGCAGAATGATACAAATAGTAATTAATGTTTAAAAATATTTTTTTAAAATCAATTAATGATTCTCTCCTGACAATTTTATATATATTTATTGGATATCTTCTTGTTTGTTTACTAATTATGTACGCCGTCTCTGAGTTGCCCTTAAAAGAAGTGCAATTTATTTTCGATAACCTTCCAGAAAAATTAACTACATTTATTGCTGGCCCAGGAGGAATTGATATAACTAGTGTCGAAGGGATACTAAATACAGATATGTTCACAATTTTTGCCCCATTAGTAACTATAGGTTTTGCAATTTTTTTTGGGTATAATGCGACAAAAAGAGAAGAGGAAAAGAGAACTCTAGACATAGTATTATCAACAGGAATATCTAGAAATAGTTTTTTAATTCAAAAAATATCTTCTTTAATAATTAAAGTCTTTTTGATATCCACTGCTTTATTTCTAGCTATTTTAATTAGTGCTTATTTCTTTGGCTTAACTATTTCAGCAGAAAATATTGCCTCGACATGTTTCCAATTATTCCTTATATCAACTACTTTTGGATTACTTACAATATTAATGGGAGCCTTGCCTTATGAATCAAGTTATACATATTCTGTTCCAGCAACAATTGCAGTACTCTCCTACATCATTTACTCAATAGAGCCATTCTTAAAGTCACTAGGAGCAATTAAATATGCATCTCTATTTTATTACTACAAAGGTGGAGATCCATTGAATAATGGCTTTCATAGTTGGCATTGGGTCATATTTTCTATAATAATGAGTATAACGATTTTTTTATCTTCATATTTTTGGGAAAAAAAAGATCTCGATTCTTAATAAACTTTAAAAATAGATGAGGTGCAAAAAAAATGAAGACAATATTTTTTTTATCAATAATGGTGAGTGCACTGATTCTCGCTTGTGGCTCCTCAGAAAACTCTAAGTCATCATTAGAAATTATAACTCCATCTGATCGAATTTATACATATGAAGATTTAAAGGCAACTGGGTTTAAAAAAAATAGGCAATATGATGTGTCTGAATTAAATGGTGCAAAAGAAGCTTGGTTTGGTTTTTGGGGGATTAAAAGAAGTGAATCTAAAGACTACGAAATAAGATTTTACTCTAGTCACGAAGATGCAGTAAGTTTAGGTGAGACTCTTGCCATAGAAGTAACTGGGAACGATGCAGTAATTGCTAAAGACGAAACTACATGGAAAGAGGGAAGTAAAGATAGAAGGCAGGTTGGAGGTGGTGTTGATAAGGGTAGTCTTGGTTTGCAAGCAACTGGAATTTTTCCAAAATATGGCAATTATATAATTTATGGAAATATGGTTATTTTATGTGAGGGTCAAGAGGAGATAGCGCTACAAACGTGCTGGGATCTAATTAATGCTATTGAATAAACTTGATGGAACCAAATTCCAAATAAAAGTATGGAAAGAGCTGTTAAATATTCCTTCAGGAGAAACTAGAACATATAAAGAAATTGCAATATTGATTGGCTCTCCTAATAGTGCGAGGGCTGTTGCAAATGCATGCGCAAAAAATCCTTATCCAATTCTTGTTCCCTGCCACAGAGTAATAAGATCTGATGGGAATTTAGGAGGATATAGTGCATTGGGCGGAGTGAATAAAAAGAGAGAGTTATTAGAAAAAGAAAAAATTGATAACACTTTTTAATTTGCCGAAAACTATTTTATTTATAAGATAGACTTATATGTCATTTATAAATTCAACTTTTTCTTCATTCAAAGATCCTGCCTTCAGAATATATTTCATAGGCCTTCTATTTATGATGGCATCAGTAAATATGCAGTTTGTAGCTCGCAGTCAATTAGCTTATGACTTAACTAAATCTCCTTTAGCAGTTGGAATAGTTGGGTCGGGATTTGCACCTCCAATATTATTGCTGTCAATTTTTGGGGGATCTATCTCAGATCAATTTAATAAGAAAAAGATAATACAAATAGGCCAGCTTGGAATGGTAATACTAGCTTCCATAATAGCTGTTTCTATATTCCTTGAAATCGTAACAATTTATCATTTAATTGCAGCTTCAGTTCTACAAGGAGTAATGTGGGCTTTTCTTGTGCCTGCTAGACAATCACTAATTCCTGATTTAGTAGAAAAAAAATTAATTGTAAATGCAATCGCTCTGAGCGGTTCTGGAATGGCTTTAATGACCTTTTTGGGTCCAGGAATTGGGGGATTTTTATATTCATTATTTGGTCCAGGAGTAGTTTATATTTTTATATGTTTACTATTTTTATTTGCATTATTATTTAATCAATTACTGCCTAATACTCATACAAGCAAAATTAAATCTGGATCTAGAACTGAGCAAATAAAAGAAGGTTTAAAATATATAGTAGGAAATTCAGTACTTTCATGGTTATTAATAATAGCAATGATAACAACTATATTAACAATGCCCTTAAGAAGTTTAATGCCAGTGCTTATGGACGAACTATTTTCTAAAGGTGCAGGTGCAGTAGGTTTAATGCTTAGCATAATTGGATTAGGCTCTTTGATTGGATCATTAATTTTTGCAGGCCTGAAAAAGGGGCGAAGAGGCATTGCTCTAATAAGTGCATTATTAATCTCTGGTATTGCTATTCTAATTACATCAGTATCTACTTTCTTTTTTATTATTATAACTATGATGTTTTTTATAGGTATAGGTGATGCGGGAAGAAGATCTCTTAATAATGCTCTGTTAATGGAAGAAGCAGATCCATCCTATAGAGGTAGGGTTAATGGAGTATACACTATGAATTTTGGGTTTATGCCTTTGGGCATAATTCCGATAGCAGCACTTGCAGCCGCTTATGGAATAGGCATAGCTCTTCTTGCTTCATCAATAGTCTTATTAGCATTCACTTTAATCTGCTTTATCTTTGCTAAAAAAATCAGAACTCTATAAATTTAGGCTTTTGAAAAATTCAATTGATTCAGGATTTTCAAGTGATTGACTATTATTCAACTCTTGATTATTTATTACTCTCTTTACTGACATTTCACTTAACTTTCCGCTCTTAGTTCTAGGAAGGTCAGGAGCCTGAATAATCAACTTAGGAACATGATTACTAGTAGTATTTTGCTTTATATACATTTTATATTTTTTTACTAGATCCGCATCCAACTTTTGTTTTTCTAAGAGCTTTACAAAAAGTATTATCCTTTCGGCTCCATAAGAGACCGCTAAACTATCAACAACCTCATCAAATTGATTAATTTGTCGGTAAATTTCACTTGTCCCTATTCTTATTCCTCTAGGGTTAAGAGTTGTATCTGATCTACCAAAAATTTTAATACCTAAATTTTTTGTTTCGGAAGCAAAATCTCCATGGTGCCAGATATTATTATATTTTCCATAATAATTTCCATGATAATTTTTATTGTCATTATCATTCCAAAATCCGATTGGCTGGCTAGGAAAATTATTTTTACAGACTAACTCTCCTTGAATTTCTTTTACTGAATTTCCATTTTCATCAAATATATCAACATCCATTCCAAGGCCTTTAACTTGAATTTCACCAGGCCATACAGGCATGTTGGGATTTCCTTGAACAAAGCATCCCACTATGTCAGTTCCTCCACTGATTGAAGTGAGATGAACATCATTTTTAACTTCTTTATATATGTATTTAAAACTTTCTTCAGAAAGAGGAGAGCCTGTAGATGAAATAGTTTTTAGATTTTCTAGATTATGAGTATTTATTGGGTTTAGCTTAAGTTTTTCTAATGCTTCTATATATTTTGCACTTGTTCCCCAAAAGGTAATTTCCTCTTGATCAATTAAGTCAAAAATAAATTTTGGTTTGGGGCTAAATATTCCACCATCAAATAAAACTATTGATGCTCCTGAGCCTAAACAAGATAATAACCAATTCCACATCATCCATCCTGTAGAAGTGTTATATATAACCTTATCTCCAGGTTTTATATCACAATGAAGTTTATGCTCTTTAAAGTGCTGAATTAGCGTACCTCCTGATCCATGCATAATTGATTTTGGGGGGCCAGTTGTTCCACTAGAAAATAAAATATAGAGAGGATGATTGAAATCAAATCGATTCCAATTGTGAACAGATTTTTCTTTTACAAGTTCACTAAAACTAACTGAATTATTAAACTTATCTAAATTTTTTGGTTTATCAGTAACGTAATTAGATACTACTACTTTCTCAATGCTAGGAATCTTAGAAACTATTTCATTCACCCTAGTATTTAATTGCTCAAACTCTCCATTTTGAATAACTTGATCGCTGGTGAAAAGTATTTTAGGAGATATCTGAATAAATCTATCGACAGAAGAGTCAACGCCGAAATCAGGAGAGCAACTAGACCATATAGCGCCTACATTAGAAGCTGCCAATGCTGCAATAACACCCTCAGGAATATTAGATAAATAGCCAGCGATCCTATCTCCTGGCCTGATTCCATTTTCTATAAAAAAATTAGAAAGGGAATGAACCTGATTAATTATTTGCCCTAAGCTTAGTTCACGTCTAAATTTATCTTCAGCCCAAAAGATTATTTTATTATCAAACCTCCCTTCTCTTAAAATATTCTCAGCAAAACTTATCTTACTATCAGAAAAAAATCTGGCCTTAGTCGGATCCTTTTCTTTTGTGAATACTTCATTACCTTTTTGTCCAATAATTTTTGAAAAGTCCCAAAATAATGACCAAAATTCGTGAGGCATATCAACAGACCATTGCCAAAGAGACTGATATTCATCAAATTTGTAGTCATGATGGTCAGATAAGAATTTTATAAAATCTGAAATTATTGAATTTCTTATTCGTTCTCTAGAAGGCAACCAAATTGGATTATGCAATTATTCCACCAGATACATTTAATGAAGCTCCGGTTATAAAAGAGGATTCTTCAGAGCTTAAAAATGCTACAGCCTTTGCAACATCATCGGAGCTTGCATATCTGCCTAGAGGAACCGATGACTCAATATTCGATAAATGGAGATCTCTTTTTTCTTTATGAGAAATATTATCTTGATACAAATGCTCAACATATACATCTACTCTTTCAGTATCTACCCAACTAGGACATACCGAATTAACATTAATATTGTATTTTGCTAAATCAAGTGCAATTGATTCTGTTAGCCTTATAACTCCAGCTTTTGATGCATTATAAGCGCCAAATGTTGCCGACCCTTTCTTTCCTGCAATAGATGAAATATTAATAATCTTTCCACCTTGATTTTGTAATATTAATTGCTTAGAAAAAGCTTTTGTAAATAGAAAAACTCCTTTTAAATTAACATCTATTACCTTGTCCCATTCATTTTCATCTAAATCAAATATTGGAACCCTGTCCTTGTCAGCAGTAGCGCCTGCATTGTTTACTAAAATATCAACTCTACCAAACTTTTTAATTGCTTCTTTAATTAAATTATTGATGCTAGAAAAATCTGTTACGTCGGACAAAATCTGAACTGCCTCTCCTCCATTTGCTACTATTTCTTCTACGACTGAAGATAGGCCATTCCATCCTTCTTCCGGATAAGGATTTTCAACTATATCGGTAACTATAATTTTCGACCCTTCTTTAGCTAAGCGGGTAGCAACTGATCTTCCAATTCCACTCTTTCCTCCAGCTCCAGTTATAATTGCTACTTTATTATCTAGGTCATACATTTTTTATAATAAGATTCTCTGGTCACTTATATCTTTTGCTCCAATTGTCTCAGTAATGGTTGCATCAAGATATTTTATTTTCTCTAAATCTGCAAAAGCATTAATGATAGTATATTGAGTTGGCATATCTTCCCATCTTGCTTTAAAAAAGTTAACTTCTCCTTGACCATGCGAAATACTTTTTACAACTTTATTTGGCGCATCTTCAGGTGTTAATACTGCATATGCAACGTCCTTTTCTCCCCATGAGCCTGGAGGACCACCTGTTCTTGGAATATATTTATAATGAAGCATTCCTTTTAAATATTTATCGTCTGTTTTTGGTCTATTTAATTGAATATCTCCTGAGGAAATTTTATTAACTTCTATGTTCATAAAATTAAAATCCATCCAGCTTGCAGTGCAAGAAATTTTATCTTTGTATATTTTAGGATCAGGCAATTTGCAATATATTTTTGAAAATCCTAATTCTTCTCTGCCAGTCAATATTGGGTCAGTAAGATTCTCCCAAAGTACTAATAAAAAATTTCCTCTTGCCTTATCTTTTTCTCCATTGAATTCAACAGGAAAACTAACTCCTAGAGTATTGTATCCTCGACCTGCCAACCATTCTATTTCTTTAATATAGGTAGCAGTTACATTAACTATTGGGTCACCATAAAGTGAAAAATTTGGAGGTAAAAAAGATTGGAGTTGATCTGGATTTGTTAAGAAGCTAACAGAAATAGATTTTGCCTTAGGGTTATCTTTGCATTCAAATTTTCTTCCATCCGGTCCTTGTCTTGGACCAAGACTAGGACCAAAATGGGTTGGCATCCTGTAAATCTTTTCTTTTTCGAATTCGTACGACATTCTTACAATTTAAATCCACTTGATTTAGACTATCTTGAATAAGATAGTAAGGAGCAAACGTGAAAGGGTCAACATTCGTATCTAATTTTATGGAGGCTTATGAAGTTTCTCATATCTTTTTTGTGCCGGTTATTTTACCTCACGCATTAGCTGAAATTGATAAAAATACTAATATAAAAAGAATTATGCCTCATAGCGAAAAATCAGCTGTATATATGGCAGATGGATATGCAAGGGCGAGTAGAAAGCCTGGAATTTGTATGGCGCAAAAAGTGGGAGCCGCAAATATAGCTGCGGCACTTAAAGATCCCTTTCTAGCATGCTCTCCTGTTATTGCAATTACAGGAGGGCCTTATACTGACGCAAGAAATAGAAATACTTATCAAGAAATTGATGACTTAGCTATGTTCAAGAGTGTTACAAAATCAAGTGTCAGAATTAATGACCCAGAGCAATTGCCAGAAAGTTTAAGGCAAGCTTTTCGAGTTTCCACAACAGGCAAACCTGGCCCTTCTCATATCGAAATACCTGGCCAACTTGGTGAAGGAATTGATATGGGAGAAATTAAAGAAAATATGATTGTTGAAAAAGAATACTTTAATGTTCCTGCGTTTCGCCCAACACCTGATACTAAAAGTGTTGAAAAAATAATTAGTAAAATTCTAGAATCAAAAAAACCAATAATAGTTGCTGGAGGAGGCGTAAAGACCTCAGGGGCTCAAAATGAACTTTTAGAATTATCTGAGAAACTTTCTATTCCTGTAGCCACCTCATTAAATGGAAAAGATGTTTATCCAGGAAATCATAGATTAAATGTCGGAATACCTGGCCTTTACTCAAATACCTCTGCAAACAAATCCATAATTTCTTCAGATTTAGTTATATTTATTGGGAGCCAAACTGACAGTCAACTCACCCTTGATTGGCAAATCCCTAGAGCAGGATCTAAAGTTATTCAAATCGATATAGACCCTGAAGAAATAGGTAAGCATTATCCTGTCGAAGCTTCAGCAGTTGGAGATGCGAAAGCAACTTTAGACCTCATAAATAATAAAGTCGAGCAAATTAATTTATCTGATAGAAACGACTGGATTAGTAAAATTGATGAATTTAAAAAGGATTCAAAAAATGAGGTCGAAATGATGATGATTTCTCAAGACTCTCCCATAAGACCAGAAAAATTATGTAAGGATATATCAAACCTATTTCCTGAAAATTCTATTTTAGTTTCAGATACAGGACATTCAGGGATATGGAGCGGGACAATGATTGATTTTAATAGTGCTTCTCAGCAATATATTAGAGCTGCAGGATCATTAGGCTGGGGATTTCCTGCAAGCTTAGGTGCTAAGGCTGCCAACCCTGATAGCCCAGTGATTTGCTTCACAGGTGATGGAGGATTTTGGTACCACCTTAGCGAAATTGAAACGGCAGTAAGATGGAATCTAAGCTCAATCACAATAGTTAATAATAATAGTTCTTTGAATCAAGAGATTGGTGTAAACGAGAAAGCTTACGGAGGAAAGCTTTCTCACAACCATGGAGATCTTTGGAAATTTAAAGAAACCAATTTCAAAAATGTTGCAGAAAGCTTAGGTGCAAAAGGAATTAGAGTAGAAAATCCGAATGAAATTTCTTCAGCTATTGAAGAGGCTATTGATTCAAATAAGCCATGTGTCATTGATGTTGTTACTGACATTTACGCGTTTCCTCCAAAGCCTTGGTTGGGCTAATAGTGGTTGACCGATTAAAAAATAAAGTGGCTTTAATAACTGGAGCAGGTACTCGTGGTGAAATTACTGGAATTGGGCAAGCCTCATCAATATTAATGGCAAGAGAAGGGGCTAAAATATTAATAAATGACATAGATGCTCAAAGAGCAAAATCTACTTTAAGTCAAATTGAAAATGAAGGCGGAGAAGGCTTTATAATTGCAGAAGATTGTACTAAAGAGGAAGGGTGCAAATCAATTGTAAGAGGATGCTTAAAGCAATTCGGAAAAATTGATATTTTATTTAATAATGTTGGGAGTGCTGGAAGAGGAATGGTAACAGAAATTGATGAAGAAAACTGGCAAAAAGCAATTGATTCTAATTTAAAGAGTGCAGTATTAATGTCTAAGTATGTTGTTCCAGTAATGTCAGAATCTGGAGGAGGGTCTATTATAAATATTTCTTCAATTGACGCTATAAGAGCAGGTGGCTCTAAAAATGTTCCTTATTCTGTTGCAAAGGCAGGCGTATCTCATTTAACAAGACTAATGGCAGTTCATCATGGGCGAGAAAAGATCAGAGCTAACTGCTTAGCACCTGGCCATGTACATGGATCTTTTCCAAATTCAATAAAAAAAATACCTGAAGATATTAGAGAGTTGAGAAGAAAAGCGGGTCCATTAGGCACTGAAGGAAATGCTTGGGATGTCGCATGGGCAGCAGTTTTTCTAGCAGCAGAAGAATCGAGATGGATATCTGGCACTGTAATTCCTATTGATGCAGGATTGCATGCTGCATCTCCTTTATCTGTTTGGGATAATTTAAACGAATAGTGCAATATAAATGGAAAGCATTCATTGTAGTTTCTTTGTCATTATTTGTAATGGTGATGGACGCCTCTGCATTAAATGTGATTTTGCCAAAAATAGCTGAAGATTTTGCTGTTGGCCTTGGAACCGTTTCCTGGGTAACAATCATAGGTGGCCTTGCAATAAGTAGCACATTGCTCCCATTAGGAAAGCTAGCTGACATTGCAGGCAGAAGAAAAATTCAATTGCTTGGAATGTCTTTGTTTGCATTGGGAGCACTAATATGTTTTTTCTCTTCTAATATTTCATTGTTACTTTCTGGAAGGATAATAGGTTCTATAGGGTCATCAATGCTTCAGGCAGTAACTATGGCAATCGTTCTCGCAGTTTTTCCTGATAATGAAAAAGGTAGGGGCCTAGGGATGATTACTTTTGCTGTCGGAATAGGAGGAATTGCAGGTCCATTGGTGGGTAGTCAGGTGGCTGAATTTTTTGGATGGAGATACATATTCTTGATTATGTTTTTCCCAACCGTAATAGGGTTTATTTTGGCAAATTATATTTTAAAAGATGAGTTAATAGGGTCTTCTAACAAAGAGAAAATAAAATATGATTTTAAAGGAGCTATTTATTCTGCATTATTTATAATTCTTGTCATATTAAATATATCTAATCCTTTTGGTATTTCTTATTCTTCTGTTTTGTACTGGTTAATATGGATCGTCAGTATTTCATTTATTTATTTATTTATAAAATCTCAATCTAAAAGTAAAAACCCAATGTTTGATTTAAGTTTATTTTCAAGCTGGAGATTTTCTTTTGCTATTGTAGCTAGACTATTTGGCTTTATTTCTAATGGCCCTTTTTGGTTTATAATTCCTTTCTACTCAACAATAGTCCTAAAATATAGTGTAGGACTTACAGGAATTCTAATCTTCTTAAATGCTTTAGGCATGTCATTGGCAGGAAGTATAGGCGGAAGATTGTCAGATAAATTTGGTACTCTTAAATTTATATTAAGCGGACTATCTCTTTTAACTACAACATGGATACTGCTTGTTATCGCAGGAAATGACCCTCCTTTAATCTACATCATATTTATATCATTAATAAATGGGATTTCTAATGGACTTTGGATGGCGCCAAATACTAGTGAAACTTTAGAGAAAATACCGACTAGTCATCAGGGTCTTATAAGCGCCTTCAACGCTCTTATAAGAAATATTGGAAGCGTGGTTGGAATTTCAATATCTACTATTTTAATTACTTCTATTTTGATTTCATATGGACTAAATGTTCAAATAGGAGAACTTATAAATGGGTCCGATTCAGAATTAAAAATATTATCCGAGGCAATGAATTATTCGTTTATTTTATCTGCAGGCTTTGGAGTAATTGCAATTATTATCAGCATAGTGGGAAGACTTAGAAAAGGGTAATTACTCAGATAACCACAATCTTTCAAACTTTTCTTTAAGTTTTATTTCTATGCCTCTGTCATTAGGTTTATAAAAATCTTTATTTTGTATTTTTTCAGGAAAATTATTCTTTTTTATAAATCCTTCTTTTGAGTCATGATCATAGGTATATCCTTCTCCAACTCCTAATTTTTTATCTAAAGCTGTATCAGCATTCATTAGGTGCACAGGAATGTCATTTATAGGATTTGCTTCAACTTCATTTAGTGCAGAATTTATTGCTAAATAAGAAGAATTACTTTTTTCTGCTAAACATAAATATATTGTCGCATTTGCTAAAGGAATTCTGCCTTCTGGCATACCTATCTTATTAACTGATTCAAAAGCAGAATTAGCTATTAACATAGCATTAGGGTCTGCTAAACCTATATCTTCTGAAGCACTAATTATTAACCTTCTAGCAATAAATAATGGGTCCTCTCCGTTTCTTAACATCCTGGCAAGATAATATATTGCAGCATTGGGATCAGAGCCTCTTATTGATTTTATAAATGCTGAAATGTGACTGTAATGATTATCACTTTGCTTGTCATATATGAAATTATTTTTTAAGAGGTCCTTGATTGTATTTTTTGATATTAATTTCTTGTTATTAATTGTTTTAGAAGAAAGGACCGCCAACTCAAGAGTATCTATGGCTTTTCTAGCATCACCACCACAACCTTTTGACAATACATTTATCACATCTTCTTCAATAATAATGTCAGAATCAGAAAAAAACTCTTCTTTGTTTCTAATAGTTTTATTTAAAATATTATTAATAGATTTCTCATCATGAGGATTAAATTTAAAAATCTTAACCCTTGAAATTAAAGGGTTAATTATAGAAAAACCTGGATGCTCAGTTGTTGCTCCAATTAATATTAATATCCCTTCTTCGATAAGAGGCAACAGCGAGTCTTGCTGAGTCTTAGAAAATCTATGAATCTCGTCTAAAAATAATATAGTTTTTTTTGATGATGTAGTTCTTTGAAAAATAACTTCCTCTGAGATTTTTCTTATATCAGCTAACCCAGAAGATACTGCAGAAAGAGATCTAAAATTCATATTAGATTTCTCAGCTATTATCTTTGCTAAGGTTGTTTTTCCTGTACCAGGTGCACCCCAAAAAATCATTGAAGGTATTGTTTTGTTTTCTACAAGGTTATATAAAGCTTTTCCTTTTCCTAGAATATGTTCTTGGCCAATAAATTCATCAAGGGATTTTGGCCTCATTCTCGTAGACAAAGGGGATGAGGAGAGAGATTCTTTTCTGCCACTATATTCAAATAAATTCATTAAATATTATTATATAATAATTAAATTATTGAGCCATTTTTTCTTTGTCATAAATAAATACTATTCTTAAATTAACTTATGGAAAATAATAAAATAAGTCGAATCACAAATTTGGATTTTATGAGAGGAATTTCTCTCGATTTTAAGATTAAAGAATTATAATTTAAGATAGTTATACAGAGAGAGAATTATGAAGAAGATATTTTTAATTATAAGTCTAATAATCTTTGTGTATGGTTGTGGAGAAAATGAAGAACAAAAGATAACTCTTGATAAGTTTACTGACAATGGTAAAACATATGCTATAGATAATTTTTTAGGTTCCAATTTTAAAATAAACAAAGAGTATGACGTTTCGGAGCTAGAAAATGCTGAAGGTGTTTGGTTTGGTTTCTGGAAAAATAATGTTGGCAAGGCTCTTGATTATGAAATAAGAATTTATTCGAGTCATCAATTAGCTCTTGATTATGGAATTAAGTACGTAGATGAGGTTATTGGAGACGAAGCAATTTTAAAAAAATCATTATCTTCTTGGAGTGAAGGAATTCAAGATAGAAGAACAAGGAGAGATAAAAGTTATGGTGGTAGTAGTGCTAACACTGTAAGAGCAAAGTATCTTCATTATTTAGTATATGAAAACACTATTATTCTTTGTTCAGGGTTAGATTTAACTTATGCAATACAAAACTGCACTGACCTAGCATTATCTTTAAAAAGTAAAGGAGAATAACTATGGAAAATATTGGATATACACCAATAAATAAACTAAGAAAAATGATTTCTTCTAAAGAAATTTCTCCAGTGGAAATTATGAATGAAACTTTTGAGAGGATTAATTCTCTAAATTCTAGATTTGGGGCTTATATAACTTTAGATGAAGAAGGGTCTATAAAAAAAGCAAAAGAGGCTGAAGAAGCTGTGATGAAAGGGGAAGAGCTAGGGCCTCTGCATGGAATACCAATTCCCATAAAAGATCTTGAACCTGTAAAAAATATGAGATGCACATTTGGCTCCATACCAGCTGATACTATTGCTGAAGAAGATGCAATTTCGGTAGAAAGAATTAAGGCGGCTGGAGGAATAATTATAGGAAAGACTAATACACCTGAATATGGAAATGCGGGCACTACGGAAAATAGAGTTTTTGGAATATCTAGAAATCCATGGAATGAAGAGCTTACGCCTGGAGGATCTAGTGGAGGGTCTGCTGTAAGCATTTGTTCAGGAATGACTTCAATTGCTCAAGGATCTGACGGAGGAGGGTCCATTAGAATTCCTGCATCATTATGTGGAATCTTTGGAATAAAACCTACCCAAGGAAGGATACCAAGAAGAGTTCACAACAACACAAAATGGAACGAAATAAATTTTTCCACCACTGGCCCTATGTCAATAGATGTTATGGATTCTGCAATACTACTTGAGGTTATGTCAGGATTTCACGAAGCTGGAGAAAATGGAACTATAAGAGAGAAAAATCCGACTTTTACAAACTTTCCTGATACTAATCTAGATGGTATAAAGATAGCTTTTTCTAGAGGGGTAGGAGGAGCATTGGCCGACAAAGAAGTAATTGAGTCAGTAGAAAAAACTGTAAAGAAGATTGATGGTCTAGGATTTTCAGTAGAAGAAATAGACTTTCATCCAGACGAATCAGAAATACTGTTTAGAACTTGGTTTGATTTTTGGTGCTCAAGAAGTTACCTTATGACGCCTCATTTAATTGATGACGAAAAAAATAAAGAGGGTCTTACAGATTATTTTAGAACCAACATCCAACATGGAAAAGATATTACAGGAGCGTCATTATTTGAGGCTTTAAATAATATTGGAAAATACAGAAATTATACACAATCTATTTTTAATAATTATGATTTATTAATTACTCCAACCATAGCAGTAAAGCCATTTAAAATTAATGAATACCCTGAAGAAATTAATGGCAATAAATGTAATAGTCCTTTTTGGGACTGGACTCCTTTCACATATATTTTTAATCTCACAGGAAACCCTGCTGCAAGTATTCCAGTAGCAAGAAGTAAGGATAATTTACCAATAGGCATGCAAGTTGTGGGAGACCAAATGAAAGAAAACTTAATTCTTGCCTTTGCTAAATTAATAGAGTCAGAAGAACCTTGGGATTCGTACCCAGAACTTAGATAATATGCTCAAAATTTTTAAAATAACAACAATAGCTTCTTTTGTTATAGTGATTCTTATTTCGTGTTCTTCAGAAAAAATTGAAGAGCCCATGATAGAAAAAATTACACCTCAAGCTAAGCAGTTTGAATTAGAAGATTTTACTTCTATAGGGCTCAAAAAGAATAAGACATACAAAGTAGAAGAATTACCAAAAGCATTATCCGCATATTTTGGTTTTATAAAATTTAATGAGCCATCAGAAGAAGGGAAAGGGAAAAAAGTTGTGGAGTATGAACTAAGATTCTATGCCTCACACGAAGATGCTATAAATCACGGAACTGAGTATGCTGAAGAGCGCGTTGGTCCTGAAGCAAAATTAAAGAAAAATCATAATCCAAGATGGAAAGAAGGTTTGAGGGATGCAAGAGTATGTATTGGAGATCAATTTAATACTTGGAAGAATAGTGCTGACTGCGGACAACCAAAATTTAATGAATTTTATATTTATGGAAATGTGGTAATTCTCTGCGAAGGAAGAACTCAAGAAATTGCCAAAAGAAATTGTAATTCTATTACTTCTAGACTAGAGCCTTCCACTGAAAATAAATAGACACATATATATGACAAATATAATATTTAAACCATGAAAAAAATTATTGCTATATTAACTCTTGTAATCACATTAACTTCATGTGCTTCAGAGCCAGAATTTATACCAATAGAAAAAATAACTGAATCAGATAAAAATTATACTATTGAAGATTTTGAAGTAATAAAATTTAAGCAGAGCACCGAATATGATGTCCAAGATTTACCTAGTGCAATTTCTGCATATTATGGATTTATTAAAAATGATAGAGGGGAGCCCAATGACTATGAAATTAGATTTTATGATTCTCATAAAAGTGCTGTTGAAAATGGAGAAAAATATGCAGAAAATATTAGTGGAGAAAATGGTTGCATAAAAAAACAATGCTCATTTTTTTTAGAAAATTTAAAACATAGGCAAAAGGTTTCAGAGCCTTCTAACGTTGCTGGAGGAGCTGGAAATGGAATACCAATTCCAAAATATCAAGCATATATAATTTATGGAAATTTTATATTATTATGCCCTGGTTATAATGAAAATGAAGCCCTAAAAACTTGCACAATTATAGTAAAAAATTTGGAATAAAATGATAAGTATTATAAAAAGGATTAATAATGATAATAGGCGCACCAAAAGAAGTAAAAAACAATGAGTTTAGAGTAGGGCTAACTCCTAATTCTGTTGAAAAACTAACAACAAAAAATCATGAGGTTTTCATAGAAGAAAATGCTGGGGCGGGCATAGGATTTACTGATTCAGACTATAAAAATAGTGGTGCTAAAATCTTAAAGTCTGCAAAAGAAATATATAAGTCATCTGAATTAATAGTAAAGGTTAAAGAACCAATTCCAAGTGAGTTTAAATATATATCAAGTAATAATATATTGTTTACTTATCTGCATTTAGCTGGAAACAAAGAGCAAAGTATTAAATTAGCTAATACTGGCGTAACAGGAATCGCCTATGAAACTGTTACTGCTACTGACGGATCTCTTCCATTGCTATCTCCTATGAGTTCTATCGCAGGGCAACTTAGTATAATTGTAGGTTCATATTATTTGTTAAAACACAACAAAGGGAAAGGAACTCTAATTGGCTCTGTTTCAGATCTCGAACCAAGGATCATTACCGTAATTGGAGCTGGAGTAGCAGGAACAGAAGCAATAGATAAAGCATTATCCAATAAGGCTCATGTAAAAATAATTGAACTTTCTGATAGTAGACTTAATGAGCTGAAAAACAAATTTGGAAATAATAATATCGAGTACATTAAATCAAGCCCTGAAAATATATCTGATGCATTAAAAGTATCTGATATAGTTGTGGGCTCTGTTTATATTGTTGGTAAAAAGGCTCCAACAGTTGTTTCAAGAGAAATGATTTCAAAAATGAAGCCAGGAAGCGTGATGGTTGATATCTCTATCGACCAAGGCGGTTGCTTTGAAACTAGTAAGGCAACAACGCATGATAATCCTGTATTTCTTGTGGATGATGTAGTTCATTATTGTGTAACAAATATGCCTGGCTCAGTCCCTTTAACTGCCACTGAAGCACTCAACAGAGTTACACTTCCATATGTTTTAAAAATTGCAAATAAAGGTCTTGATAAGGCAACTGAAGAAGATAACAATCTTTATAATGGATTAAACATAAGAGATAAAGAAATAGTTCATAAGGCAGTAAAAGAATCATTCGCAAATTCTTAAGCTATCTATTGGAATTTTCCATAATTATTTATAATGAGTGCTTAAGGAGTTTTAAATGGAGAATCTAAAAAAATGCCCAGTAATGCATGGAGCAATGTCAACTCATAGTTCATCAGGAACATCTAATAAAGATTGGTGGCCTAAACAATTAAATTTAAGCATCCTCCATCAACATGACAGAAAAACTAGCCCAATGGGAGAAGGATTTAACTACAGAAAAGAATTTAAAAAGGTTGATTATAAAAGCCTAAAGAAAGATTTAAATGATTTGATGACCGACTCGCAAGATTGGTGGCCTGCTGACTACGGACACTACGGACCTTTCTTTATAAGAATGACATGGCATGCAGCTGGAACATATAGAAGCGGAGATGGCAGAGGCGGCGGCGGAACAGGAGCTCAGCGCTTTGCTCCTTTAAATAGTTGGCCAGATAATGGAAATCTAGACAAAGCAAGAAGGTTATTATGGCCAATAAAACAAAAATATGGCGAAAAAATTAGTTGGGCAGATTTATTAATTCTTGCTGGAAATGTTGCAATCGAATCTATGGGGGGGCAGACTTTTGGATTTAGCGGAGGTAGGGTAGATATTTGGGGGCCAGAAGAAGATATAAACTGGGGAATAGAAAAAGAATGGCTAGATAATAATAGATATAAGGGAGAGCGTGAGCTTGATAATCCGCTTTCAGCAGTCCAAATGGGGTTAATTTATGTAAACCCTGAAGGCCCTGATGGCAATCCAGATCCATTAGCAAGTGCAAAAGATATTAGAGAGACTTTTGGAAGGATGGCTATGAATGACGAGGAAACCGTTGCTTTGGTAGCTGGCGGCCATACTTTTGGTAAAGCACATGGTTCCGCACCTGATGAAAACTTAGAAGAAGATCCAGAGGGTGCTGAAATTGAAAACATGGGTTTTGGGTGGAAAAATAATTATGGGTCAGGTGCAGGCAGAGACACGATAACAAGTGGGGTTGAAGGTGCATGGACTACTAATCCTACCCAATGGGATAACGGATATTTTGACCTTTTATTTGGATATGAATGGAAATTAACAAAAAGTCCTGCAGGTGCTCATATATGGCATGCAATTAATCAAGAAGACAAGCATTTAGCTCCAGATGTTGAAGATTCATCTATTAAAGTTCCAACAATGATGACGACAGCAGATATGGCAATGATTAAAGATCCTGCTTATAACAAAATTTCTAAACATTTTCATGAAAATCCATCAGAATTTGCAGATGCTTTTGCTCGTGCATGGTTTAAATTACTTCATAGAGATATGGGACCAAAAACACGTTACATGGGGCCTGAATCTCCTTCTGAAGATTTAATTTGGCAGGACCCAATACCAAAAGGTAACACTAATTATGATTTAGAGGTTGTTAAAGAAAAGATTCTATCGAGTGATATACCTCTAAAAGAAATGATTGAAACTGCTTGGGCAAGTGCTTCAACATTTAGAAATTCAGATATGAGAGGTGGAGGAAATGGATCAAGAATAAGGCTTGAGCCTCAAAAGAACTGGGAAGTAAATAATCCTGAAAATTTATCTAAAATTTTAAAAATTTATGAAAAAATTTCTAATGAAACTAATGCTTCTATTGCTGACATTATTATTTTTGCTGGAAATATAGCGATTGAAAAATCATCTGGAATTGAAGTTCCTTTTAAAAAGGGGCGTGGAGACGCTACCCAAGAAAACACAGATATAGATTCATTTGCTGTTCTTGAGCCACTTTCAGATGGTTTTAGGAATTTTCATAAAAACAACTTATCTGTATCTCCAGAAGAAATGCTGCTTGATAAAGCTCAACTTTTATCTTTAACTGCAACTGAAATAGTTGTTCTTATAGGAGGATTAAGGTCATTGGGTATTAGTAATAAAGGCTATGGCTTGTTTACGAAAAATATTAATAAATTATCAAACGATTACCTCAAATTGCTTTTAGATATGTCTGTAAAATGGTCACCAAACAGGACAGATAACTCATATATTGCAACAGAAAGAGCAACTGGAAACCAAGTTAGAATTGCCTCAAGAATAGATCTTGTACTAGGATCTAATTCACAACTTAGAGCGTTAGTTGAAGTATATGCAAGTAATGATGCTCTTGATAAATTCAAAAATGATTTTATTTTGGCATGGAATAAGGTTATGAATGCAGACCTTTTTGATGAAAATTAATAAGAAAAACTTTATTTTAATAGCAATAATTATTCTTATTTTGGGGTGCGGCCAAGAAGATATTTCAGATTCTGAAAATACTCAGATTGAAAAAATCACAAATGAGAGTGCAGTTTATACAATTGATGATTTCAAAAATATAGGATTCAAAATCAACAAGGAATATGATGTTTCTGAGTTAGATAGTGCGCAAGGAGTTTGGTTTGGTTTCTGGAAAAATAATTTAAATAAGCCAGTAGATTATGAAATTAGAATTTATCCGTCTCAACAATTGGCTCTCAACAAAGGTGTTGTTTTTGTTGAAGAAGTAATCGGTGATAATGCTGTACTAAAAAAATCTACTTCATCTTGGAAAGAAGGAATTCAGGACAGGAGATCAAGAAATAATTCAAGTATGAGCGGAAGCGAAGCAAATTCTGTTAGAGCTAAGTATCTTGATTATGTAGTTTATGGAAATGCTATAGTTTTATGTTCAGGATTAGACTTAAGCTATGCAGCGCAAAATTGTTCTGACTTGGTCTTGTCTTTAGAAAATTAATTTAGTGTCAAAATTTTAGGTTTAACAACTTTCTGATATTTTTGTAATTATGAAGAAAATATTATCAATTATGGCATTACTAATTCTTGTTGTTGGGTGTGTAGAATCAGAAGATGAAAGCAAATATATAAAATACGAAAATGACTTCCAGAAGCGAAGTATTGATTTAAAAGAAAGCTTAAGAATTTATACGATTGAATCTAATAAAGAATACAATGAATTTAAAGAGCAATGTATGGATGAAGGGAATGATGAAGATTATTGCTATAAAAAGTTTAATGCTCCTGTAGAAGGCGGAGGCCAAGGAGGTGGTGCCGTAAAATGGAATCGACCTCCTACACTTTTTAAACCAGAAGGTTATGACAAGTGGAAGAGGGAGCAATAATGGAAATTGTCCTAGCATCAAATAATATTATGGGCGTTAATTCAATAATAGAGATATATACTTAAGGAATAATTAGTATATAATCCTTAAGGCTTCTGGCAAGAATAGAGTCCTTAGGCTCAGTCAGATCATTGGATTTTGGTATGACTCACGATCAGGAGCCATTCTTTGAAACTCTTTTGTTCTTATTTCCACTACTCCCACGTGCATCTCTAAATCAAAAAACCTCTATCTATTTTATGTTTTTTTACTGTATTATGTACTTGGAGTGAGAGTTGCTTGAAGTTAAACACGCATTCACCAGTTTAACTTTTGCTCTTACTCCTAGACTCGCAGGAAATATTTAGATAAGTTCCGCATTCTAGGTTTAAATGGGGCTGTAGTTCAATTGATAGATATTTATATATATATTTAGTATCTAATTACAGGACTTATTCGATATAAGTTTTTTGAAAATACTTTTGCATTTCGATAAAGCTTCATCTTCAGTATGGCCGGGGCAAAATAAATAATATTAATAAATCCCTATTAATCAATATAGCAGAATGCTAAAGTAAGATCAGCGATGAATATAAGGAGAATCAAATATGCCAACATATACTTGCAGTGACTGCAACATGAGCCTTGAATCTATTAATTGTTCTTGTGGAACTGAATTAGTCCATAAAACTATCACGAATGACAATGGAGACACTGTACAGGTAGCGGAATGCCCTAATAGTCATGGAAAGATAAAGTCCCCTACTTGTTGTGGGATCGATATGAATCCTGAATAGTATCAGAAAGTGAACGAAGTGATAGATTAGGGCAACTAATAATTATTTCAAATGAGGGTGTTTCAGTAATTTAGATTTACTTCAGTAATTTCTTCTGCAAAAGTAACTCTACCCGAATATATCTCACGAATTTCCTTAAGGCTTTTTTTAGTATTTTCAGTTTTACTAATATTAGGCCCCATATGAGTTAAAACTAAATGTTTTACTCCGGCTTTTGCAGCCATTTCAGCAGCTCCTAAAGTCCCACACTGTCCGGTATTTTCTTTTTCTTTTTCCATAACGCTTTGATCGTCCCAGCACATACAAATCATTATGTCTGCGTCCTGTGACAATTTTTCAATCGAATCACAAGGTTCAGTATCGCCTGTATACACTAAACTGAAATCGTTAGTTTCCATTCTGTATGCCAAGGAATCTAGGTAAGGCTGGACATGTTTTGCTTCTGCTGTATGTATGTCCCATCCATCAAATTTGTAAGTCGCATTTGCTTTAATATTCTTAGCATTCACTACAGGAGGTCTTCTAGGCAATGTTCCTCCTCGATTGACGTAAACCTGTTGACTCACCGGATGATTGACTCTTGCTTTCCAGTCATGTGAAAAAACACCTTCATTTCCTATCAAATTTTCCGTAAATTCTTCTGTCAGGTTGGGGCCAAAAACTTTTAATGTTTCCTCTTTTCCCGCTCCTTGATCCCATCTGGTTAAAAGAAAGCAGGGGTAGTCGACATCATGATCAAAATGATGATGGGAAAAAAACAGATAGTCTACTTTTGTAGTGGATATTCCTGCTTTAGTTAATTTATGGGTAGTTGCGGGACCGCAATCAAACATAACCAGATCACCATTCACCTCTACTACTATTGAGGAACCGAACCGATCCTTTGTAGGAGTAGGTGTGCCAGCCCCGAGTATCGTTAATCTTTGAATTGATTTCATGTTTTTTTTATTAAGTTTTTTTATTAAAAAAGAAACTCGATAACTTTATATAGATATAATGTTATTACTACTATTCCAATAAATATTCCTACTTTACTTTTATCCTCCATAAACCAATATTAATAAAATTTCTTGATTACTAACAATATAGAATAATAATGACAGTAATTATATGTTTTTTAATCTAATTCTTCGAGAGCACTGATTAGTTCCCAGCACACTTCGAGAGAGAGAATTTCAGGCCCTTCACAAAGCATAACTACATTTCCATATATCGAATAGTTACCATGTTTAGGCCCGGTACTATTCCCACCAGAAGATGTTCCTAATTGACCTTTTATTCGCCTTCTGTCTTTAATACCTTCTTTCCAA
Organism: Dehalococcoidia bacterium; assembly: GCA_014239735.1. Lineage (GTDB taxonomy): Bacteria > Chloroflexota > Dehalococcoidia > Lucifugimonadales > Lucifugimonadaceae. The sequence continues at coordinate 43,120 of JAAZYI010000029.1, forward strand.
GTTAAATCAGATTTTTTGATTTTTCCATCTTTTCCGGTAACTTCCTGTGCTAGAGATTCTCCTAAACTCACTGCAATTGAATGTGAAGGATAAAATCTTAGTTCATACTCTTTTTTTCCAATATCTGTAAGCCAAAAACCATTAATTGCTTTTATGGCTCCTTCAAGACCAGTTACATCATATTCTTTACTCTTTTTAAAACCGATGGATTCTAATTCTTCAAATGTAAATATACGGGGAGAGTTGGTAACTACATCATAAGAGGAGTCGTCAGCTTTTTCTCCACACCCAACAACAAGAATTACTAATGTCATAAGTAATAATAGTTTTTTCATATCTCTATTTTACCTGAACGCACATAACGCAATC
>JAAZYI010000030.1 GCA_014239735.1 Dehalococcoidia bacterium
AACATAAATATCTTTAAAAGGCTCCCACGGTTCACTCCAATGATCACCCTCATCCTTAGAAATAAAAAAGTCAAGCCCCTCTAATTCAGAGTCTTTATCATTTCCTCTTCTGGCAACAGCTAATAGGTCACCATTTTTAAGGGTGATAAAAGATGAAAAAGTATAATGTGATTTATTTGAATTTATTTTAGATTGACCTAAAATGCCTCTAGCTTCTATTCGCAACATTAACTTAACATTGTATTTATAATTCTTTACCTGACCAACCCATTAACAGTTTAGCATTCTTTTCTTCTTGAATGGCTTTTTCTTTATCCTTAAATATTTTAACAACACATTGAGGTTTGCTTCGATCAATAACATCATAGACTAAATGATAACCAACCTTATCTATTAAAGGCCCAATCCAACCAGCACAATGATCACAATATCTCTTCATTGGCTCAGCATCATTATCCAAAACTTTACTCAAACTTGGACAAACATTCATTTTTAATTCAAGATTATCTTCTTCTAATTTTAAATCTAAATCACAATTTTCCTCTACTCGTATGTGATCCCAATATTCATACATTCCTTGCAAACCTTTTTCCCTAAATAGTTCTAATGTATGTTTTTCTTGATTTTTACTAATCTCTAACCAATATGCTTGTAAATCTTCTTCACCTTGCTTTTCTAGAAATTTAAATACTTCATTATAGAAGCGGGTAAAATGGTCACTTGGTATCATAATCTTTTACGAATTATTTGTTTACATGAAGCTTCGCCCAAAATTTCCGTTTTTATTTCATATGGAGTACCTTCTGCTATTGCTTCATTAGTTTTAATAGTTTGGTCACAAAAATTTGACGATACTTTACCTACTAATTTTTTAACATGTTCATAAGCAGTGCATCTTTTAACAGTTAAAATAATCTCATCCTCTTTAATGGATATAGAAAAATCAGCACCCTCACGATCAAAAAAATGTTGCCAATGTTCGGCAAGCACTTTGATATTTCCAGACTGTATATGTTTCTTCATATCTGCATAAACATCATTTCCTACTTTTTTAAAAATGTCATTCATTGTTTCAATACCATATTTTTCTATGATAAAATTTATAGTAGTATTTGTTGCTCCATGAAAATCCATATGGACATTTCCTTTGTCACGATAACGTAAAGATATAGGATTTTTATCAGTCACTTTTGTAAACTGACTTTCCTGCAATGAATGTTTCTGCAATTTCTAAATCATTTTTTCTTAATAAGATAAAATCAGCAAATTTATTTTTTTCAATACTACCCATTTTATCATCTAATCCTATTACTCGAGCAGGCACTAAACTTGCTGCAATAGAAACTTGGCTAATCGATTTTTTTGAATATTTTAGATAATTTTGCAATCCTTCTATAGAAGTTAAAGATGATCCAGCTAAAAGACCGTCGTAAGTTGATGCTTTTCCCTTTTCTACTGTACACCAACGACCTGGATAGAATTCAAATTTTACAGGCACAGGTGAGCCAGATCCTTTAACAGAGTCAGTTTCTAAGAAAACTCTATCGCTTGGAAGATGAGATAATAGTTCAACTAATTGTGGATGAACATGAATGCCGTCGCATATTAATCCAAGAGCAATACGTGACTCTGCAATTAACGCATCAGTTAAAGAGAGAACATGCACCCCAGTATCATCAGCAGGATAAGTTGGGAGTGCATCATACATATGGGTGACTGCATCCACCCCCCAAT
>JAAZYI010000031.1 GCA_014239735.1 Dehalococcoidia bacterium
ACATATATGATTCAAACTTAATATCTGTAATTTTCATGACTAACCTCCATACTAAGAATACATAATAATCTAAATAAGGTTAATCAAAAACTCTTCTGTTAGGACCAATTTGAGATTTTACGAGAGTTCGGAGATAAATTAGGACTCCCTAGATTAATTTCTGGAGAGTTTTCTTTATTATCTATAAATAAAAAGTGTGCGCAAAAATGTGTACATTTAGAATTTATTAATATACCCCAGATACCTAATACCCCAGATACCTAATAACCATTGCTTTAAGTTTAAATTATGGTGGGCCCTGTGAGGCTCGAACTCACGACCTACTGATTAAAAGTCAGTTGCTCTACCAACTGAGCTAAGGGCCCGGTATTTATTAGGATTCATTAAGCGTAGAAATTAGATTATAATCAAAAACCTTCAAATTAGAAAAAGGCCAATAAATTATCCACACCCTTCCCTTGATACTAGACCTTGGAACCAGCCCAAAACTTCTGGAATCATTTGATTTATTTCTATTATCACCCAAAAGGTAATAATAATCTTCCGGAATAATCATTTTCTCAATTTCAGAAAATTCTGAAGTAGAACCAAACTTATTTGCAAACGGGGTGTTATTAACTAATATTGTGCCATGCCTATTCTCTAAAGTGTCTCCTGGCTTTCCTATTACCCTTTTAACAAATCTTTTCCCAGTGGAATCATATGGGAAAGGGGGATCAAATATAACAATATCTCCATTTGTAGGATTCAATTTAAATTTATTAATTAAATTATTGTCGATCTGAGTTTCGTAAGGCAAATGGAAATAAATAAATTTATTAACAAATACTCTTTGATTGTTTTTTAGGGTAGGAGTCATACTATTTCCATCAACTATGTAGTTTCCCAAAACAATTTGAAGGAAAAGCGATAAGCCAAAAGCAAATATTAAATTTTTTGATATATTTCTTAACTGATTCATAAATTTTAATTTGTATTATCCCATTTTAAACCTATAATCAAAAATGAAGGAGATAATAATGGTATTAAGTGACAAAACAATTAAAGAATATTTAAAAAATGACAAAATATTAATTGATCCGATTGACTACAAAGATATACAGCCCGCTAGTGTTGATTTGCACATTGATAAAGGGATTTTAATTTTCAAAAACTCATCTGAACCTTTCATAGACCTAAGGAAAGAGCTTCCCAACCTAACAGAGTCAGTTGAAATTAAAGCTGGAGAACCCTTCATGTTGCATCCTGGAGAATTTGTGCTTGCATCAACTATTGAAAGGATTAAGTTAGGTGCTGACGTTGTAGGGAGACTTGAAGGAAAAAGTAGCCTTGGGAGAGTTGGCCTATTGATTCATTCTACCGCAGGGTACGTTGATCCTGGATGGGATGGGCAATTAACTCTTGAACTAACAAATGTCGCTAAACTACCAATCACATTATATTACGGGATGAGGATTGGTCAGATATCTTTTCTAGATCTATCTTCTAAAGCAGAAAATCCTTATGGTTCAGAAAAACTATCTAGCAGATATCAGGGGCAAAAGGACCCCACAGCTAGCAAAATACATATAGATTTTGATGACCAGATAAAACACACAGATGAATGAAAATCTTAATGACTATGAATTAGCTTTAAATCTTGCAGAAAATATTTCTGTAAATATAAGTCCTAGGCCTCCAGTAGGAGCAGTTATAAAAAATAAAGGTGAAATATTGGGGAAAGGAATAACAGAGACTCCTCCTGGAAACCATGCAGAAATAAATGCGCTATTAAATTGCAATAATAATAATTTTTCAACTAAAGGTGCCACTATGTTTACTACTCTTGAGCCTTGTTTTCATAAAGGAGAAACTGATCCTTGCGTAGACAAGATAATAGAAGCACAAATATCTCAAGTTATTATTGGGGCTATTGACCCAAATCCCAAAGTAAATGAGAAGAGCATAAATAAATTATTAAAGAATGGAATAAAAACAAAGATTGTAGAAGATGAAGTTCAAAGGAAAAGATCACAAGATCTAATTGAACCTTTTAAGCATTTCATTACAACAGGACTGCCATACGTAACAGCAAAAATTGCTATTAGTTTAGATGGTAAAATTGCAACTAAAACAGGTGATTCGAAGTGGATATCTTCTGAGAAATCTAGAGAGATAGTTCAAAAAATGAGATCTTTCTCTGATGCAATAATCATAGGTTCAAAGACCTTAAAAATTGATAAGCCAAGTTTAAGCGCAAAAAATATCTCTATGCAGCCTAAATATAAAGTAGTTTTAAATACAAATCCTACTAATCCAGAAAGATACAGAACACTAGAATCTGAGAGCAATATAATAGTTTTTTGTGAAAAAACTCCTTCGGATTTATCTAATTGGAATGGAATAGAATTTATAGAAATTTCATCAAAAGGAGATAAGCTTGACCTAAAAGAGGCATTAAAAATACTTGCAAAAAAAAATTGCATGAATGTTTTAGTAGAAGGCGGAGGTCAATTAATAGGATCTTTGATTGATTCTAACTTAATAAATAAGATGAGATTATTTATATCACCAATGCTTATAGGCGGCATTAATTCAGCCGATTCTATTGGCGGAGAAGGAATAGAATTTATTAGCCAAAGCAAAAAACTTACTGACATAGATGTCATAAGAGTACAAAACGATATAATGGTGACAGGGAAAGTGAGAAGTCATGTTTAGCGGGATAGTTCAAGAAGTCGGAAAAGTTGTAAAAATGGAAGGTGAAAGCCTTACTATTGAATCTGATTTTATATGCAAAAATAGTCAGGTGTCAGAAAGTATTTGTGTTTCTGGTGCATGCCTAACTATTACTAATATTAAAGATAATAAATTTTCAGTAAATGTAGTAAAAGAGACACTCTCAAGAACAAATCTTGGAAATTTAAATACAAACTCAAAAGTTAACTTAGAATCATCCCTAAGGCTTGGAGATAAAATTGGCGGGCACATGGTTCAGGGCCATGTTGATTGCGCAACAAAAGTAATATCAATAGATAAAGATTCAGGCTCATGGATAGTTAATTTCGAAAAACCAACAAATATTTCTTCATATTTTGTAGAAAAAGGTTTTATTGCAATTGATGGAGTCAGTTTGACAGTAACTAATAATGAAAGTGATAACTTTGCAGTGTCCATTATTCCTTATACTTGGGAGCATACTATTTTTAGTGGATATCAATCAGGATCTATTGTAAATTTAGAAGCAGATATGACTGCGAAGTATATTGAAAACTTCATGTCTTTAAAAAAATAAAAAAAAAGGGTATAAAACGATATGAATACTAACACTATTGAAGAGGCAATTCAGGATTACAAAGATGGAAAATTTGTAATTATTGTTGACGATGAGGATAGAGAAAACGAGGGGGATATTACTATTGCTGCTGACTTTATAACTCCTGACAAAGTTAATTTCATGGCACTAAATGCAAGAGGATTAATATGTGTTGCAACAAGCAGTTCAATTTTAGAAAAATTAAAAATACCTTTGATGGTAGAGGAATCAAACGATAGTAATTATACTGCCTTTACAGTTTCAGTTGATTTTATTCCTGAAACAACCACTGGAATTTCTGCAGAAGATAGATCTAAAACTATATTGGGTCTAATTGATAAAAATTCAGATAGCACAATGTTTCAAAAGCCAGGCCATATATTTCCAATTAAATATAAAGAAGGCGGAGTGCTAGTTAGGGCTGGACATACAGAAGCATCTGTGGATCTTGCAAAATTAGCTGGACTCAATCATGCTGCTGTAATGTGTGAAATAGTTAAAGAGGACGGAACAATGGCTCGTAGGCCTGACCTAGAAATATTTGCAAAAGAATCTGATATAAAAATTATTACAATTGCCGACCTAATATCTTACAGATATAACAACGAAAAAATAATTGAAAAAACATCTACCGCAAATCTTCCAACTAAATTTGGCGACTTTACAGCCATTGGGTATAAATCCTTATACGATACCGATGAGCATGTCGCGCTAGTTAAAGGAGATATAGACAAAAATCCAACTCTAGTAAGAGTACACAGCGAATGTCTTTCTGGAGATTTTTTAGGTAGCTTAAGATGTGATTGCGGAGATCAAGCTTCAGCAGCACTAGAAAGTATAGGAAAAGAAAAATCGGGAGTGTTCTTGTATATGAAACAAGAAGGGAGAGGGATAGGTCTTCATAATAAATTGAAGGCATATGGACTTCAAGATGGAGGATTAGATACTGTAGAAGCAAATGAATTATTAGGATTCCCTCCAGACCTTAGGCACTATGGAATAGGAGCACAAATTCTTGCCGATATAGGGCTAAAGAAAATAAAGCTTATGACTAATAACCCTAAAAAAGTAGTAGGACTAGAGGGATATGGGATGGAAATTGTAGGTACTATCCCATTAAATGTAGAGCCTAATCCAATAAACGAAGCATACCTAAAAACAAAGAGAGATAAATTAGGTCATAAAATAGAAAATGTCTAATTACTTTCCTAAAAGCACTAATTTTTCCGAAATAGATCTAGCAAATACAAAAATAACTTTTGTTGTTTCCAAATTTAATGGAGATATTGTTAGTAAATTATTATATGCGACAGAAAAAAGGTTATTAGAAATAGGAATTAATAAAAAAAATATTAATAAATTATATGTACCAGGTGCTTTTGAGATCCCATTTGCGGTTAAAGAATCAATAAATAAATATGAGCAGGATGCAATTATATGTCTCGGGGCAATAATAAGAGGAGAAACCTCCCACTATGAATTGATTTCAAATAATGTTTTTTCTTCACTATCAAATTTAAATATTTCTTCAAAGATTCCTATTATTAACGGAATCTTAACTACTGAAAGCATCGATCAGGCAGAAAAAAGAATAGTTAATGGAAAATACTATGCAGACACTTCTATAGAAATGATTAGTCTCTAATTTTTCAAAACTTAAAAATTAATCTTTATTCTGCTAATATTCCAATAAAGTTTCGCTTATGGCGATTCGTCTAGCGGTAGGACCCCAGACTCTGAATCTGGTAGCCCAGGTTCGAATCCTGGATCGCCAGCCAGAATCGGCCCCTTCGTCTAGCGGTCTAGGACACCACCCTCTCAAGGTGGAGATCACGGGTTCGAATCCCGTAGGGGCTACCAAAACTTAATAAAATTAATATAAAGGAGAAAAAATGAAAAACATTAAAGGAATATATATTGGATATGCTGAAAATTTAGAAGCACAATCAAGAGCTTTCGAAGAAGTTGGAGGAGAATTGATTAAAGGAAATCTTTCAGGAACAGGCACAGGTGGAAGTTTATTGTCTCCTAAAGAAGGCGGTAATGATAAAATTGATCAGGTCATTTCTTTATTAGAAGAAACAAAAGCTCAATCTCTTGTTCTTCAAGGGCATGGGTTCCCTCTAAATAAAGAATTTTTCGATGCAGCAAGCAAAATAGAAACTTTTAAAGGAGTTGCTTGTTTTGGGCATGGTTTTGATGGAATTGATATTAAAAGTGCCTCAGAAAATGAAATTTTAGTTGCTAATGCTGCCTCGTTTGGAACAGAAGAAGTTTCAAACCATGCCTTAATGATGTTATTGATATGCGCAAAAAAGTTTGTTATGCATGATAAGTTAGTAAGACAAGGCACTTGGACTAGAGAATTCCTCTCACCTATGGGTCATATTTCAGGTCAAACCTTAGGTATTGTAGGTATTGGAAATATTGGAAGAGCTATGGGTAGAAAATGCAAGAGCTTAGGCATGGATGTTATAGGATATGATCCTTCAGTTTCATCATGGGACTTTAAAGAATATGGAATAGAATATATTTCAAGTATAAATGAATTATGTGAAAAATCTGATTACATCAGCCTTCACTGCCCTCTGCTAGAAAGTACAGAAAAATTAATGAGCTCAGAGCAATTCAAAAAAATGAAATCAACAGCATATCTTATAAATTGTTCAAGAGGTCCTGTGGTAGATGAATTAGCACTTATTGATGCTCTTAAAAATAAAGAAATTGCTGGGGCAGGATTAGATGTTTTTGAAGAAGAGCCAACGTACCCAGAAAATCCTTTGCTAAAAATGGATAATGTAGCTGTCACAAATCATTATGCTAGTTATTCTGAAGTTGCATGGGAGAGGGCTGAAACTCAACTTGGAGAAGAAGCAGTAAGAATATCAACTGATAGTTTTCCTATGTCTCTTGTGAATCCAAGTGTGAGATCAAAAGTTTCAGGGAAAAAAGAGGCTCAAGGCTGGGAAATATACAGAGAAACTTTAAAGTAAAAGTTAAGAGTAATATTAAAAATTGCAACTTAAATTTAATTAGTTGTTTTATATCTGTAATTCATTAAACTTATTTTGTTGAAAAGTAATGCATCCATCAAAAAAATATGCTTGGTCCTAAAAACAGAAAAAAATTTTCATTAATTAATTCCGGCATACTAGTAGAAATATTAGAGAAATATTTTAACGATCCTGATTCGATTGATGAGTCAGAAATTAATCTTATTACTTCTTGTTTTGATGTTGATTTGAACAACAACTCCAAATCTTCAACAAAAACCAGTATTGATGGTAATTATGTTCGTGATTTTGGATACCTTCATGCAGATATAAACCCTATAAAAGAAAATGTAAATATTATTAATAATGAAAATATTTCAGCTGAGCTAAGTAGTAATTATCTTGACAAAATTGGTTGGGAATTTAGTCATATAAGGGATAGATCTGAAAGAAAATGGTTTTATGATCATATAGAAAATATAGAAATAAATATTGATAAAAATCAAAAAATTAATTTACTTAAGAGGCTCATTGAAGCTGAAAATTTTGAACAATTCCTCCATAAAACTTTCGTTGGAGCAAGATGGTATAGCCTTGAAGGATCAGAATCATTAATAACAATCTTAGACCAAATCGTATCTGATTCACCAAACTATGATTCAATAAATTTTGGAATGCCTCACAGAGGAAGATTAAATGTTTTAGCACATATTTTTGATAAGCCTTATTCTGAAATTTTCTCTGAATTCAGAGAAGAGAATATAAATAATATGGGGTCTCGAAAAATTGATGAATACTTAAGAGACGTGAAGTATCATCTAGGAGCAAAAAAAAATAAGGGGTCTGAATTATTTCTTTACCCTAACCCAAGCCACTTAGAGATGATAAATCCAGTTATACTTGGAGCAACTAAAGCTAAGCAGATTACAAATAATAAAAGTTTTGGGGTTTTAATTCATGGAGATGCAGCATTTCCTGGCGAAGGAATAAACTCTGAATTTTTTAATTTAAGTAGGTTAAGCGGTTATAATTGCAATGGAAGTATTCATATAGTTACAAATAACCAAATAGGCTTTACTACTAACCCTGAAAATTCCTTCCCTAGTTTATTTGCTACAGACTTTGTTAGAGGCTTTGATATTCCAATTATTCATATAAATGGAGATGATATTTATAGTTGCATAAAGGCAACTAAAGTAGCAATTGATTATAAAAATAAATTCAATAAAGACATTGTTTTAGATTTAGTTGCATACAGAAGATATGGTCATCAAGAAATGGATGACCCGACTATAACTCAGCCATTAATGTACGAAAAGATAAGCAACCATCCTTCAGTAACAAAAATTTTCTCTGAAAAATTAATTAAAGAAAAAATATTAAACGAAGATGAAATTGGAAGAATAAAATCTACACATATCCAACATATGTCGAATTCAAATAAACCTATCGAAAATCTAGAAACAAGCATATGGCCCGGAGAGTTCAATTTTGATGAAATAAACTATGAGACAAGCTCCCAAAGTATAAATATTGATGAATTAGAAAAAATCAATAAGAAGCTATATAAAATTGATGGCAAGTTTAATTTAAATAAAAGATTAAAGTCAATTTTTGATAAAAGACTAAAATTTGATGAAAATCTTAAACTAGAATGGGGTCATGCCGAAATGCTTTCCTTAGCTTCATTAATAAAAAATAACATTTCAGTTAGATTTTCAGGGCAAGATTCCCAAAGAGGAACTTTTAGTCAAAGAAATGCAATAATCTGGGACTCCACAGGAAAAGATAAAATAAGACTATTAGATAGATTTACAAATAAAGATATTTATGCTGATATAGTTAACTCTCCTCTCTCTGAAATGGCAGCTTTAGCATTTGAGTTTGGATATAGCATTATAGAAAATAAATCTTTAATTATTTGGGAAGCACAATTTGGAGATTTTGTTAACAACGCTCAATCTGTTATTGATGAATTTATTGTCAGTTCCCAACCTAAATGGGGACTAGATTCTAACTTGGTTCTATTGCTTCCGCACGGCTATGAAGGAATGGGACCAAACCATTCAAGCGGGTGGATCGAAAGGTTTCTTGAATCTGCTGATAATAATAATATTGCAATTGCTAATTGCACTACATCATCACAATATTTTCATCTTTTAAGAGCACATACACTAATGCAAAAGCAGTCAAATCCATTAATTATTTTTACTCCAAAAAGCCTACTTAGGCACCCTATTTCTTCTAGTTCAGTGAAAGATCTCACATCATCAAAATTTAAATCAATAATCAAAAATAGGAATGTTAAAAATGCCAATAAAATTATAATTGGCTCCGGGAAAATTATTGTTGATATTATGAATGATCCTGATTATAAAAAATTATCTTCAAAAGCAGAATTACTGAGCATAGAAATGCTCTACCCATTTCCGAAAATTGCCCTGAAGAAAATATTTGATGAGCATAGAAATACTAAGGAAGTAATATGGGTTCAAGAAGAACCTCAAAATAGAGGCGCATGGAAATTTATGAGAGAGAGAGTTGATAAAATATTACCAAATTCTACTGCCCTAAAATATGTCGGGAGAGAGCCTAGCGCAGCCACTGCAACTGGCTCTGCATCAGTGCATAAAATTCAACAAAAAAGAATAATAGACTGCATATTAAAATAATTGATAGAATAATCAATTATGTTACATGAAATAATGGTTCCAGATCTTGCTGAGTCTACGGTAGAGGCTATTGTGGCGACTTGGCTTAAAAAAAGTGGCGACATAGTTGAGGAAGGTGAAGTAATAATTGAGCTAGACACCGACAAAGTAAGCTTAGAAGTAGTCACTCCTGTTTCAGGACAAATAAAAGAAGTAAATAAAAATGAAGGCGAAACAGTGCTTGTCGGAGAATTACTAGGCATAGTTGATGACTCAGTTTCACAATCAATCAAACCTGAAAAGCCTGATACTAAAAAGGGGTCCAATGATACCGAGGTATCCGCAACTCCTGTTGCAAAAAAAATTGCAGAAAAAGGTAATATTGATCTTACTAAAATTAAAGGATCTGGACCAAATGGAAAAATAACAAAAAATGATCTGGAAAATAAAAATGATTCCAAAAAAACTTCAATCCTTCCTAATTCATCAGGACCAGAAGAGATAATTAAATTATCTAGAAGAAGAATAACAATTGCTAAAAGACTTAAAGAGGTACAGTCAGATACCGTTATGACAACAACATATAACGAAGTAGATCTTTCCTCAGTTATCTCTATAAGAAAAAAATTCCAAGATCAATTTATTGAAAAGCATGGAATAAAATTAGGTTTTATGAGCTTTTTCGTAAAAGCATCTGTAAATGCTCTTCAAAGCTTCCCTCACCTAAATTCAGAGCTACACCAAGATGAGCTTATATTAAAAAAATATTATGATATGGGTATAGCAGTTGCTACCGAAGAAGGATTAGTAGTTCCTGTGCTAAGAGAAGCTGACAAAAAATCATCAGCTGAAATTGAAAAAGGGGTAGCAGAATTAGCTACTAAAGCAAGAGAGAAAAAGATATCTCTGCAAGAGCTTCAAGGTGGAACATTCTCAATAACAAATGGAGGAGTGTTTGGCTCATTGATGTCAACTCCATTACTAAATCCTCCTCAAGTCGGTATATTAGGAATGCATAAAATACAAGAAAAGCCAATTGCACTTGATGGAGAAGTAGTAATTAGGCCAGTAATGATGCTCGCAGTTACTTACGATCATAGAATAATTGATGGAGCTATGGCGGTGCAGTTCTTAGTCAGGATAAAAAATTTACTAGAGGATCCATACCAATTACTTATTGATGCATAAATATACTACTTTTTTATGAAAATCACAGATATAGAAATCATTGTTTCAAAAGTCAAAAATCTTGGAGATCTTGATGATTCTCCAGCTAAAGATACTACTACTTCTACTTCTCCAGATATTGTTTTAGTGATTGTTCATACTGAAGAAGGAATAGATGGTTATGGATTTGGATGGGGAACTAAAGGGGGACTTAGGACAGCACATACTATAGCAGAGGTATTCAGGCCAGAATTAATTAATGAGGATGCTTTAGCAAGAGAATATCTTTGGCAGAAAGCTCATTACACAGATAGGCTTGGCGGCAACACTGCATTTACTTCATATGGCCCATTAGATGTTGCTCTTTGGGATATCGCAGCAAAGAAAGCCCAAATGCCTTTATATAAATATCTTGGGTACTATAGATCTAATATTCCTGCCTATGCAAGTTCTAATTTTTTAGATGAACCAAAAGAATATGTTGAATTAGCTAAGCAGGCAGCCAAAGATGGATACAAAGCATTCAAGTTACATCCTCCCGGGATTCCTGAATTAGATATAGAATGTTGTAGAGCTGTAAGAGAAGCACTTCCAAATATGATTTTAATGAGCGATCCTGTTGGTGGTCATTATAGTCACGAAGAGGCAATTAAAGTTGGAAGAGCATTAGAAAAATTAGATTTCTTGTGGCTTGAAGAGCCAATTTATGATCATGATATGCATGGATTAAATAAGTTATGCTCAACTCTAGATATCCCTATTCTCTCAAGCGAATGGAACTCAGATTTTTTTTCAAAGGCTAATTACATAAAGTCAGGAGCTGCAGATATCTTAAGAGCTGACGTATCTTGGACAGGAGGGATAACTGGAGCTTTGAAAACAGCGCATCTCGCTGAAGCATTTGGGATGAATTGTGAAATACACATGACACTTTTGTCACTCATGGATTTAGCTAATCTTCATCTTGCACTTGCAATAAAAAATTGTTCCTACTTAGAAATACCTTATCCTTCTGGATCAACTTTTGGAATAAAAAATCCTGTAAAAATTGATTCTAATGGATTAGTTTATCCTGGTGACGGAATTGGTCTGGGAGTCGAATTAGATATTGAAGCAATTGAATCATCAAAAATAATTTCGTTATAATTGTTAATTATAAAAATTTTAAACTAAAAAATAACATAGTGAAGAAAACAAAAATAGAAAATATTGAAACCATACTTTGGGATAGATGGCTGATATTAAAAATATTTTGCGAAGACGGGACAGTTGGAATTGGGGAAGGAGGTGTTCATGGATGGCAAAGGCCAACTCAAACTATGATTAATACAATGAGTGATTATTTGATAGGCAAAGATCCTTCATTAATAGAGCATCATTTTCAATGGCTATATAGATCAAGTCATTTTATGGGGTCTGTTGTTCAAGGTGCATTATCGGCAATAGATATAGCATTATGGGATATAAAAGGAAAAAGATTATCAGTACCTATTTATGATCTTATAGCCGGAAAAACAAGAGAAAAAGTTAGGTGCTATATGCATGTATACGGTGAAACTATCGATGATTTGGTAAAAGATTCGCTAGACAAGGTAAAAAAAGGTTTTACTGCTATTAGATTTTCTCCTTACTCGCCAAAATTTTTTAAACATAAATCACTTTCCGAATGGATTGAAGATGCTGTGAGCAGAGTAGGTGCTGTCAAAGAAGCTATTGGAAATGATATAGATTTGTGTATAGAAATACACAGGCAAATGAACCCGGCAGAATCAATTTCTCTAGGCAAAAGATTAGAAAAATTCTCTCCCTTCTTTTATGAAGACCCGATGCTACCTGACTCACCCTCTACAATGAAAGAAATTAAGGATCATTGCAGAATTCCTATTGCAACTGGAGAAAGATTTACATCTATTTTTGATTTTCAACAATTACTGGAACTAAATGCAACGGATTATATAAGGCCAGATTTGTGTTTAGCCTCTGGTATATCAGGGTGTAAAAAAATATCTGCGATGGCAGAAGCAAAACATATAAAAGTTATCCCGCATAACCCACTATCTCCTATTTCTACTGCCGCATGTGTACAGCTTGATGCATCAATTCCTAATTTTGCATTGCAAGAATACACAGGAGAATCTGAATATCCAAAAAAAGACTTAATAGTAAATCCAATAAAATTAGATAAAGGGTATTTAATAGTTCCAGACGAGGTTGGTCTTGGAATAACTATTAACGAAGAAAGTTTAAAAACTCCTGAAAACCCAAAGACGCTTGATACACCTATAGGCTATGATGGATCTGTTCAGGATAGGTAAAGTTATTTATAAAAAAGCAAGGATAATAATTCCTATTAAAATATTGTAAATACCAAACCATTTAAAATTATAATTTCTTGCAATCAGTAGCATTAACTTAATGCCAAGGAAAGAGACAAAGAAAGAAAATAATAATGAAATTATAATACTATATATATTTTGATCAAATTTATTATTTACCAAAATGATATATAGGTCATAAGAGGATGCAAGAAATATAACAGGCACACTCATTAAGAATGATATGATTACTGCTCTCCTAGGGCTTAATCCAAAGAACAATCCTATTCCAATTGTTATTCCAGATCTTGATATTCCAGGGAATGCAGCAAGGATTTGAAAAACAGACATTAGAAAAATAATTTGAAAAAATTTCAATTTATATTGTTTAAATAAATGCAATGAAATAAATATTCCTGAAACTACAAATGAGGTCGAAACTATCTCTAATTCTCTTGCACTTCCATCAAAAAAATCTCTAAAAAAATAACCAACTAAAAGTATTGGAATCCATGATAATAAAGATATTTTTATTATTAAGCTTGTTTCAGGTAAATTTTCTTTTTCATTATCAAAATTTCTATAAAAGAAAAATAAAATCGCCAACATAGAGCCAAGGTGCGCGAATATATCAAAACTTAAGCTAGGAGCTTTGATATCAAATAACTTGGCCAACAAAACATTGTGACCACTACTACTTATTGGGAGAAATTCTGTTAGTCCTTGAACTACTCCATAAAATATTGATGTAAATATATCCAACTTATTATATGTATTTTTAATTATTTATCTTATAGTATTGAATCTTATAATTTTATCCTAATACTTTATAGTGAAGAGAGAGTAAGCTATGCCCAAGATTACTAAAATTGAAACAATTAGAAATGCAAATTACGCAAAAATAATTTGGGTTGTCGTTCATGATGAATCTGGTGAATTTGGAATAGGTGAAACATCATGGGGGCCTGACACAGTTGAGACTTTTATTCTTAAGGAAGCCTCAACAGCTTTAATTGGCCAGAACCCTATGCAGCTAGAAAAACTATGGAGTGATATTTGCAACCTTGGAATTACTGTTGGGCCTGCAGGAGCAGAGGTAAGAGGGTTATCTGCAATAGATATGGCTCTACATGATTTAGTAGGAAAATTAACCCAGCAACCTCTATATCAATTACTAGGAGGGTTGTTCAGAGATAAAATAAAAATTTATAACACATGTGCTGGATATTCCTATGGAGTAAACAGACCAGAATCCTATAGAAATATCCCAGGAGACATAGATCATAAACCTGAGCAAGATTATGAAGATCAACATGCATTTATGACCGATGCTGGTGAATTAGCAAAAAGTTTATTAAAAGAAGGTGTAACTGCAATGAAAATATGGCCATTTGACCAATTTGCTGGCAAAACAAATGGTGAATTTATTTCTTCAGAAGACATAGATAAAGGAGTTGAGCCATTTCAAAAAATTAGAGATGCTGTTGGTAGAAAAATGGATATTATGGTTGAGCTTCATTCAATGTGGAATTTACCCTCAGCAAAAAGGATTGCAAAAGCTTTAGAGCCAATAGAACCTTTATGGTATGAAGATCCAATTCCAATGGATAATCTAGATGCATTAGCTGATTTTAGAAAATTTACTCACATACCAGTTACTGCAAGTGAAACATTGTCACTTAGGTGGAGCTTCAGAGAATTATTTGAGAAAAAGGCGGTTGATATTTGCATGTTTGATATTTGCTGGGTAGGTGGTATTTCTGAAGCCCAAAAAATATCATCTATGGCATCTGCTCATAGCTTACCTGTAGCGCCACATGATTGCGTTGGTCCTATTACATTGCTTAATGGAATTCACTTAAGTTTAAGTACTCCAAATGCAATGATCCAAGAGACTGTAAGGGCATTTAACAATACTTGGTATCGAGACATAATAGAGACTATGCCAAAAATAGAAAATGGATTTGTATATGTCCCAGAAGGTTTTGGGATAGGAACAGTTTTTACTGATAAATTTGTTAACAGTAAGGACACAAAAACTAATACAGTAAATTAATGCCTAATTACTCTAAGCAGGGCTTAAAAGGCAAAGTAATGACAGTTTGTGGGCCTATAAATCCTAAGAACCTAGGGAAAGTTATATGCCACGAACATCTATTAATTGATTTTAGGGTTGTTCTTAATGAGCCTCCAAACAAAAAAGATATTCACCATATGAAGGAAAAGGTTGCCTTATCTAATCTAGGCTGGATAAGAACTTACTGGAATAGCAATGAAGATAATCTCTTACTAGAAGATATTAATGATTCCATAGAAGAAATGATTGATTTCAAATTAAATGGAGGCCAGAGTCTAGTTGAAGTAACTCCATTAGGCCCTACTAGAGTAGCAGATCAACATAAGAAGCTTAAACTAATAAGTGAAAAGACAGGAATTAATATAATTATGGGGACAGGTTTTTATGTAGATAATTCACTTCCTGATTACTTTAATAACAAATCTACAGAAGAGCTAGCTTTAATAATCATAGAAGATATATTAAAGGGCAATTCAGGAGTTCACTCAGGAATTATTGGAGAGGTTGGTTGCAGTTTTCCTTTGACTGAAAATGAGAGAAAAAGTTTAAAATCTGCAATTATTGCTCAAAAAGAAACAGGTGCTGCAATTTTGATTCACCCAGGAAGACATGAATCTTCACCTTTAGAAATAATTGATTTCATCCAATCTAATGAAGGGGTGATAGAGAGAACAATAATGGGTCATATAGAGAGAACAATATATGATTACGACACATTGGAGTCATTAGCAAAAACAGGAGTATATCTAAATTTCGATCAACTAGGCATTGAATCATCTTATTACCCCCTAAACCCAAAAAGCTATATGCCTAGCGATCATCAAAAAATAGAATTCATTAAGACCATTTCTGATGCTGGTTTTAATGACAAATTGTTATTAGGTCATGATATTTATTCAAAAAATAGATTAAAAAAATATGGAGGACATGGCTATAGTCATACTTTCGAAAATCTTTTAAATAGGATGAAGATTATAGGAATGCAGGAAGAAAAAATTAATGACATTATTATTGAAAACCCTAAAAAAATATTAGCTTTTGAATAGCATTGTTATGAAGCCAACCTATTTAGCGATCATTATTTCATTCATAATATTAACCCTGTCATGCTCTAATAGTTCAGAATTAACTGATAATAATTTATCAGTTTTAGTGTTTTCTTCTGACCATTCATTAGGTAATAATAAATTTAGATTCGCTTTATTAGACCAAAAAGGAAAGTTGGTGGAGGAAAGACTCAAAGAAGTAACAATTAAAAATTTAAATTCAAATGAATTGCAAAAAATCGACCCAATTTACGAAGAATGGTTTGCAGGTAAAGGAGCATATTATTCAGAAGTAATTTTCAATGAATTTGGAAACTTTGAAGTCAAAACTATCAGAAATGATAATTCTTTTGGAACAGCATTTTTTCAGGTAAATAAAGAATCTTTAACTCCAAAAATAGGATTAACTCCTCCTTTAGTAAATACTAAAACGGCTGATAGTTTCGGAGATATAAAATATATTTCATCTGATCCAGACCCGAATATAAATTTCTATAGCATAAATTACATAGATGCAATTAAAAATGAATTGCCAACTATTATTATTTTTTCTACGCCAGCATTATGCGTATCGGGAACTTGTGGGCCATTATTAGATCACATTAAAGAGATATCAACTGACTATCCTAAATGCAATTATATACACGTAGAAGTATATGAGAATTTTATTGGAAAGAATTTAAATGATATAGATACATTAACAGTTACAGAGCCAACTAGATTATGGGGATTGCCCACAGAACCATGGATATTTTTCATAGATAAAGAAGGAATATTGAAATATAAATTAGAAGGTTTTGCTAAATACCAAGAACTGCTCAAATTAACTCAAGATATAATTTTAAATTAATTATTTTTTTGTCTCTTCGTATAATGCTTTTGCTTCTGCATAAAATAAAGGGATTTTAGGATCTTTGCTTATATCCATAGCTTCTTTAAAATTAGCATTTGCCTCTTCTATCCTTCCTTGATCGAGAAAAATGTTTCCGATAAGTAGATACGCTTCTGCATTTTCATTTTCATTAATAAAATCATAAATCAAGACCAAAGACTTATCGGGATTATTTAAATAAAATTCATATTCAGCCTCAATAAGATTTGTTTCTACAGATTTAATTCCATTATTAGAAAAAATTTCATTTGCTTCTTTGCTTTTACCTTCTATCTCAAAGCATAAACCTAATATTAAAATTAAAGGGTTATAGGAATAAGATTCATAATCTTTATTTTTTATAAACTTTGAACATTTATTTAATTTTTTATGTATCAGTCCACTTAGATATAATGACTCCTCTAAGTCAGGTTTGAGACTCAAAGCTTCATTGTTGTATTCTTTAGCTTCATCTAATTGATTTGTTAAATATTTAACATTTGATAGCCCCAAAAATCCTCTTGCAAAATCAGGTTCTAATTCAATAACTTTTTTAAATCTACTTTCTGCTGCACTAAGATTATTAATTTCAAGATATCTATGAGCTCTAACGTAATGATAAACACTATCTAACTGATCCTCAGCATTTTTATTGTCTAAGTTTTCTTCCAAAAAAACTTTTTCGGAAGATTCATTGCTACAACTCAATAAAAAAATAATAAACGCTAAAAACAAGAATATCTTTTTCATAATTTCGAAATTAATAATAATTCTAATTCAAGCTCTTGCTTAAATCTTTCAGTTTTACTTTTAATATCAAATTTTAATAAAGCACTCTGAGTATTAATTAACCTTAAAAGGTCTATTTTTTTTGCAGTGGAAAAAAGCTTATCAAAATAATATTTACTCCTAATTCCAGTAATTTTAGAAATTTCCTGAACTGATTTTTTTTCAATTATCAAATATTTAATTTGTAATACTTTATGAATCTCTGAATTCATTAAGCCAATAATTTCATTTGATTGAATTCCATTAGAAAATAAATTAGTAAGAATTTTAGAAATTTCATCAATTTTATTAGCAAAAAACATATCTAACAGATCGAATATTTTATAATTTCTTGAAAAAGAAACTAGTTTATCAAAGTCATCATCAGATATCTGCTCTCCCATTGAAAAGGTTGATAGCTTTTTTAGTTCGTTGTCCAACAGAGAATAATCTTTATTTGATTCATAAGTCATATACATTCTTTGATTATTGTTTAAAATTAACCCTAAATCTTCTTCTCTTGATCTAATCCAATCTGTGATTTCTCTGGAACCGCCTCTTCCAGAAGGCGTATTAACAGTTTCAATTTCACAATTTAGATCTGATATTACTTTCTTTCTCAAGAACGAATTTAATTCATTTTCATCGTTAAATTTCTCAATAAAAAAAACAGAATTAGGAGATTCGGGAGAGATTATTTTAGTAAATAAATTATCCCAATTTCCTGTTTTTTCTTCATCAATTAATCTTATTAAAAACCCATCAATTATTTGAATTTTCTTTTCTTCAAACATAGAAAAAGATGACAAAGACACAGAAAGTTCATCTTTCGTAATAGATGCTCCTTCCATTCTTAATACTTCACCTAAACTATTTTCTTTTATTCTTTTTAGCTTTTCTTCAATTAGAAAATGATTTGTGCCGCAAATAACTTTAATTTCCATAGCAATTTAATAATATTTATATTAAATTCTAATATTAACCAATAACTTAGAAAATAACACAAATGAACTTCTTAATTATGGGTTTGCCAAAAAGTGGCAAATCAGCTTTATTCAATACTTTAACTAAATCTGCAAGGCAGGATATCTATTCTGATATAAGAATTGGAACAGTAAAAGTGCCTGATGAGAACTTAGATAAAGTCTCAGAATGGCATAAAACAGAAAAAAAAGTAAATGGAGAAATTGATATAACTGATCCAGCAACTAATTTAAACTTTGATTCATCAAGTGACTTCATTGAAAAAAAATATTTACAAGAAATTCAAAAATATGATGGTGTAATTTTATTAATAAGGTCTTTCAAAAATGATTCTGTTCCTCACCCTTATGGAGAAGTTAACCTTGAAAATGACTTAGAACAATTCACAATTGAATCTAGACTTATAGATGTTCAGATAATAGAAAAGAGAATAGAAAATATTGAAAAAACATTTAAATCTCTAACCAAGCAAGAAAGGGAATATAATGAAAAAAATATAGAAGTACTTAAAGAGGTATCCAAATTGATTGAGCAAGGAGAACCTTATAATTCAGAATTGTATACTGAGACTCATAAGTCAGCTATAGGCAGTTCATTCTTAATCGCAAAATCTCCAATGATAGTAATTATAAATACAGATGAAAATCAAAGCATTACTGAAGAAGAAATAAAAAAAATTAGACCTTTGCTCAGAAAAGATTCTTCCTTAATTCAAGTACCATTAAGTTTCGAAGAGGACATGGTATCTCTAAATGATGATGAGGTGAATGAATTTAGAGATGCTTCTGAAATAACCTCAAATGATTTTGATGAGATTTTCAATAATTTATTAAAAGTTTCTAGCTCAATTTGTTTTTTAACTGCAGGGAAAAAAGAATGCAGGTCTTGGATTGTCAAAGAAGAATCTAGTGCTGTTGATGCAGCAGGAAAAATACATAGTGATATTGCAAGAGGATTTGTTAGGGCTGAAGTAATAAATATTGAAGATTTACTAAAATTTTCAAATGAGAAAGAAGCTAAAGAGAAAGGTTTAATTAAAGGGGAAGGAAAAAATTACATCATAAAAACAGGAGATGTAGTAAACTTTCTTTTTTCCGTATAGATAATAAAGGAGAACTATGAGTGAAGAGTTAGGAAAAATAACAAAGCCGTCTGCAGAGAATTCAGCTTTAAAAAGAAAATTATACTTAGTTCAAAATATCCAAAATTATTTTCCAGAAAACAAAGAATTTAAAGTTTTACTTGAAGAATACTGGTCTTCTATTTCAGATCAATTAGATAAATTAGAAAAAACTGCAGGTCTAATATCATATATACACATAGAAGGAATGTGGCAGGAATTTGATGATGCGTCAAAAGCTATTTCTGAATCAAATCCAGGTTGTATTAATATGGTAAAAGAAAGAGTAAAATCTGGATCTAAATATAAGCCCATAGAAGATGAAGAAATATATAAAACACTAATTGACTGGACCAGGATTGCACAACTAGGTTTTATTAGCGAAGACGTAAAGAAAATTGTTGAAGAAAACTACTCATCGATTGCTACTAAAAGAGAAGAATCTATATCTGCAAAAATAAATGAATTAAAAGGGAGCGAAGCAGCTTTATTTATAATATCTTCTGGAGGACATAAATATGCTGAAGACATTGAGATGTTCAATATAATACCTCCTACATTAGACAAAATGAATAGGTGGATTCAGGAAAATCAAGAATCTCTCGCAACTCAAGAACAGGAACAAAAAGTATCTAATAATGAAGACTCACAAGAAAAATCAGACCTCTGGACACCATAAAGATCTTTCAATATATATACATATTCCTTTCTGTGAAATAATTTGCCCTTATTGCGATTTCAATAAATATTCAAAAGTTGATGACTTAATACCTAATTTCATTCAATCATTAATCAGTGAGATTCAAAGAAATTCAAAGAGATTTGCTGATTCAAAAATTGTTTCTATTTCACTAGGAGGAGGGACTCCCTCTTATATAAATAATAAAGACTTAATGGCAATATTTAATTCCCTAAAAAACAATTATTTCATTGATAATAAATTTGAATTTTCTATCGAAGTTAATCCTGCCGATATAAATAATCCTAGGCTAGAACTTTATGAAAAAATTGGAATAAATAGAGTAAGTGTTGGAGGCCAAAGTTTTAATAAAAATATTTTGAGTAAATTAGGAAGGAATCACGATGTAGAAACATTAAAAAAATCATTAGATTTATTATCAAGCAGCTATATAAATAACATTAATTTAGATTTGATTTTTGGGGTTCCTGGTCAGACGCTTGCACAATGGGAGGAATCAATAAAAATGTTTCTTGATTATTCTTTTCCTCATCTGTCTACTTACTTATTAACTTTTGAGCCAAAAACAAAATTTTTCAGAGATCTTAATCTAAAGAAAATAATTGAACCTAAAGAAAATATAATAATTGAAATGTTTAATCTGACCATAGAATTGCTAAATAATAATAATTATCACCAATATGAAATTTCAAATTGGGCCCAAAAAGGAAGTGAATCGATACATAATTTAAGATATTGGAATTCGAACAATTATTTAGGGTTTGGCCCCGGAGCATCTTCTTTAATAAACGGCACAAGAATGAAAAATATTTCATCATTGAAAAAATATATTTATTTATCGAAAAATATAGATAATCAAAATGAATTATATAGTGAAGTGACTACAATAACCGAAGAAGAAAAAATGATTGAATATATTATGCTAAATCTCCGAATGCATATAGGAATTAATCATAAAGATTTTGAGAAAATTTTTAACAAGATTTTTATATCTATATTTAAAAACCTAATAAATGAATTAAATAATAACCTACTAATTAAGTCTAATTTAAAAACTACATCTTTAACTAATAAGGGGAAGTTAGTCAGTGATTATATATTCACTAAATTTGCAGAAGAAATTGATTCATAGATTTTTATCTCTGAACCCTTGTTCCCAAAAAACTAAAAATTGAGATGCAACAAATATAGAGCTATATGTACCTACAACCACCCCTAACACCAAAACTACCAAGAAATCTCTTAAAGTAGAACCTCCTAAGAGTAGCATAGATAATAATACCAATAGAGTAGTTATGCTAGTACCTAAAGATCTTGTTATTGACTCATTAATAGATCTATTAATATTTTGAGGTAGAGTAGAGCTTGAAAACTTTAAATTATTTTCTCTTATCCTATCAAAAATAACTATCGTGTCATTGACGCTGTAACCTATCACAGTAAGTATAGCTACAACAAAAACTGAGTTAACCTGCAACCCAAAGATATGTCCTAATAAAGCATAAAGGCCAGTAACTAAAATAACATCATGAATTAACGTAAAAACAGCTGAAAGTGCAAATCTAACTGAATTCTCAAGCTTTCTGAATGCATATAGAATATATATCATGACGAATAAGGAAGAAACAGTAATTGCTATTATTGAATTCCTTATGGTGCCTTCAGCAACCTTGGATCCAACTGTTTCAACCTCTAAAATTCTATACTGATCGTCTATCTTCTTAAAAGAGTTTTCAACATCTTCTCTTGATACAGACGAGGAATCACTTGAACTACCGAAATCTGACAACCTTTCTGTTCTAATAAAAAATATGTCATCACCTAAGGATTGAGTGTTAGTTGAATTTAGACCTAAACTATTGAATTCATTTTGTATCTGCTCTGTATTAATTTTCTTTTCAAAACTTACTGTAATTCCTGTTCCAGATAGAAAATCTATTCCTAAATTTAAATTAGGAGGTATAGCCAATGAAATCAAACCAATAATAAAAATTACTAATGAAAATCCTAAAAACCAAATTCTTTTTCCTACTACGTCTATCATTCTAATCTTTCTTTTCGAATAATTTTCCTACAGGATCATAAAGATTTAACTTTTCTCCTATAGTTGTTTTAGATATGAGCCTCATTAATAATCTACTTACAGTAAAGGCAGTAAACATACTTATTATTACTCCTATGCCAAGAGTAAGTGCAAAGCCTTGTATAACGCTTGTAGTAAATCTATCACCAAACCAATATAAAACTATACAAATTATAATGGTAGATACATTACTATCACGGATTGAAGGCCATGCCCTACTAAAACCTTCGTTTATAGAAGAAAAAATATTTCTACCTGACCTGATTTCTTCCTTAGTTCTTTCTGAAATTAATATATTTGCATCTACAGCCACTCCAATAGACAAAATAACAGCTGCTGCACCTGATAAAGTTAGTGAAACAGGTATTAATTTGAAAACTGCAAGCAATAAGGTTGCATAAAAAATTAATGATAATGATGCAATAACGCCAGGTACTCTATAATAACTAATCATAAAAATTAATACTAAAATCAAACCTGAACCACCTGCTATTAGGCTTTTTCTTAATGAATCAGAACCCAAAGATGCGTCTACATTTCTTTCTTGAATCAAATTGAGACCAACTGGCAAAGCTCCGGATTTTAATTGAATCGCAATTGTTTTTACGCTTCCACTATCAAAAGTTGGCCCTTGTATATATGCTCTTCCTCCAGTAATTCCTGAGCTTGCACTTGGTGCAACTAGAGGCTCTCCATCTAAAAATATAGCTAATAAATCTTGATTTTTTGCTACCCTGCTTGTTATATCAAAAAATTCATCTGCTCCATCATCATCAAAAACAATGGAAACTACTGGTCGTGGGATTCCAGGCTGAACATCTGGGAATGCATCTACTAAATCTCCACCGGATAATGCAACAGCCTTATCTTCATAATAAGTAGGTATAATACACCTTAATTGCAACCATTCTTCCTTAGTTAAATTATCAGGAGGCCATTCCTCTTCATTATTTTCATTTTCAATAGGCAGACAATCCCTTTCTTTAAATTCTAGCTGAGCAGTTTCTCCTATTAATTTTTTTGCTTCCTCGACTCCTCCTGTAATTTTCCAAGAAGATACTCCTCCAGTAATAGATGCTTGAAACAAAGTTCCAATTTCTTCAAAAGGTGCTGCTAATAGAGAGGTTTCAGCTTGATCTAAGAATCTATAGTTGACATCGCCTGATCTAGGCACATAATCGGGGAAGGTTATTCTAAAAACTCCTTGAGACAAATCTTCTACAACATAATCTGCTTCCTCTGTTAGTGATGCGGCAGCTTCCATTTGATCTAATGTAGGCAAATCAACAGGCTGATTTTGATCATCTAATGAAGTATAGGCTAGTAACATAGCTAAAGGAAATGATTTATCAAGCTCAGATAGTAATAATGAAGGGTCATTTTCTCCGTCATTTCTTTTTATCCTAGGTCCACTAATTGCAAACCTTCCATCTGCTTCTTCAATCTGAGAAACTTTTAATTCCTCATACCCCAAATTTGAAATTATATCTTTTAATTCTTTTTCTGAAGATTGCCCAGCTATTGTAATAGATATGTTTACTTGCTGTAGCCCCGGCAATTGCACTAATATCTTAGTCGAAACTCCTGTTCCAGACCCAACTAACTGAACAGAAGATTCTGATATCCCAAAAGAGTTGACTCTCTTCTCTAATATTCTCCTAGCACCTTCCATATCATCAGAAGTTAATTCAGAGCCTTTTTTGGGCTCGGCTTCATATACTAAATGTGTTCCACCTTTTAAATCTAATCCCAAAGTCAGACCAAGAAATGTTTCTGAATCACCTCTATTAAAATTCAATCCGGGCAAATCTACATCTATAATTTTAAATGAAATAGAAAGCACAGCAATTAAAAATATAATTGATGCAAAAACTATTGTTCTTATCTTAATCATTTGCTTGCTCTACATCCTTAAGTATGTCTGCTCTATCTAGAGCTAATTTAAGATCGTCTATTCCAATCTTAGTATATAATTTTTTATTAAATTCGGATTCATATTGATTATTCTGAACTTTTATGGAAACGTTAATATCGTGGTTATGAGGCCTATATTCAGGATCTACGGCAGATAGTTTTTCATGCTCTCTCAAATGATCTACGAATAAAATTCCATTCAAATGATCAATTTCATGTTCCAGTGCCTGAGATAATAACTCATCTGCAGTAATTTTTACTCTTCCTCCACTTTCATCCATATATCTTGCAGACACAGATATAGATCTTGTAACTATTCCTGAGTAACCAGGGAAACTAAGGCATCCTTCAGTTACAGTCCTTTTCCCTTTTCTGTTAGTAATCTCAGGATTTATATATGCAATAATATCGCTTTCTGGAGAATTTGAAATTACTATGACTCTTTTTAATACACCAACTTGATTAGCAGCTAATCCTACACCTGAAGCCTCCGTTAAAGTATCTTTCATATCTTTAATCAAATTCATAATCTCGTTATCAATTTTCTTAACTGGCTCAGCTCTTTTTCTTAATAGACTATTAGGAAAAGTCAGAACAGGACGAATTGGCATCTCCTAGATTCTTCTTTCTTTAATTCTTGCGCTCTTACCAGATCTTTCTCTCATATAAAAAATCCTTGCTTGCTTAACTTTGCCTCTCCTATTAAGTTTTACAGATTCAATGGAAGGGGAAAAGTATGGAAAAATTCTTTCTACTCCTACCCCACTGGCAATCCTTCTAACCAAAAAAGTAGATGAAATTGGCGGAGGGCTGTTTTTAATAAATCTGCCCTTAATCACATCACCTTGAAATGCCTGTGTTCGCTGCCTATCTCCTTCAATAATCTTCAAATTTACAGTTACATTATCACCTGGTCTAAACTCATCAAATCCAAGTTCAATTACTTTAGGAGATTCTTCAGCTACAGGAGCTTCCTCTTCTTTAGGAGATTCTTCAGCTACAGGAGCTTCCTCTTCTTTAGG
>JAAZYI010000032.1 GCA_014239735.1 Dehalococcoidia bacterium
GATGGAACAATTGCAGTTCTAACTTTTTTTATGTTGTTTGCTCTCTATCCAACAGGAAGGATTGGAGAAATTATCTATGAAAATTTCTTAATTTACTTAATATGATCACTTTAGATTATTAACTATATGACAGTTCTTTATTTTTATTACTTTCTTTAATTCATTCAATCTTTATAATTCCTTCATAATCATTATTGATAATTAAA
This sequence comes from Dehalococcoidia bacterium, assembly GCA_014239735.1. Taxonomy (GTDB): domain Bacteria; phylum Chloroflexota; class Dehalococcoidia; order Lucifugimonadales; family Lucifugimonadaceae. Next base: position 207 of record JAAZYI010000032.1, read on the forward strand.
TCATGGACATATTATTTTCTATTTTTGCATTCATCCTATTGGTGGGTATTCTTGTTATTATTCATGAAGGCGGACATTATTTTGCTGCAAGATTTTGTAATGTAAAAGTCTTGAGATACTCAGTTGGTTTTGGAAAAATATTTTGGAGTAAAAAATATGGACTTGATCAAACTGAATATTGTGTTTCAGCAATACCACTAGGTGGCTATGTTCAGCTTTTGGATGAACGTAGCGAGGATGTTGATCCCAATGACAAACATAGAGCATTTAATAATCAGTCAGCTACAAAAAGAATCTTTATATTATTTGCAGGGCCTTTAGCTAATTTTATATTCTCGATATTAGCTTATATGACTATGTTTTCCATCGGAGTACCTGGTCAAGCACCTATTATTGGAGAAGTAGAGTTAAATTCCATTGCGTATGAAAATAATATTAGGTCAGGCGATAAGATCATTAGTGTGGGTGAGAAAAGTGTTACAACTTGGCAGACTTCACTTGTTTCGATGATTGGTGAAATATTAAAAGATGAAAAGATTGAATTACTATTAGTTGATAAGACAAATAATCAAAAAAAGATTAATTTAGACTTAACTGGAAGAACAAAAGAGCTTACTGCACCTAATGCTTTATTTTCAGGTCTGGGTTTAAGACCGTTTCAACCTATAGCTAGTCCAGTGATAGTGAATACAAGCCCAAACAGCCCAGCTGAGAAATCAGGCTTGTTAGCAGAAGATACTATTCTTAAATTGAATAATGTTAGCGTAAAAAATCCTACAGAATTCAGTGAGATGATTGGCTCTAGACCCAACGAGACTATTGAGCTAGAAATTCAAAGAGGTAATGAGATTTATAAAACTGAAGTTTTACTTGAATCAAGCAGAGATAATCCTTCTAAAGGCTTTATAGGTATATCTATGACGATAGACCAAGCACAATTAGAGCAATACCTTGCTGTCCAGAAGTACGGTTTTCCTAAGAATTTTACTATGGCAGTAGCTGAAACAAATCAAATGATAGTTCTAACGTTGAATATGTTTGGAAAAATGATTAGTGGGCAAATATCAGGAAAGAATCTAAGTGGTCCTGTTGGTATAGCAAAAGATGCTGGTACTGTAGCCAAAAGAGGATTAATAGCAACACTATCTTTTATGGCTATTATTAGCGTGAGTCTTGGGATACTTAATTTACTGCCTTTGCCTGTGTTGGATGGAGGGCAAATTGTTTTTGTTCTAATAGAAAAAGTTATTAGAAGACCATTACCAGATAAGATTCAAATGGTTTTTCAACAAATTGGCATAGGGGCATTATTATTCTTAATGGTGTTTGCATTGTACAATGACATCATAAGATTATTCAGTTAGTTAAATTCAAAAAATATATTATGAAAACTAAATATTTATTAGCAGAATTAGCAATTTTTACTATTTCTCTCTTTTATTTTACTTACGTAGAAGCTGAAGATAATTTTCTGGTCAAAGATATAAAAATAGAGGGTTTACAGAAAATATCTGAGGGAGCTCTGCTTAATTATTTGCCTATAAATATTGGGGACAGTATTGATGACATTAGGGTGAAAGAATCTATACGATCTGTCTACTCTAGTGGTTTTTTTAAAAATATAGAATTCAGAAAAGATTCTTCAGGAATATTAATTATTTCAGTACTTGAAAGACCTTCTATTGGTTCGATAACATTTGAAGGAAATAAAGACATTAAAACTGAAGATTTGGAAGAATCATTGACGAATATTGGTTTTAAAGTAGGTAGAACGTATGACCCATCAGTCCTTGATGAAATAGAAAGATCTCTGATTGATCAATATTTTAGTTTTGGCAAGTACAGCGCAAAAATTGACACTATTATAGAAGATTTACCTGGTAATACAGTCACTGTAAAAGTTGATGTTAAAGAGGGCGACAGAGCACAAATTAGGCAAATTAATATTGTTGGTAATAGTGTCTTTAATGACGAGGATTTACTGGGTCTATTAAAGTTAAAAATGCCAAATTGGCTTTCATTTATTAACCAAGACGATAGGTATTCCAGAGAAGATTTGCAAGGAGATCTTGAAGGGATAGAGAGTTTTTATTTAGATCAAGGCTATGCAAACTTTCAAATTGAATCAGCTCAAGTAGCTATCTCTCAAGATAAAACAGGTATTTTTGTAACCATTAATATCTCTGAAGGAGAAGTCTATAAACTATCGGATGTTAAGTTAACAGGTGAATTCGTCATACCTAGAGAAGAAATAGAGCAACTTGTTTTTGCTAAACCAGGGCAAATATTCTCGCAAGGACTTTTAACTCAAGCATCTGAATTAATAAAATATCGGTTAGGGGAAGATGGATATTCATTTGCAGAAGTTGAAGCTATACCTGAACTTGACAGAGACAGCAAAGAAGTTAAAGTTGTTTTTTATATTCAGCCAAAGAGTAGAGTTTATGTAAGACGAATAAGTTTTTCAGGTACACCCTCTATCAATGATAATACTCTCAGGCGAGAAATGAGACAGTTAGAAGGGGGTTATTACTCCAAAAGCAGTCTTGAAAGATCTAAAGTTAGATTACAGCGATTACCATTCATAGAAGAAGTTGATTTTGAAGCAATTCCTGTTCCAGGTACAACCGATTTGGTTGATGCTGAATTTACAATTAAGGAAGGCTTGCCAGGACAGTTTGGAGGCGGTATTGGTTACTCTGGTTATCAGAAATTAATTTTAAATGGTAACTTTGTTCATACTAATTTCTTTGGAACCGGTGATAGAGTTGCTTTGGATTTAAATGCAAGTAAGTTTAGAGATTTGTATAGTTTTTCTCACACCAAGGCATATACAGGAATAGATGAGATCTCTAGAACAGC
>JAAZYI010000033.1 GCA_014239735.1 Dehalococcoidia bacterium
TCATTTGAAGTAAATATAGCCTTCAATAATTCTATAGTGCAGTTTAATTATATTAATATTAAGTATTTTTAAATCAATATAATTTTATAGAGGACAAATTAAGAATTTGTGTCAATTTGTTTCATTAAAAATTTGGAAGTTGCTAATAATACTTTCTATGGCATTACTTCAAGAAAATTCTCAATATTTATAAAGCCAGGAACTATTTTTTTATCAATCATACTACTTGGTTTATTTATTGCGATTATATTCTTAATTTTAAATGTTGAAGCTGACTTTAAGACATCTAGAGAGTCATCAAAAAAAAATTGTTCTTTCATTGTCAAATTGAATGACAGTTGTCAATTGCTCCCAAAATTGTTGCTCCTGCTTTATAACTCCAAAATCATGTGAAGAGATAATTTTATCAAAGTAGCCTTCCAGCTTTGACATTTGCATTTTTAGCGCAATGCCTTTTCGATGAGCATTAGTTACTAAGTAAATACGTTTTTCTTTCAATCTTGCTGTAATAAGGAAATTTATAACATGATTATGAACTTGAATTAAGTGAGCAACATCACCTTTTAATTTCATGATATCAAAATCTAGTTTTTCTTCCCAATAATCTAGACAATACCAAGTTAATTTGCCTTCTTGAGAATTAAGCATTGAAATTATTATATTTTTTGAATCCTCAAAGCTAGTATTGTGCTTTTCAGAATAAACCTTTGGAAGGTATTTAAGCCAAAAATGCAGATCGAAGTTTAAATCTAAGAGCGTCCCATCTAGATCAAGCAAAATGGTATCAATTTGACTCCAATCAACGTAGGAATTTAGTTTATTTTCTTCGCCAGGACGTGCCATCTATACTATCTTCTAGAATAATACCAAGTGTTAAAAGTTCATCACGAATCTGATCAGACATTGCAAAGTTTTTTGAGGCTCTAGCCTCTTCCCTCTGATTTATTTTTATAGAAACTTCAGCCTCTGATAGATCTGAGCCTTGCTGGAGGTACTCCTCAGAATCGTATTCAAGAATACCTAGGTAGTTACCTAATTTTTTTAGTAATTGAGCTAAAGATGCAGCGTGCTCAGAATCCTTTAAGCGCTCAATATTTACTTGCTTAGCAATTTCAAATAAAATACTTAATGCAATAGGAGTATTAAAGTCATCATTTAATGCGGCATCAAATCTGTCTTCATAATCAAAAGTCTTACCTACCTGGAAATCTATTTTTTTACTAGAGGAAAAGCCTTTCGTTGCAGTATAAAGTCTTTTTAATGCAGATTTTGCACTTTCAATATTCGTGTCGCTAAAATTTAGTGGGGAGCGATAATGACTGCTTATAAGAAAATATCGAAGAGTCTCACCATCATATTTATCTAAAACACCACGAATAGTAAAGAAATTTTTAAGTGACTTACTCATTTTTTCGTCATTAATATTAACGAATCCAACGTGCATCCAAGTGTTGACAAATTTGCAATTATTAGCACCCTCTGATTGGGCTATTTCATTTTCATGATGGGGAAATGTTAAGTCCATTCCACCACCATGAATATCAAAATGATTTGATATAAAGTGAGTCGACATTGCTGAGCATTCTATATGCCAACCTGGCCTTCCTTCTCCCCATGGCGAAGACCATTTAGGTTCACTAGGTTTCGCTTTTTTCCAGAGAACAAAATCAAGAGGATCTTGTTTATTACTCTGAATATCTACTCGAGCACCAGCTACCAGATCGTCTAAATTTTTCCCAGAAAGCTTGCCATAATCCTTAAATTTTCTAACAGAATAAAAAACATCACCATTTTTGCCTTGGTAGGCAAGCCCTTTCTTTGAAAGTAATGCAATCATATCTATCATTTGATTGATTGAGTCAGTAGCGCGAGGCTCAATATCAGGACTGAGAACTCCTAGCGCTTTTTCATCCTCATGCATAGCATCGATAAATCGATTTGTCAGAGAGTAGATATCCTCATTATTTTCTATTGCTCGACTAATAATTTTGTCATCAATATCAGTAATATTTCTTATGTATTGAACGTTTGGGTAGTTTCGCCTCATATGACGCGTAATGACATCAAACATAACTAATACTCTAGCATGTCCCATATGACAAAAATCATAAACAGTCATTCCACAAACATATATTCCAATATTGTTTGGGTCTATTGGACGAAAGTCTTCTTTTTGATTAGTAAGCGTATTATAAATTTTGAGCATTGAGATATTTTATACTGGATTATCTTAATTAATACTAATACCAGTTATATTTGTTCTAACTATGATTATCAATTAATGAATTAAAAAATGTATAATTATTTTTTAATTTTTTATTAGCTAAGCCTTGCCTAGCTATCTTTACAGCTCTTCTAAAATTATTATGAAAAAATATAAATGTAATATGTGTGGTTGGATTTACGATGAAATTATAGGAGCTCCTGATGAAGGGATCAGTCCTGGCACTAGATGGGAAGATATACCTAATGATTGGATTTGCCCACTTTGTGGCTCTGTTAAGGAAGACTTTGATATGGTGGAAATTTAAATTCAATACAATTGAGCAAGCGTAAAATAAATTAATTAAAGTTTTAACTTCAAATCAAATATGTCAAAAATATTAATTCTCCCCGGTGATGGAATAGGTACAGAAATTGTTGATCA
>JAAZYI010000034.1 GCA_014239735.1 Dehalococcoidia bacterium
AAAAATTCAAACTTGGTCCTTCTAGAGGAGCGAAGCCACCGAAAAAAGTTATTAAACAAGAAGTTTTTAAAGAAATTGCAAAAAAGGCTTCAGCAAAACGCAGGAAAAAAGAGAGAGAAGAAGATGACTTGTTTTGGTAAAAATCCTAAATTTTATTTATTCTTTTTTGACTCAAAAATACTGAGCAATGCATTCAAAATTGAATCGTAAATATTCTTTATAGTATTTCTTGTATTGGGTAGCCTCCAATAAGCTAATGGAATTAAGAGAATTATTATTACAAGTATAGTGGTTACTAGCCTAACTCCAAATTCATTTGCTAAGACAGCCCAAATTAAAAATGAAATAAAGAGCATTAGCAGTACTGACTTATTCTTTTTTTCCATGAATTAAAAATATCAGAAAATTTAAATAAAAAAAAAGATTGAGAAAAATTCCATTTTTACAAGTCTTATTATTCTATATTTATTTCAATAAATGGTAATTCTACGCCATTGAACATCAATGGCTTCTAATGAATAGTGGTCTGGTTTGTTTTGACCAATTTTAAACTCTTTTGAACACCTTTGAGATAATTGGAAGGCAGGCACTCTAGCCGCTGAGTTACTCCCGCGTAAGTGCTAATTCTAAGTTCAAAATGAGTGTTTTGCAAATCTATTTAGAATATCTCATACCCCTTACAGTAACATTGTCTTTTGATGGTGGCTTTCTCTCAAACCTGCGCTCTTTATCAAGATCAAATGGGGTCAAAACAGCTTCTAATCCTATCGATTTTCGCTTTTTGCTTCCAATAGGAATTATTTTTCTTGTATTTTGGTCAGGTATCTTTATGGGCCAATCCAATATTCCGCATCTCTTAGTCCAATCTTTGTATTCTTTTTCAAGTTTTTCGGCTATATCTTTTTCTTTATTGATAAGGTTATTTGTTTCACTTCTATCATCATTTATATTGTAAAGCTCCCAAGGGCCCGGGTATTCAGAAACTAGCTTCCATTCTCCAATTCTTACTGCCCTATTCCCTTCATGCTCCCAACACAACGGCTTATCTTTTTCAAAATTATTACCATCAAATAATCTTGCAAAACTTTCACCCTCCACAGGGGTTATGTCATTACCGTTAAATGTTCTAGGGTACCTTGATCCGCAAATATCAAGAATTGTTGGTGAAATATCTGCAAATTGAACTGGAGTATCAATTATATTATGTTTTAGAATCTTTTCTGGCCAATGAACTATAAAGGGGGTTGAAATACCGCCTTCATGCACCCATCTTTTAAATAGCCTAAAGGGAGTATTGGATAGATTAGCCCATGGCAAATCATAGCTCATAAAAGTATCAGCTGGGCCTGGCCTTAAATTGGGAATATTTCCAAAATTAACCTTTTTACCATCTGGTCCTGGATTATTAAATTGATTAGGATTAGGTGTATTTGAATCTTCTGCTACAAATTCAGCGCAACCACCATTGTCTGCCGCAAACATTATTATTGTATTTTCTAATTCACCTATATTTTTTAATTTTTCTATAATCTTCCCTATCCCTCTATCCATTTGTTCTATTTGAGCAGAATATGTTGCCATTCTTAAATCTTCCCAATCTTTATGCTCAACATCTTCCCAGTTTGGAGTTGCTGGATCTTCATCGGTAAGCTTCCATTTTGAATCTAGCACTTTTCCTCGCATTTCTTCATACCTATTCATTCTGGTTTCTGACCAACCTTTTCTATATTTACCCTCATATTTTGAAATATCCTCTTCCCAAGCATGGAGTGGCCAATGAGGAGCAGTAAATGCTACGTACATAAAAAAAGGATCAATATTATTTTTTTCATTAATCATTTTGACTGCATGTTTTGATATTTCATCTGTGTAATGAAAATCATTAGATTCTACACTTATAAATTTATCCTCCAACATTAACGTAGGGGGGTTATAAAAATTACCTGCTCCAGTAAGTGTTCCAAAAAATTTATCAAATCCTCTTTGTTTGGGGGTCGGGAATCCTTTTTCGCCTGGCCTCCATTTTTCTACATTTTGAATATCTTCATGACCACCTACGTGCCATTTTCCAGACATAAAAGTTTGGTAGCCAGAGGATTTCAAGCATTCAGCAATGGTTACGCAATTATCACTTAAATATCCTTGATAATTATGAGTACCAAGGTTGTCTACCATATGACCTACTCCTGCTTGGTGGGGGGTTAGTCCAGAAAGTAATGATGCTCTTGATGGGCAACATCTAGCAGAATTATACATTTGGGTCATTAAAATACCATTGCTTCCTAATGAATCCAAGTTAGGAGTATTAATTTCTGATCCAAAACAACCAATATCTGAATATCCTAAGTCATCAGCAAGTATAAAAATAACATTTGGTTTTTTAGTTTTTAAATCGCTCATAAAGCTATAATAATATAATTTTAGTTAATTAATATATAAAGTTATGTAGATAATATGAATTGCTATAGAATACAATTAGAACTAGGAGGCAAAAATGTCTAAATGCACAAATCCGAATTGCACTTGCAACCCATGTAATTGCGACCCATGTAATTGCTAGAACTAAAGAGTGTCACTTATCCAATCTTGTATTAGTTAATTAAATTAGTGATGATCACTATGGTCCATAGAATTATGATGATCAAGTACTTCATTAAATGTCATAACTTTTCCGTCTGACTTAATTGCTATCTCTTTTGCCCTGCCTAAATCTTCTACCGCAATTATTCCATGTCCCATTGGTGTGGTTATATCCCTATTTATAATAAATTTTGCTAAATCAGAGCTTATCCAATTTTCGTTTTCATAATCCCTGACCCAAAACTTAAAAACATCTTCTTTTTCTTATAGTACATTTTTTACTCCAATTTAATATCATAAACTATAATGATATTTATAATTTAACACTTATAATAAAGAATATCTATTACTAAAGTGTAAACATTATGTTAATTATTATAATTAAATTAAGTATAATATATCATTAATTATTCATCATTAAATATTAATGATATAATGTAATGATGTCCTCTTTGTTATTATGTTTATAAAAAAAATTGTAAACAAAAAAATATTATGAAAAAATTATTATAATGAGGTATGTGCATACAAGGCACTAATATATGAGCAAATTAATTAGAATAAGTGATGAATTGCATACTAAGCTTTCAAGATCCAAAGGAAAGTCATATTCAGAATTAATTGAAAATCTCCTAGATCAGACTGAACAGGTCAATAAGAGAAAAGGTAAATTAAAATCATCCAGCAAAAAGAGTTTTTCCGCCATATATCCAATCATAGATTCACTAATAATATTAAGATTGTGCCCAGACCTTAGTAATGAAGGTTCTCAAAAAAAACTTCTGAATAAATTAAGTAAAAGCTCGGCTGAGCGTAAAGAGGCAGTAAAAATGATAAGGAAGCACCCTAGTCAAGCAGAAACAAATTTTAAATTTTTTCGCATAGCTAATTCTAATAGAAGAAATATATTGTCTGAAATCAATTACCCTGAATCAAAGAGGAATGAGTTAAAAATGAATGTGCTGAAAGACTTAAAAGATAAGGGTTGGATTGAACATAAAAATACTAATTTAAACTCAGCGTTAGATAACAGATTGATGTATTTAAGAAATCAAAGGCTTATTAATTATAATTCTAATAAAGGGCAAAATTGGCAGGGAGGAAGCTACTCAGCAAGTAGAGACATCCCTCTTTCTGTGTGGTCCGTAATTTTCTCTTATGAAAAATTAAAATCAAGAAAAAGTATCATACTTAAACCAGTTCAAAATGACATATGCCACATTTGCACAACTGATTTTTCAATATAGTGTTTATTTTATAGCATCCCAGTCAATTTCTAAGCCTAATCCTGGCAAATTTGGCAATAAAATATCTCCATCATCAATATCGAAAAACTTCATAATCTTTGCACCTGCAGCTCTTAATCCAGGGTAAGTTTCTACATTCAGCCCTTGCGGCAGAGATGCGACAGCATGGGCACCAATATTTCCGCCTCCATGAGGCGCAAGTTTTAAATTATTAGCAGTTGAAATAGCAGCAATTTTTTTCCATTCTGAATATCCACCACAAATTGCAGGGTCTGCTTGGACTATATCTACTGCCCTATTATTAATCAGATCCTTGAATCCCCATCTTAAATATTCATTTTCACCTGTTGCTATAGGAATATCTAATGCATTTCTAACTTCCTTGCCACCTTCGTAATCTGTAGAAGGGAGAGGCTCTTCATACCAAAATATGTCAAATTCCTCTACCATTTTTCCAAATAATATTGCTTCTGCAGATGTATATGCATGATTCGCATCTACCATTAAAGTTATGTCTGGTCCAATTGCATCTCTTACACTCTTAACTCTTTTAATATCATCTTTGATAGATATTCTGCCCACTTTCATCTTTACAGCCTTATAGCCCATATCTATATATTCAAGCATTTCTTTTTGTAGGTCTTCATTTGATTTGCCATCTGCATAATATCCACCGCCTACATAGGCTGGAACTCTATCTCTGTCTCCTCCAAGAAGCTTATATACTGGTTGATTTAGAATTTTTCCGTTTAAGTCCCATAAAGCTATATCTATTGCAGACAATGCTCTTATTTCCCATCCTGAAGAAGCTGGGTGGCACCATCCTGAATATAACTTATTCCATATTCTTTCCATGTACATTGGGTCTTCTCCAACAACCATCTCTTTTAAAGGTCCTTCAATAAGTTCTTTTGAGTTACCACAAGGTGATATTCCAATTAGCCCCTCGTCTGTAAATATTTGAGTTAAAGAAAAGCTTAAAGATGATTCTGTAAATGTAGCATCATGCCATGCAACAGGTCTGCTTCCTAAGTCAACTTTGGTAAATTTAACGTCTGTTATTTTCATTAATATCTCCTTTATTATCTTTATATATTACAAAAAATAACAAAGATTCTTAATTATATGATCTCTTAAATGGAGATTAATATTCTTATTTGTGGCGTAATTCTTATTGTTTTGTAACAATAATTTACAATTATGATTAAAAGGTTGCTAAACGTTAAGGACAAAAAAACTGTAATTAATTTTTCTATATTGCTGGCAATAATTGCCTTATTAATTTATTTTGCAGACCTAGAAAAGCTACAAGAAACAATGTTTAAACCTGAAATTGTTTTAGATCAGTTTCCTAAAATTATAACCCAAGCAGCAAAGAATACTCTTATTTTCACAGTTTCAGGATTTGCTGGAGGCTCAATTATTGGTTTAATTTTAGCTCTTATGAAATTATCAAAGTTTACTTTCTCAAGAGTAATATCTTCAATCTATATTGATTCAATAAGAGGGCTGCCTGCCATATTAATTTTAATTTTTATTGCTTACGGCCTACCCATTGCATTCGGGGTTAGAATCCCAGGAGCATATTCAAAAGGGATTTTAGCCTTATCAGTTGTGTCTTCTGCTTATATTGCTGAAGTAATTAGATCTGGAATACAAGCAATACCCCAAGGACAAGGAGAAGCTGCTGAGGCTTTGGGCATGAATAAAATAACAATTTATTCGAACGTAATACTCCCTCAAGCTTTTAGAATAATGATTCCTCCTTTTACAAATGAGCTGGTCTTGTTGCTTAAAGACACTGCCTTAATTTCAGTTATTGGAGTAACAAGCGCAACAAAAGAACTTACAAGGTTTGGAAGAGATGGCGTTATGAGTGATGCTAATGCCACGCCTCTGGTTGTAACAGGACTTATATATTTAATTCTTACAATACCTCTCACAAGACTTGCTAGTTATTTAGAAAAAAAATTATCCCACAAATAATTAGTTAAAAAAATAATGTCACCCAAAGCAAACTTCATAGCTTTGTAACAATTTTCTAAAAAAAGTTGTTATTATTTAAATCTAAAATGAAATAATCAGTAGAGGATAACCTGATGAAAAACCTTAAATTAAAATTTATTGGTCCTGTCCTTCTTATCTCTCTCTTTATTGGCTTAGTCGCTTGTGAAGCTGAGACTATTGCAGAAATGGAGCCACCGAAAGATGCTCCTGCAAAAGCTATGAAAGATGGACCACCACCTAAAAAAGGACCACCACCTAAAAAAGGACCACCACCTAAAAAAGGTGACGTACCAGCTCCAGGAAGATCTCCAGCTCTTAACCAAGCGCTTGGAAACCTTACCTCTGAAGGAGAATTAACGGTATGTACCGATGCCCCTTACGAACCTTTTGAGTTTGAAGATGATATGGGAAACTGGGCAGGGTTTGATATGGATATGATGCGAGAGATATCCGGAAGAATGGGGCTTGAACTTGCAGTTAAAGTTGTTCCATTTGATGGAATATGGCTTCTGCCAGCTGCAGGAGAATGTGACATTGTAGCGTCTGCAATGACAATAACTGAAGAAAGATCTAAATCAACTTTATTCACACATCCATATTTTGATGCTGATCAGTCTTTATTAGTAAGGACTTCAGATGCGGATAAATTTGGATCTATTAGCTCTCTTTCTGGAAGCAACATTGCTGTTCAGACTGGAACTACTGGAGAAATGTATGCTCAAGAAAATGCCCCGAGCGATTCAACGCTTGTTTCATTTGATGAGCCTGCAGCAATGTTTCTAGCTCTTCAATCCGGAGAGGTAGATGCAATTCTTCAAGACTTACCAGTCAATGGAGACAGACAAAGAAATAATCCTTCATTCACAATGACGGAAGTCTTCCCTACTGGCGAGCAATATGGATTTGCAGTAAGTCCAAAAAATAAGCCTCTTGCTGATGTAGTAAATGACTTGATGGAAGAGATGATGATGGATGGCGTATACAAAATGATCTTTAATGCTTATTTTGGTCCAGTTGGAGACGTTGAGCCTATAACTATAGGAATGATTCTTGTAGGGCCAAGAAATGATAAAGGATGGTCACAGGCTCACTTTGAAGGAGGAGAATACGTTACTAAAAAAATGGGTGGAGATATGATAACAGTGGACTTAGTGAACCCTGCAGATTCTCCAGACCTAACCATACCTGATGTTGTATCTGACATGATTGATCAGGGAGCAAAGCTTATATTTGCTACATCTGATGATATGGCAGACGGAATTATGGAAGCTGCAGCAATGTTTCCAGATACACCTATGATCTTTGCTTCAGGTGATACTGCATGGGAAGCAGGAGAAAGATACAAGCCTGAACTAGGAAATATGGGAAATATAATGGGTAAAATGGAATATGGTCAAATGGTTTCTGGTTGTGCCGCAGCCATTAAATCAAAAGACGGTAAAATCGGATTCCTTGGCCCGTTAATTAATGCTGAGACTAGAAGACTAGCAAATGCCACATACATAGGTGCCCTTGCATGTGCAGGAGACAAAACAATTGACTTTAAAGTTACTTGGATTGGATTCTGGTTCCACATTCCAGGATTTACTCTTGACCCAACACAGGTTGCTAATGACTTCTATGATGAGGGTAGAGATGTTGTAATATCACACATTGATACAACAGAAGCACTTGTTGTTGCAGGGCAAAGAGCCGATGGAGGAGAGAGTGTTTGGGCTGTACCTTACGATTATGAAGGCGCTTGTGACCAAGCTCCAGAAATTTGCTTGGGAGTTAATTACTTTAACTGGGGGCCAGCATACTTAATGGCTGCCATGCATGCTTCATTTGGTTCATTTGAGCCAACATTCCATTGGTCTGGACCAAACTGGAGTAATTGGAATGATCACGATTCATCTATGATTGGATGGTTAAATGGTGACGGAATGACTGGAGATGAACAAGCTAAGCTTGATGATTATATTGCCGAGCTTACAAAATCTAAGGTTATTTTCGAAGGGCCGTTGAACTATCAAGATGGATCTACTTTCCTTAAAGCAGGAGAAGTAGCAACTGATGCACAGATTTGGTATGCACCTCAATTGTTAGAGGGAATGACTGGGGATTCATCAGCTGAGTAACTAATGAATTAAAATTAAAAATAGGTGGTTATATTTTTAACCACCTATTTTTATTTAACTACATATTTATTATAAGAATTCTTTATGAAAATTAAGATTAGAAATATTACAAAGAGATTTGGCTATGTATTAGCAAACAATGACATAGATATTGAAATTTCTTCTAAAAAAATTCATGCGTTGCTAGGAGAAAATGGAGCTGGAAAATCTACTTTAGTAAAAATTATTTCTGGTCATTATAACCCTGATTCAGGTGAAATATTTATAAATGATAAAAAACTAGAACTTGGATCAACATCTTCGAGTCTTAAAAATGGAATTGGAATTCTTAGTCAAGATCCTTTAGATTTTCAAAATCTATCAATTAAAGAAAGTTTCATAGCAGGATCAAAAAAATTTGGTGAAAATTTTAACGAAAAAAAGATTGAAATAGAGATAAATAAGGCCTTCAAAAAATATGAAATTGAACTAAGTTTAAATCAAAAAATTAGATCATTATCTATTGGCGAAAGGCAGCAAATAGAATTAATTAGGCTTCTTTTCGAAAACTCTAAAATTATAATTTTAGACGAACCTACTAATGGCTTTTCTTTAAATCAAAGAGACTTAGTATTTAAAATGCTAAAAACTTTAAGTTCTGAAGGATATATAGTCATATTAGTTTCACATAAACTTGATGAGGTATTTGAATTATGCCAAGAAGCTACAATCTTAAAGAGTGGCAAAAAAATCAAGACCATCCCTATTCCATATGATAAGAATAAAATAATTGACCTAATGTTCCAGGGGGAACAAAGAAAAGTTATTCAAAAAAAAGCAACCAAAAAAAATACTTCAGGAAAGATAAATATTAATCTAAGCAAATGGGGATTTAGCTCTTCACGTGGATATATTACACCGCTCACTGTATATAATGAAGGATCAATAATTGGAGTTGTGGGACTTCAAGGTTCAGGTGCTGATCTGTTTATTAGAGATATTTTCGACAAGAAAATAGATGTACAAAGATTTATTAAAATAACAGCTCCAGTTAGAGGTAATATGGTCAAGGAAAATCTAGCCCCCATCCCAAAAGATGACAATTATTACACTCCCTCTGATAGGTTGGAGCGCGGTTTATTTGGAGAACTTACTATCAATGAACATGTGGCTCTTGCTTCAAAAGGAAGCAAATTAATAAGCTGGAAATCAATTAATAATAGTTCTAATAATCTAATAGAAGAATATGAAATTAAAGGAAATCCAAATATATTAGCTAACCAGCTGTCTGGAGGAAACCAGCAAAAATTACAGCTAGCCCTAATACCCAAAAGTCCCGGCCTATTGTTGCTAGAACAACCTACTAGGGGTCTAGATGTAAAGAGTACTGGTTCAGTTTGGGAGAAAATTATAGAAAGATCTAAATCGGATATTTCAGTCATTTTTTCTACTACAGATATTGACGAAGTGTGGGAATATTCAGATTACATAATATGTTTTTCAGGAGAAAATATAACAAAAATTTCATCAAAAGGATCTATGAAAAAAGATGATATTAAATTTTTAATTTCTGGATTGGAATCAAGAAAATGATTAACTTTAATATTAAAAATTTAATTACTTCTACCACACAAATTGTTTTGACAGCCATAGGAGCATCTTTAATAATTATTTTACTTGGCGCATCCCCAATAGAGGTTATGACATCAATTTTTGATGGAGCATTTGGAAGACCAGAAAAAATCGTAAAAACTATGCTTATATTTCTTCCTATATCTCTAGCTTCCTTGGCATTAATAATTACCTTTTCAGGTGGTCTATGGAATATAGGAATCGAAGGTCAAATAGTATTAGGTGCTATAGGTGCATCTTGGGTAGCTAAATCTTTCCTTGGAGAATCTGTAATTTCGCCATATATTCAACTGCTCGTTGGTGTTTCAATGGGCTCAGCTTGGGGACTATTATGCGGATTACTGAAGGTAAAATTTAATGTTCATGAAATTTTTGGAGGATTGGGTCTATATTTTGTAGGTAGCGGAACTATAATTTATCTTATACTGGGGCCATGGAGTAAAAAGGGGGTAGCTTCCACAAGCGGAACAGATATATTTCCACAAGCATCCTGGTTTCCTACATTAACTTCCCTTAACATTCCTGCCTTACCAATATTAATAATAGGTATAATAATTATATCAATAATATTATTTCTTTCTTTTTCTAAACTTGGGTTAAAGCTTAAAGCTACCGGCATAAACCCTGGCTCTACTAACAAATTTCAGTTCAGTAGTAGTGGCTATATATATTTAGCATTCATGATAGGAGGAGCAATAGCCGGATTAGCAGGAGTCTTTCAAGCTAGCGTTTTTTATCATAAATTAGTTCCTTCTATTTCTGGAGGATATGGATTTTTGGCTATATTAGTTGTTTTGGCTTCTGGAAAAAGAGTTATTCCTACTTTATTACTAACACTATTCTTCTCTGCAATGATTGCGGGAGGATCACAACTACAACTCAGGCTTAACCTTCACTCAAGCCTTATTTCAATAATTTTATCCTCGATAGTATTTTTTTGGCTTGTGGTTAATTCAACTCCAATCAAAAAAAATATCACCAACTTATTAGAAAGGGGTAGAAATGCTTCCCTTTGAATCTTCAGTTGTTACAATTATATCTCTTAGCACACCTATTATTTTAGTTGTAATAGGTGAAACAATCACTGAAAAATCTGGCGTAATTAATTTATCCATAGAAGGGACTTTATTGATTACTGCACTAACGGCTTTTGCTGTATCAGTTACTACAGGAAGTCCTTTTTTAGGTTTCTTATGCGCAGGCTTTGTAGGTAGCATTGCCGCTTTAGTAATCATTCTTTGTGACACTAAGCTTGGAATGGACCAAATTGCGGTAGGTTTTGTTTTAACAATCTTTTTAGGCAAGCTTAGTAGCTTCCTTGGAAAGGAATACGTAAGAATACCTGGCCCATATTTTCAAAAATTATCTATACCAATACTTAAAGATATTCCATACATTGGACCAAGCTTTTTTGATCAAAATATTCTTGTCATATTCTCATTCCTAATGATTCCTTTGACGTGGTATTTTATAGAAAAAACTAGGTTAGGTTTAATAGTTAAGGCAGTCGGAGAAAATCCAGTATCTGCAGAAAATAGAGGAATAAATCCAGAAAAAGTAAGAATTATAGCAACTGTGATTGGAGGTATAATTATAGGGTTTGGGGGAGCTGCTTTTTCATTACATGCAAAATTTGGTTGGTCTGAAAATCATACTGGTAATTATGGGTGGATTTGCCTGGCAATTGTGATATTTGGAGGATGGAATCCGATAAGGGCAGCGATAGGAGCATACAGCTTTGGAGTTTTCCAAATTATTGCCTTAAAAATGCAATCTGTAGCTCTAGGATTAACCCAAGTGCTTCCACTAATACCATTCCCCCTAATGATACTGACATTAATTTTCATACAAAGGTTCAATAGGTCAGACAGAACCACAAGCTTACCAAAAATTTTAAATGCTTTTTTCGGAGGACAGTC
This sequence comes from Dehalococcoidia bacterium, assembly GCA_014239735.1. Lineage (GTDB taxonomy): Bacteria > Chloroflexota > Dehalococcoidia > Lucifugimonadales > Lucifugimonadaceae. The sequence goes on from JAAZYI010000034.1 coordinate 11,485, forward strand.
GCCCGAGAATATTGGTAAGCCTTTAGAGAAGAAATAATTTATTTATATTTCAATACAAAAGAAATACATTTAGGAATATTTTTAAGATCTTGGGCGCCAATATAAGTAGCAGCTGATCTTATACCTCCCAATATTTGCTGAATTGTCTTGTCTATAGGACCCCTATATTCAAGAGAGATTGCCTCTCCTTCACTCGCCCTGTATTCCTTTATATCACCATAATATCGCTCCATTGCAGTATCAGAACTCATCCCGTAAAACTCTTTATATTTTTTTCCGTCTTTTTCTATTACTTTTCCTCCAGATTCTTCATGTCCTGCCAACATACCTCCTAGCATCACAAAGTCTGCCCCTGCCCCAAAAGCTTTAGATACATCCCCAGGAGTAGAGCACCCACCATCTGAAATAACATGACCTCTTAGTCCATGAGCAGCATCCGCACATTCTATAATTGCAGAAAGTTGAGGATATCCAACACCAGTTACTGTTCTAGTTGTACATACAGAACCAGGACCAATTCCTATCTTAACGATATCTGCCCCTGCCAAAATTAAAGCTTCTGTCATTTCTCCTGTAACTACATTTCCAGCAATCAACGGATTATCAAATTTATCTCTCACTCTTTTTACAAGATCCAAGAATAATTCTGTGTAGCCATTAGCTACATCCAGACATATAAATTTAGGTTTATTAAGTTTTTCAGATTTTAAATAATTAAAAAAATCATCAGAATTTTCTGCCTCTTCAACACCAAAAGTTACAGCACAATATTCTACATCTATTTGTTTGGATTTAATTGCCTGCGCCCATTCATCCATAGAATAAAATTTGTGAACAGCTGTAAGCATTTTATTCTTTTTAAAAACCTCGGCAATTTCGAAAGTTCCAGTAGTATCCATGTTAGCTGCAATAATAGGTATGCCTTTCCATGTTTCATTTGAATGCCTAAAATTAAATTTTCTCTCCAAGTCTACTAATCTTCTTGAAGATAAAGTGCTTCTTTTAGGCCTTATTAACACATCATCAAAATCTAATTTAAAATCATGCTCTACTCTCATAATTAATCCTTTTTCTGATCAGAAATATAAGATAACTGCCTTAAGGTTCCATTTTCATCATCCATTCCATACCCGTAAACCCAAGTATCTTCTACATCGAATCCACTCCACCCAATTTCAACTACATTATGTTTCTTAATTTTTTTATCCAGCATAACTACAATTTGAAGATCGGAGGGGGAATATTCTTCATGCAAATAATCTATTAAATTATTTAAAGTTTCTCCTGTATCATATATATCTTCAATTATTAGAATCGAACTATTATTTTTAGGTTTTGAGCCTGAAAAATTCCAATTTTCATCTTCGTCAAATACATATGATATGAATATTTGGTCAGCCCCAGGATTTGTGATCTCTCTAAGCAAGTCAACAGCAAATGGAACACCTCCATTCATAGGAACGATTATAGATAGTTCATCAACTAACCTATCTCTATAATAAAGAGATATTTCCTTAGCCAATTCAGAAACTTTTGATTTGATTTCTTCAGATGAAATTTTCATTATGTGCTTTGTATTTTTAACAATCGATATAATATACATAACTATAACAAAATCCAAATTTAAATATGTTATTTAAATCTATAGAAACTGAAATATCATTTAACCTGCTTGTATGGGGGCTATGTTCTATGCTTGGGGGAATTACATTTATATTTTTTGAAAATTCTTTCATGAACGCTATCGGTTTCCAGTTTATAATTTGGGGTTTAATTGATTCTTTAATTGCAATTGGCCCTAGAATTTATAGATGGATTAGAAATCATGAGCATGTTGAGAATTTAAAAAAACTCAAAAATATATTAATAGCCAACATATTTCTTGATGTAGGTTATGTAATAATTGGATTTATTGTTTTTATTGGATTTTTTGAAATCAATCAATACAATGGACATGGTTTGGGCGTTATAATTCAAGGTGCTTTTCTAGCTGTTTTTGATACTTATTACGCCATAAAAATAATTACGAAAGGATTCTAATGGGAAAGAAAAAAGTTTTAGTCACAGGTTTAAATGGTGTTGTTGGTTCAGCACTAAGACCGTCATTTGAAGAAAAATACGAGCTTTCATCATTTTCCCGACATGGTTGTGATGACATGCCAGAAGAAAGGAACCATAAAGGCAATCTTAATGATTTTGATGCAGTTGTAAAAGCTTTTAAGGGTCAAGATACGATTGTTCATTTGGCAGCTGACAGGAGTATGAAGGCAGAATGGGATACAGTTTTGCCTTATAACATTGTGGGACTTTACAACGTTTTCGAGGCCGCTAAAATTTGTGGAGTGAAAAGAGTAGTTTTTGGATCTTCACAGCACTCTGTTGGAGGAAATTATAATGATGAGCCATATAAAACAATACTTTCAGCAAAATTTGAAGAAGTGAAAAGGCCTTATAAAAGAATAGATGAAACTACTGCAATTAGGCCTTCTGGTTTTTATGGAGTATCAAAGGCATTTGGAGAAGCGCTAGGGTCAATATACAACGAATATTCTGGGGTTCCTTCAATACATTTAAGAATCGGATACACGTCATCAAATGATAATCCTGGTCGAGGAATGAGTCTTTGGCTCTCTCATAGAGATGCTGCCCAAATTCATATGAAAGCAGTTGATGCTCCTGAAAGCTTAAAATACGGAGTATTTTTTGCAATGTCCGATAATTATTGGAATATTTTTTCAATAGAAAAAGCAAAGAAAGAATTAGGGTATGAGCCACAAGATGATAGTGGGCCTGAGTATACAGGATGGTTATTAGAAGAGCAGCTTGAAAGAGATTATACTGAATTCAAAAAACATCCGTATGAAGAAGAATAAATGACTAAAACTATATTTCAGAAGATTATTGACAGAGAATTACCTGCTGAAATAGTTTTTGAAGATGAAGAGATAATTGCATTCTGGGATATCACCCCAGCCGCACCTATTCATATACTTATAGTTCCAAAAAAATTAATTACCTCAATCAATGATATTAAAGATGAAGACAAGAAGTTGATCGGAAAAATGTTTTTAATTGCAAAAGATTTGGCTAAAGAATATAAAATAAATGAAAATGGCTTTAGGACTGTTTTCAATACAAATGATGATGGAGGTCAGACAGTTTACCACTTACACTTGCATTTGCTGGGTGGAAGAAAAATGTCTTGGCCGCCAGGATAAGGAGAAATAGATATGAGTAATAAATATGAATTTCATAGGTTTAAAAAAGAGAACTTATTATGGAGTGGAATTATAACTTTAGTATTTGGGTTATTCCCTATAATAGCTTTCCTAGTTGTAAGGTCTGTTAACCTGTCCGGAATAAGTATATCTCCATCTGATTATATTATTGCTTCAGTAATCTCACTGTTTGTGGGCGGAGTAGGTAATGCGGCTAGACTAAATCATAAATATAAAAAGCAACAGAATCTATAAATTAATTATCTTTTTAATTTAATCTTGTTTTAGAAGATTTTGACTGGTTTTTATTATTAGCAAAATCTTCAACCATCTGCCTAGCTTCCTCATCAGTATATTGAATATTAGGAGATTTCATAAAGTATGCAGAAGCACTTTCTACTGACCCAGAAACTCCTCTATCTTTAGCAATTTTAGCGCATCTAATTGCATCAACTGCTACTCCTGCTGAATTAGGACTATCTTCTACTTCCAGCTTTAACTCTACATTTAATGGCAAATCTCCAAAAGATGTTCCTTCGATTCTTATATAAGCCCATTTTCTATCCTCTAGCCAAGGCACATGATCACTCGGGCCAATATGTATATTGTCGCTCTGAATTTCTTGTTCTAATTGAGATTTCACAGCATTAGTTTTACTAATTTTTTTTGAAATCAATCTTTCTCTTTCTAGCATATTTAGAAAATCAGTATTTCCTCCAAAATTTAACTGGTAAGTATTATCAATCTTAACCCCTCTATCCTGAAATAGTCTTGTCAATACTCTATGAACAATAGTAGCACCTACTTGAGACTTAATGTCATCTCCAACAACAGGAACCCCAGCCTCTTTAAATCTATTTTGCCAATACTCTTCTTTTGCAATAAAAACCGGTATACAGTTTACAAAGGCACATTTGGCTGCCAAAACCTGCTCAACATACCACTTCGTAGCCTGCTCTGATCCTACAGGTAGATAGTTAATTACAACATCTACTTTTCTATCCTTAAGAATGCCAGCAATATCAGATGTTGATCCAGGAGCTTTCTTGACCATTGTGGATAAATATTTCCCTAACCCATCATGAGTCATTCCTCTGTCAACTTTAATGCCTGTCTTTGGAACATCATAAAATTTCAAGGCATTATTATTGTTAGTATAAATAGCTTCTGATAAATCTTTGCCAACTTTGTCGTCATCAACATCAAATGCAGCTACTATATTAATATCTCCAACGCTATAACCTCCTAGCTCATTATGCATAAGCCCTGGGATTTTTTCATCACCCTGCACTTCTTTGTATTTACTAACACCCTGCACTAATGACGAAGCACAATTACCAACCCCAATTATAGCTACATTTATTTGGCCCAATTTGAATCCTTTCTAGAAAAATAAATTATAAAACTGTTTCTAAGCAAAATAAAGTAAAATTATTTAATTAGAAATAATATCATCTATGTTGGGCTGCATAACTCTTGATTTAGCAATACCAGAAAATCTAAAGGTCTCAACCCCATCTGAATCAAACATTATGAATGTAGGCGTTGACTTTACTTTATATTTAATGATTTTCTCCATATGCTCAGCATCCCTAACGTCGATTTCTAAAAAATCAACTTTATCTCCATAAATTTCCTTCATCGCATATACCGTTGGTTTAGATGCTACACAAGCCATACATGCTGGAGACATAAACTGGACTACTGTTGGTTTTTCAAATGAAAAATATCCAGCAGCCGCTAACTCAACTTCATTATTTTCTTTGCTTAATGGATTTGCAACAGCATACCCAGCTAATAAAACGAGGGGAATTAATATTAAGAATGCGCTAGATTTATATCTTATGTAAAGATACACAAGGCAAATTATTAATAAAAATAAAAAAATAAAAACCGAATAATGATTTATAAATTCAAAAATACTATTCAATATTCCATCTCCTAATACTTACTACTTCTCTAGGAGGATCTAACTTAGATCCATAAGCTGTATAAGATACTTCTGCAACAATTATATCTCCTTTTGAGTTTGATGCGACCCCATGAGGAGAAATAAATTGGTTGGGAGCTTCGCCTGAATAACTATCTCCAATCTTTTTAATTGTATTTCCCTTATAGTCTAGTATTCTTACAATATTTCCAATATCAGGAACACCTTCTTGCGTATGCATACCAGTACCAGCTTCAGCCAAAAGGATAAATCCTTCTAGTTTTCCTTTTCCTCTAAATATTGATTGAGGCCTATGAAAATGCAGTTGATTTACCCATACACCTTCTTTATCAAATATTTGAACTCTAAAATTTTCTCTGTCACATACCCAAAGATATTTGTCATCTACTAAGCAAATATTATGTGGAAGATTAAACTCTCCTGGGTCAGTTCCAGGACGCCCCCAAGATGTTATATGTTTACCTACCTCATCAAACTTATGAATTCTAGAATTTCCATAACCATCACTAATATATAAAAAACCATCCGAATCAATAGTTACATCAGTAGGTCTATTAAAATATCCACCTTTCTGCCATTCCGTAGGATTTCCTAGGCTTCCTATGGTCATTAGAACTTTTCCATCCTTTGTGCATTTTTTTAGAAAATGACCACCATCGTCTACTAAATAAAGGATGTCGTCTTGATCAATAAAAATACCATGAGGTCTTACAAATTCACCCTTACCCCAACTATCAATCAATTTGCCGTCATCAGAGAAAACTAAGACAGGAATTTCTCCTCTGTTGAAAATGTATATATTATCTTTGCTGTCAGTTGCAACAGATGTCGCTTCCTTTAGATATATATCCTTAGGAATATTAGGCCAATCGGAAATAGGAATATAATTCATAAAAGTTAACTACTTCTCCAGATCATTCCAAATTTCTTTACAATAATCCAAGCTCTGTTTATCAGAATAGAATTGATCTCCATCAAATACACCTTCCAGCGACATTAATCCGCCATAATTTCCATCGTGCATTGCTTCAATTGCAAACCTGTAATCAATCTCTCCTTGAAGTATATTTCCTCTAACAAAAACAGATCTTTGGTTTTCAGGATGATTTACTCTAGTCATATTTTTGCAATGCCAATAATTTGAAATTGGAGCCAACTCCTTGATTGCATCTTCTGTCCTCTCTTCTGGAATATCGTAATTCCATATGATATTTCCCAAATCTGGATTAATACCAAAATTATCTCTATCCACTTTGCTGTGTAGCAATTTGGCAGACCAACTGTTATCTATTGGAGAATTTTGGTGTACTTCACATGAGATGTTTAATCCATAATCTTGTGCTTCATCACATAACTCTTGATATTTTTCAGCGAGCATATCATATTCAGGAAGCGTAGTTTCTCTACTTGAATTTTGAGAAAATGGCAGTCCGTGATGAGTTACTTCTTTACTAGAAACTAAGCTTGACCCAGTATCTAAGTAAGGAGATTTATCTGGTTGCGAGATTGCGCCATTTATAACTTCAGATTTTAAAATTTTTCCAAATTTAAGCGATCTTCTTGCTCGCAATATATTTTCTTCTCCACTTTTAGGATCAATCATCAATCCTCCAGATCTAATTGCTAATACAGGTGTTCCAAAATCTGAAAGTCTTTTTTCGAATTCTTTTAGTCCATTTTCGCCACCCTCAACTCTATCTAAACATTCCATGCCAAGTTCAATTCCATCAAAACCCATCTTTTCTACTCTTTTCAAAAACTTGTCAGTAAGTCTTTTAGGGTCCATATCGAAAGCATTTCCTAAGTAAGGATAATCAGAAAATCTTCTGAAGGCATAACAAAATCTCATTTTTCCTCTCAAACTCTATATATTGCATAGAATAATAAAACATTTAGACTTTAATTTTAAATTAATTCTGATTTTATATGAATTCCGAGAGTCAAAATATTAATAAATCATTTTTTTCTTCAGAAAAACTGGTAATTATAGGAAGTGCTTTTTGGTGGTTTAGTTTATATATATATGTCCCAATTCTTCCAATTTTTTCTAAAGACTTAGGTGCAAATCTTGGATTCGTTGGATTGATAGTCGCATCATATTCAATTGGACAAATACTATTCAGGATACCAATTGGTTATTTATCTGATAGATTAAAATCTAGGAAGCTTTTTTCTGTTTTTGCAGCTTTAGTTTCGACCTTAGGTTCTTCTTTCCTTTTTTTTGCTGACCAGCCGAATGAAGTTTTTATTGGTAGAACAATTACTGGAGTATCTGCTGCAGGCTGGGTAGCCATAAGTGTTTATTACTCAAGTTTTTTTTCACCTAAAGAAAGATCTAAATCATCTACACACATATTGGGTTCAAATACGGCATCAGTATTTTTGGGGACATTTTTAAGTGGATTTGTTTCTGATTTATTTGGAGCAAATACGTGCTTTCTGATAAGTATTTTATCTGGCTTATTAGCGACCCTACTATTCGTCTTATCGAAAGAAAATAAATTTAAATTGGAAGCTAAGTTCTCAACTACTGTGTTTTTTAATCTTATGAAGAATAGGCTTTTGATAGCTTTTTGTATAATTGGAATATTTGTTCAATTTGTAACCTTTTCAACCTTATTTTCCTTTTTTCCAATCTATTTAAATGAATTGGGTTTTTCAGACTCTATTGTGGGTAATGTTGTTTCATTCTCAACTCTTGCTACATTGGTTGGGACATTTATGTCACCCATATTACTTAGAAAATTTGGATTTTGGAGAACTGCTTCTGCAGCATCTATCCCAATTGCAATATCTACTTTGATGACGCCATTTCTTGAAAGTCTTTCCTTGTTAATTATCATGAGATTAATTGTAGGATTTGGGAGTGGAATAGTATTTTCTTCATTAATGGGTCTTATTGTTAGAGAGTTCCAAGAAAACTATCAGGCATCTGCAATGGGTATTTTTCAAGCGATATATGCAATTGGAATGTTTTCAGGTCCATTAATTTCTGGAATCATAGCTTCAAATTTTGGAATTAATTATGTATTTGGATTCAGTTCTTTAATTTCGTTAATGATATTAGTGGTGTGCATTCTTATGAGGACCGAAAAACTTACAAAATAATGCACAAAAATAATGCACAAAAATAATGAAATATTAGTAAGTTTTTTGATATTTTTTAATTATGGACTTTTTTGATCTCAAAACAATTTTAATTTTTTCTTCATTTTTCTGCATTATTTTAATTTTTTCTTTAGCACTCTTTATTTCAAAATCAAAGTATTTATTGTTCTTCAAAAAAAGCAATTTAGAAAAGATGAAAGAGAAAGAAAAGTCTATTAATAAATCTATGGCGGAAAAAGAAAGGATTTTAGACATATATCAGCAAATAAACTCAGACAATAATCCTAATCTTATAAGCAATACATTAAGCTCGAACTTAAAATCTTTAATTAATTTAAAAGAATTAAAGATTTTATATCTTAAAAAAGGATCTGAGAATCTTCAGATTTTAAATGAAGGCGATGAAGATAAAACAATCATACCTTTTAAGAAATTACCTTCTAATGAAACTCTAAAAAATAATAGATCTGCTTTCTTAAAATTTAATGAAATGAAAGAGAATTGCCCATGGACGCCTGATAATTTTATTTCATGTATTATGTTTCCTTCATTTAAAAATAATAATCTCTTAGGAGTTGTTTGCTTATTTTTTGAAGACAATGAAGATGAGAGGTTATTTTCTACAAATATCAAAAACTTATTAAATACTTCCATGAAATTAATTTGGTACCACTTAAATTATTCTTCGAATGATCTCATGGAAACTATGCTCTCTGAATCTGGAAGGTCAAATAAAAATGAAGAAAACTTTGTCGAAATAGGATCTATGAAAATAGACAAAAATAAATCAGAAATTTTCATTGACGGTAATTATGTTGATATTACAAACCAAGAATTTAATATTTTAGAATTTTTAGCCTTAAATAAAGGAGGATATGTCACTACTGAAGAATTACTAAAGGATGCGTGGGGTAAAAATAATGTTTCTACTTCTGCCGTAGATATTGCACTATTTAGATTAAGACAAAAATTGAGTAAACATAAAAATGGAATAAATTTCATTAAAAATAAAACAGGAAAAGGTTATACCTTGAATGCTGTTTAAGAAATTATCCTAAAAAATTCTTAATAATCGACAATGCTTCCTTCAGGTTTTCTCTAGAATTTGCGAAAGAAATTCTTAGATATCCTTCGCCAAATTTTCCAAAAGAGGTTCCTGGCAATACTGCGACACCTTCATTAAGCAATGCATCTGAAAGTTCTTGGCTTTTAAAGCCAGTTTCCTTGATATTAGGAAATGCATAAAAAGCTCCTTTAGGCTTTATGCAACTGATTCCTTTTATATCATTAAATCCATCAACTACTATTTTTGCTCTTTCTTTAAATTCTTTTAGCATCAATTTAACACTGTCTTGCGGACCTAAAATTGCTGCAGCTGCAGCTTTTTGACTAAATGCAGAAGTACAAGAAACACTGTTAGTTACAAGTCTTGAAATTGGTTCAACTAATTCGTTTGGAAAAATTCCATAGCCTAATCTCCATCCAGTCATAGCATAGCTTTTAGAAAATCCATCCAAGATTATTGTCTGTTTTTCCATATCATCAAAATCATAAACAGAATTATGACTACCTTCAAAATATAAATCTTTGTAAACTTCATCCGTCAAAATAGCTACATTATTTTTATAAGCTAAATCTGCCACTCTCTTAATATCTTCTGAGTCCATAACACTTCCGCAAGGATTATTTGGAGAATTTATTATCATTAATTTTGTCTTGTCAGTTATCGAGTTTTCTATTAGATCAACATCAGCATTAAAATTTTTTTCTTCTTTTAATTCCATAGGCACAGGTTTTCCACCAACATAATTAATCATAGATTCATATATTGGAAAACCAGGATTCGGATAAATTACTTCATCTCCAGGTTCAATTAAAGCCATTATAGTAAAAAACATTATAGGCTTAGCTCCGGGAGTAAATACTACATTTTCAGGAGAAATATTTTTGCCATGAACATCTGTCTGATGTTCAGCGATAACTTCACGGACATCCATTAATCCAGGTGAGGGGACATAATTAGTAAAATTATCATCTAAAGCTTTTTTGGCAGCTTCTTTTATATGGTCAGGTGTTTCAAAGTCAGGTTCGCCAATTTCTAAATGAATAATTTTTTTGCCTTGAGCCTCCAATTTTTTTGCCTTAGCAAGAACCTCAAAAGCTGTCTCTGTACCTAATCTATTTAAACTGTTAGCAAGTTTCATGAAAAATTTCCCTTAAACTACAATTTTTTTGCCTGAAAAAAATTAATAAGATGTAATCGTATATCAAACCGAAGATATTTCAAGCACATTTAATAATTTTTTAATAAATTGAACTAAATTAAATACTTTGCATAAACTATTATTTATGGGAATTAAAAAGAAATGGCTAAATCCAATAGAAATTTTTAAGTTTATTTTTATTAAATCTACTTTTAAAACAACGGAGCGTGACAAATTAATAGAAAAAATTTCAAGATTTACTGAAAGCCCCTTAATTATATTAGCTTTTGCTATGATCCCATTGCTCCTGGGTCCATATATTTGGGATTTAAGCGAAGGAGAAACAGAAACCTTTAATAAGCTTGATAATATAATTTGGTTATTATTCGTAGTTAATTTGGTTATAAAATTTATTATTTCACCTCGAAGATTATCTTTCCTTAAATCAAATTGGCTAGAAGTTATTGTTGTCTTGCCTTATCTGCAGCCACTCAGAATAGTAATATTTGGAACTAAAGCTATCTGGGGAATGACAAAAATTAGTAGGCCTGACTTTCTAATAGTAGTCTCTGGAGGACTAGTAATTACAGCTGCAACAATAGTTACAAGTCTTGAGCGTGCTAGGAATCCAGACCTAGGATCTTTTCCTGATGCATTATGGTGGGCTGTTGTTACAATTACTACTGTAGGATATGGAAATCAAGAGCCAGTAACTTTCTTCGGAAGGATCGTGGCGGTAATATTAATGATTACAGGAGTAGGATTCTTCGGAGCTATTGCTGCAAATCTTGCTGCATTTTTTGTTAAAAAAGATGAAGGGAGCAAAATAGATAAATTGCAAAAAGATATTAACGAGATCAAATCAAAGCTAGATAAGTTAATAAAATAAGGGACAATATGAATTACAGAGAAGAAAAAGACTCAATGGGCCAATTAAATGTTCCTGAAAATGCATTATATGGAGCAACAACGCAAAGAGCTTTATTAAATTTTCCTATAAGTGACTTAAAATTTGGAAGAACATTCATAAAAGCAATAGCAGAAATTAAATTATGTGCTGCCCTAACAAATTTAGAATTAGGAGAAATAGATAAAAAAATTGCTGATGCCATTATTGAAGCTGCTCAACAAGTATCGGATGGTGATTATGATGAAGAATTTGTTGTAGATATTTTCCAGACTGGATCTGGCACTTCTACCAACATGAATGCAAATGAGGTAATTTCGAATGTAGCCATAAAGAATTTAGGTGGAAAGATAGGAAGCAGAGACCCTGTGCATCCTAATGATCACGTAAACAAAGGTCAATCCTCTAATGATGTAATACCTACAGCTATACATATTGCAGCTTGCTTAGGAATATCAAATTCTTTAATCCCTTCATTAAAGATTCTAAAAAACTCTTTGAATAAGAAATCTGAAGAATTCTGGAGCGTGATTAAAACTGGGAGAACACACCTACAAGATGCAACCCCTATAAGGCTAGGGCAAGAATTCTTAGGTTATGCAGGTCAAATCGAAGAATCTATAAGAAGAGCAGAATCTGCGTTGAGCGAATTGTCTGTACTGGCGTTAGGCGGTACAGCGGTAGGCACAGGAATAGGAATGAAAAAAGGATTTTCTGAAAAGGTTATAAACAAGTTATCTGAGAAATTCAAGATAAAATTTAGTGAATCAAATAATCATTTTCACAGCCAAAGCACTATTGATTCAATAGTTGCGGGATCTGGAAATTTAAAATCAATAGCTGTGAGTCTAATGAAAATAGGAAATGATATAAGATGGCTGGGCTCAGGTCCTAGGGCAGGAATTGGAGAAATATCTCTTCCAGAAGTTCAGCCTGGAAGTTCTATAATGCCTGGAAAAGTAAATCCTGTAATAGCAGAATCACTTACAATGGTTTGTGCTCAGGTTATTGGAAATGATCAAACTATCAACATCGCTGGCCAATCAGGAAATTTTGAACTTAATGTCATGATGCCTGTAGCTGCTTATAATATCCTTCAATCTATAGGTCTTCTTTCTACTTCATCAAATAATTTTGCTATCCAGTGTATTGATGGTTTGAAATCTACTAAAAAGGGTCCTGAAACAGTTCAAAATGGATTAGCTATTTGCACAGCTCTTGCACCTAAAATAGGTTATGACAATGCCGCCAAAATTGCGCATATTGCTTCCGATTCAGGTGAAACAATTTTGGAAGTTGCAAAAAAAGAAACTTCGCTCACTGAAGAAGAATTAATCGCAATCTTAAATGCTGAAAATATGACTGAGCCATCTTAAATATCTCCATCATAGAAAGAAATTAAAGAATGAAATTTAAACTGAGAAGTCTTATTGTTACAGTTTATATTCCTGCTTTCTTAACTGCTGCGTGTGCAGGTATGCTTGCACCAACAATACCAGCAAAAGTGGACTTAATTGGCGGAGCATCTTTTATTATTGGATTGGCAGTAGGCGCCCAAGGCTTAGGGGAGGCTATTTTTTCAATTCCAACTGGCTTATTAATAAATAAATATGGAAACAAAAAAATAATGGTAAGCGGTATGATTGGATTATCATTTTTTGGATTTTTATCTGGGCTATCAGAAAACAATTTAACTTTATATTTTTCACTATTTTCATTGGGAATTTTTTATGGGTTTTTTAGTCTCAGCAGGCATTCTTTTCTAACTCAAATTGTCCCTGTAGAATTCAGAGGGAAAGCATTTTCTAGGTTTGGAGGCATCAATAGAATAGGTTGGTTTGTTGGTCCTGTAGCTGGCGGTTATACAGCAAGTTCTCTAGGTGTAGATATTCCTTTTTATATTATTTCAGGTATTGCAATTTTTACTGCTATTTTGATTTATTTTAGTCATGAACCAATAAATCAAAGTGACAATTTAGAAGAAGGAAGTGCCCCCCAATCGATAAGGTCACTATTAGTTGAACATAAAAAGTCATTTATCTTTGGTGGAGCGGGTCAGTTTATAATGCAATTTCTTAGGCAATGTAGGCATGTGCTTATACCTATATGGGCTTTTAGTATAGGACTAGAAGTTGAGCAACTAGGATTAATACAAAGTATTTCTTCTGCGGTAGATATGACTCTTTTTTACCCTGTAGGAATAATTATGGATCGCTACGGAAGGAAATGGACTTCGGTGCCTAGTATAATTTTGCTTTCTATAGGATTTATTGCATTAATCTACAGCAATACATTTTTAGGATTGGTGGCAGTAGGAATGTTATTAGGTTTTGCAAATGGTCTTGGCTCAGGAGCAATGCTTACACTTGGTTCAGATTTATCACCAAAAGTTAACCCTGGATCATTCTTGGGTATATGGAGACTATTTGGCTGGTCTGGTAATTCAGCAGGTGGACCAGTAAGTGGAGCAATTGCCCAATCCTTCACTGTTGCAACTTCTTCAATTTCAGTTTCAGCTATAGGTTTAGTAGGAGTATTATTATTTAGCTTCTTTATACCTGAAACATTAAAACGAACTGAATAGTTAAATTTTTCTTAAATAATCATGAAGTTGGCTTAGGCATACCGAATCTTCTTCTAGATTCCTTCCATCTACTGCATAAACACTATCGCCTGACATGCCCTCTACAGCACCTAAATCAACAGATTTAATTATTAATTCCTTAGCATCATCAACAGATATTAATAAATTCTTATTTAAAATGGACGATATCTCAGCAATCAGTCCATAGGCCCCCCAATTAGAACAGCTAGAAATAATTAAATTATTTACCTTGGTTGTTGCAGGATTGTCTGGCAATCCTTCTACTTTCTTGATTTCACTATTTAAATTCCCCATGCCAATCTCATTGCCTCCATCACCAATACCAATACTAAATTTAGAATCACTGAATAAATAATCTATTTTTGCATTATATTCAGAAACATCTTCTCCCTTCCAATTCCTGTAAGTACCGTCTCCCATTAAAGATGCTCTCTCGATACTTATGCATAAAGAAGGATTTAATTCCTCAATTAGCTTGCTAGCAAATTTTTTAGAATTCTCATGATTATCAATTGGAAATTCAACAATTCTGTCTTTACTTTCAGTAATGCCTTCTAAAATACTATAAGACCATTTATCTGTTACATATATAACGTTAAATCCAATATTTTTTAGGGCCCTACCCAATGCAATAGAGCCAGCTGGACCATCAGTTTCGGAAGCATTCGCATAAGATATATAAAATCCGGTTACTATAAGAACTGTACCTTTTCTTGTAATAACTTCATTTGCAGCATCAGTTAAAAAATTTTTACCTAAATAGCTCTTTAACTTAGAAATATTTCTTATATCTTTTTGCAATATTATATCTTCTGAAATACCCATTATTTCTCCTCATCTTTTAAATCAGTAACAAACATATATCCAGGAGAATGAGTGTATACAACTGGAATTTTAGCCTTTTTTATTGCAACTTGAGGAGTGACACCACATGCCCAAAAAACTGGAACATCGCCATCACCTTGCTTTTTCCAATATTCGCCAAAATCAGGATTGTCTAGATCATTTATACCAATTTCAGTTGGATCCCCAACATGAATAGGAGCGCCATGATTCTTCTCATACTTAGAAGTAATGGAGATAACTTTTTCTATCTTGTCTTCAGGTATCCATCTCATAGAAACTACTAAAGGACCTGAAAAGTATGATGTGCTTTTTGTTTCTATATTGGTAGAATACATTGCGACATTTCCATTTTTTTCAAAATGAGGCATAAATATACCTTCTTTTGATAAAGCGAATTCAAAAGAAAAGCTGCATCCAAGAAGGAATGTTACAAAATCATCTTTCCATTCATCAACCAAATTACCCAAAGTATCAACCAAATTGCCATCTTCAAATTTTTTATATGACACAATATCTGTTCTTATGTCAGCAGATGGAGCTGATTTATAAGGAGTATAGGAACCTGAACCTAATTTTTCTATGATCGGGCATGGCTTAGGATTCAAGTTACAAAATTTTTCAAAATCATCAGCATAATCATTTGTAACTATTACTAAATTCGTTTGAATATAATCTTTAGCAAACCCACAAGTAGGCTGATTAAAATTATTATTTCTAATTTTTTCTCTTAATAATTTAGAATCCAATGATTTTTTCCTTTAAATGTGTAGAATTGTAACCACATATTCTAATATTATATAAAAATGATTGAGGTGTGAATTTGGTCACTTTAGATGCAATAGTTTCATTAGCAAAAAGAAGGGGTTTTGTTTTTCAAGGAAGCGAAATTTATGGAGGACTTAGGAGTGTCTGGGATTTTGGCCCCTTAGGAATTGAATTAAAAAGAACCATAAAAGATGTATGGTGGAAGCACATGATCCATCAGAGAGAAGATATTGAAGGTATAGATTCTGCTATCCTGATGCATCCAAATGTATGGGAAGCTAGTGGTCATGTTTCTGGGTTTACTGACCCATTGGTAGAGTGCAAAACTTGTAATAACAGATTTAGAGAAGATCAAATCGAAGATACTAAGATATGTCCAGAAAAAGGTTGTGGGGGCAAATTAACTGAGTCAAAGCAATTTAACCTGATGTTTCAGACTCATATGGGGCCAGTTCAGAATGAAGGTTCGCAAGTTTACCTAAGGCCTGAAACTGCACAAGGCATATTCGTAAATTTTGAAAATGTTATGACATCAACAAGGAAAAAAATTCCTTTTGGAATAGGCCAAATTGGCAAATCTTTCAGAAATGAAATTACCCCTGGAAATTTTATTTTTAGGACAAGAGAGTTTGAGCAAATGGAAATGGAGTTTTTCTGTCAGCCAGATTCTGCTGATAAGTGGTTTAAATATTGGATAGATTTTAGTCATAATTGGTTTGAGTTATTAGGAATTAAAAAATCTAATTTAAGAAAAAGAGAGCATACAGCAGATGAAAGGGCTCACTATGCAAAAGCAGCCTTAGATATAGAATATAATTTTCCTTGGGGGTGGGGTGAGCTTGAAACAATAAACAATAGAAGTGATCATGATCTAAAAAGTCACTCAGAAAAAAGTGGGAAAGACCTTTCTTTTTTTGATGAGGTATCAAAAAAAAGGTATGTTCCTTATGCTATAGAGCCAGCTATGGGGGCAGACAGAACAGTGTTAGCAGTTATTTGTGATGCTTATGATGAAGAAGATTTGGAAGGCGAAAAGAGATCATTGCTAAGATTCAAACCAATTATTTCTCCTATACAAGTGGCAGTGCTCCCTCTTAGTAAAAATGAAAAATTAGCTGAAATTAGTGATGAGATATATAAAAAATTGCAAAAAATATATAGATGTCAATTTGATAATACCCAAAGTATCGGCAAGAGGTATAGAAGGCAAGATGAAATAGGTACTCCTATTTGCTTAACAATAGACTTTGATACTGTAGAAAAAGATCAATGCGTGACACTAAGGCATAGAGATACAATGGAGCAAATTAGAATTAAAATAGAAGATATTGAAAAAGAAATAGAAAAATTATTCACAACTTTCTAAAATGTTATTTAAATCATCATTCTTATTAATTACAGTTTTTTTATTATCATGCAGTAGCGGTAATACTGATAATCATATAAATTTCAAAGGTTCTGACATAAACGGAATTCAATTCAATTCAAAAGAATTCGCCGGGACCCCAATGATAATTAATTTTTGGTACCCTTCTTGCCCTCCATGCACAAAAGAAATTCCTACTTTAGTCGAATTTGATAAAAAAAATAAACAAAAAATTATAATGATAGGAATAATTCACAACTCACTTATTGACCCAAAAGAGGATGCAATAAATATGTTAAAAAAATTTGATGTTGAATACACAAATTTATATGATAAAGATAATTTACTTACAGAAGAATTCAACGTATTAGGTTTTCCTACAACCATATTCTTAGATGAAAATCACAAAATAAGTACAAAGTGGACTGGCTTTATTGATGAGAATACCCTTAAAAAAGAATCATCAAAAATAAGTAAATAATGTCAATATTCGTATTTGTAATTAATTTTATTCATTCCATTGCAGCTTCTATTTGGATAGGAGGTTGTTTTTTAATGATCACCATATCAATGAGCCAAAAATTTAAATTGATAGAAAATTATCAGTCAATTTTCCAAACCATTTCATTTTCTCTCAGAGAACTTGTAAGTGGATCTATGATTCTTATTTTCTTAACCGGAATAATTATGACAATTCAAAAGCTTTCTCTAGTTCAAACTGATACAGGATATTCCATAATATTAGGATTAAAAATTATATTAAGCCTAGGGATTATTTTTAGAATTTGGCAATTTAGAAATTCTGGATATCCTAAATATTCTAAAAATTATTTAGAATGGATATTGGGGTATAATTCTTTTGCTATATATGGAGTTCTAATTTTCTTTCTGGCAGACCTTTTGGAGAATATAGTTTAATTGGCTCTCTATATTCTCTTGCTCTTTTAACTCTTCTTAATTCTCCATCTAAATATAACTTAATTTGATTAAAATCAGATATAATTTCTTTAATAGGAATAAGCACGAAAGATCTTGATTTATAATTTTTATGTGGAACCACAAAGTTTCTCCTGTTAATTCTTTTTGAGCCTATTACAATTATATCTATATCTATAACTCTGGGGCTCAAATCATCCTTTTTCTTTCTTCCTAATTTCTTTTCAATTCTTTTAGTTAGATTAAGTAGAGATGTGGGGCTAATATTTGATTTAAATAACGCTACTTGATTTAAATAATTGCCATGATTAGATACCCCTTGAGGTATTGTTTCGTATACTGAAGATTTTTTTATTAATGACATCCTTTTAGAAAGAATTTTTATTGAATTCTCTAAGTAGTTCTTTCTATCACCAAGATTTGAACCGATGCTAATTATAATTTCATTCATTAACTTAACTTTTCAATAAAATTTAATAAATTCTTAACTACCACTGCATCATGCACCCGAAATAATTTAGCTCCTTTTTCTTTGGCAACTATGACTGAAGCTATTGAGACTTCCTCTCTATCTGATACAGATGCATCATCTGCTATTTTTCCTAAAAATGACTTTCTTGAAGTCCCTACCAAAACAGGCAATCCAATACTAGAAATCTGCTCTAAGTCCTGATGCAATTCAATATTTTGGTTAATATTTTTATTGAACCCAAATCCTGGATCAATAATTATTTTATTATTATTAATTCCATTGGAATTTAGAAAGTCTATTTTTTCTACTAAATCTTTTTTTACTTGTCCTGCAACTGAGTCGTTATTTTTTAATGGCTTATTATGGGTAAGAATATATGGAATATCAGCGCCTCTAACCACTTCAATCATTTTTGGATCATATTCAAGCATGGATATATCGTTAATAATACTTCCCCCTGCCTTAACTGCTTCTAAGGCAACTCTTGACTTCCTTGTATCTATGCTTATAGGCACATCAGATATTTTTCTTAACTTTTCTATAACTGATACCACCCTATTTATTTCTTGATCTTCAGAAATTTCAACAACATTTTTGTATAAAGACTTAGGTCTAGTAGATTCCGCACCTATATCAATAATATCAACACCACTATCTGTAAATGATTTAATTAAATTTAGTGCTTTATTGATATCCGGTCCTATTCCATCACCTGAAAAGGAATCATCAGTTAAGTTAACTATTCCAATCACAGCAGTTCTGTTTTCTAGATCAAATTTAGAGTTTCCAATTTTCATACATTTATTTATATCTTTTATCTTATAATTTACAACATATTTTATTTGATAGAAATCAGTGTCTGAGATAGCATTTACATTTGAAAAATGAAAAAAAATTCTGACAACAATACAAATTCTAAAAAATCTAACTCATCTAGTTCAAAGATTTCAAATCTTCAAAATAGAAAAAGTGAAGCTAAATTAGGTGGTGGAACTGCAAGGCAAGAAGCTCAACAGAAAAAAGGTAAGAAATTAGCTAGAGAAAGACTTTCGCTATTATTTGACAACGGAAAGTTTACTGAGATAGATCCTTTTGTTAAGCACAATTCTTCAGATTTCGGGCTTGATAAGACTAGAATTGATGGGGATTCAGTTATTTGTGGTTATGGAAATGTTCATGGCCAACAAGTATTTGCTTTTTCACAAGATTTCACAGTTCTCGGTGGGTCGCTATCAAAAGTAGCATCAAATAAAATATGCAAAACTTTTGATCTAGCAATTAAGACCGGCTGCCCTATGGTAGGAATCAATGATTCTGGTGGAGCTAGAATTCAAGAAGGGGTGGACTCATTGTCTGGTTATGGCGAGCTATTCAAAAGAAACACAATGGCATCAGGGGTTATACCTCAAATAACAGTTGTAGCAGGCCCATCTGCAGGAGGGGCTGTTTACTCACCAGCACTAACAGATTTTATATTCATGGTTGATGGAGTTGGGCAAATGTATATTACTGGACCTGAGGTAGTTAAAGCAGTAACAGGAGAAGATGTTAGTCATGATGATTTGGGAGGCGCAAATGCTCATTCCACTAAAAGTGGAGTTGCACACTTTGTTAGTCAATCTGAATCTGATTGTTTTGAAGAAGTCAGAAATCTACTTAATATACTGCCTTCTAATAATGTCGATGTTAAAGCCAAAAATGATAATTCTGGCAATTCTGACCAAACAATGCTTGATAACTTTATACCTGACACACCAAATCAAAGCTACAATGTTAAAGAGGTCATTGAAACTATAATTGATTCAGGATCTTTTGTTGAAGTTCAGGAATCTTATGCTCAAAATATAGTTGTAGGTTTTTCTAAATTTAATGGAGAAACAGTTGGGATAGTAGCAAATCAACCAGATCATATGGCAGGTGTATTAGATATTAATGCTTCTTCTAAAGCTGCTAGATTCGTAAGATTTTGTGATTCATTTAATATTCCCATAGTAAGTTTGGTTGATGTTCCTGGATTTATGCCTGGAACTTCTCAAGAATACGGCGGAATAATAAGGCATGGAGCTAAGCTTTTATATGCATATGTTGAAGCTACAGTTCCAAAGATAACAATAATAATGAGGAAAGCATATGGCGGCGCCTATATAGTAATGGGATCTAAAGAATTAAGATGTGACGTAAATGTTGCTTGGCCATCTGCAGAAATTGCTGTTATGGGGCCAGAAGGAGCAGTGAATATAATTGGTAGGAAAGATATCTCAAGTGCTGATGACCCTGAAAAAAAGAAACAAGAGCTAATTGATGACTATAGAGATAAATTAGCTACTCCATATGTAGCTGCAGAAAAAGGATATCTGGATGATGTTATTGAGCCTTCTCAAAGTAGAGAAATAATTATTAATAGTTTGAATATGCTTCAGAATAAAACTGATCAAAATATTCCAAAAAAACACGGAAATATTCCTCTGTAAATTTGAAAGGAAAAATAAATGATTGATTTGCTAAAAATAGCAAAAATAGAAGCTGGTGGTGGGAACTTGTTCAATGAACTATCTAGTTTATACAAAGATTCGGATATAAAACCAAGCGATTACTCTGATGCAGTAGTATGGCAAGGTGGAAATCATGATGGAAATGTAAATCCTGTTGCCCATTCACTAACAGATGCTTATGCCTTACTTGGTACAATTGCTGCAATAGATATACTTGGATTACCTTTCTATGCTGTCCCAATGTGGTCGCAATTCAGACATGATACAAAATTAGAAGCACTAGCTTGGTTTGGTAACATTCCTGCAACTTCAATTAAATGGTCAACTGCGGGCGATGCTTATGTAAATGATAATGATGGCAAAAAAGTTGTGGTAATGGGTAAATCTGGAAACGCACATTTAAGGACTCAAGCTGGAGTTTATTGTAATGTTAGGCCTTATGGACCAATTACTGTGGTCAGGAGCATGCCATGCCTTCCTTATTCACAAAATAAAAGCAAATTTAAAGTTGATGATTCTGGAATAGTACATTCAGAAATGAACTCTCCGGGTGTCCAAATGGCATATGCAAACAGATTATTTCTGAAATTGGTAAATGATAGTGGTTCAATAGGTAGGATTGCAACAAAACCTACACAAGCAATGGAAGACGGGATAAATGCTGGCCTTCATTCATGGTTAATAAAAGGAACCAAGTTTGAAGTTGGAAGAAAATATGCAGTAGATCCATATGAAGAACATAAAGAAAGCATAGAAAAGATAATAAATCTTCTTCCTCCTGATTTTAAAAAAGGAATGGAAAACTGGTCTGGAAAAATTGAACAACATATTGCAGATACTAATTATGGACTTTTAATATGGGATTTAATTAATAAGCAAAATACTATTGTGCTTTCCACTGACCTTGATGGTGACAGACTTACTGATCTATTAGCAGATATATCTGACCCATTAAGAACATTTTCAGGAATGGTTGCAAATAAGCTTGGCAAAGAAATTGACATTGATAAGCTTTGGAGTGATATGGGATATACAACTGGAAATGGAAGAGACATGACATCAGTAATGTATAGAATAGATGGACCACCAATACATGAACAAACTTTAGGTTCAGCCGATGCTATGTTGCTTAGATTATTAGATGGCGATGAATGGGTTGGAGGAACTAAACAGCCATATGATCCTAGGATACACTTTGTTCTGATTAGGGATGCATATATAGATGCTAATCCTGATAATATAGAGCTTCATAAATGGCTAGATAATGCTCTAAATAAATTTGATGAAATTTACTCTGGAGATAGGCCTGGATTCTTAGAAGGATATAAAAAACTAAAAGAAGAAATAACCCCATGGGGAAGCTAAGAAAGGAAACAATAAGTGAAATCTAAAATTACTGTCGTTGGTGCAGGAAATGTGGGAGCAACAACAGCACAAAGAATTTTTGAAAAAGGTCATAGTGATGTAGTACTTATAGATGTAGTTGAGGGGGTACCACAAGGCAAAGCTCTAGATATTCTTGAGAGTGGCCCGATTGTGAAATCTGATGCAAAAATTATTGGAACTAATTCTTATGAAGAATCTAAAGGTTCAGACATAGTCGTTATTACTGCAGGAATTGCTAGAAAACCTGGAATGAGCAGGGACGATTTACTGATTACTAATATGAATATAGTTGGGTCAGTCACAGAAAGTGTGGTTGCAACCTCTAAGAACCCTATAATTATAGTGGTTTCTAATCCTTTAGATGCCATGGTTCAGCACTGTTATGAAAAAAGCGGACTATCAAAAGAAAGAGTAATTGGGATGGCAGGGATACTTGATACTGGCAGATTTAGAACCTTCTTATCTGAAGAGCTAAATGTGTCTGTAAATAGCATAGATGCGTATGTTTTAGGTGGTCATGGAGACTCTATGGTTCCTTTACTTAAAGCAACTACTATAGGAGGCGTTCCTGTAGAAGAATTAATTGAAAAGGACAGGTTAGAAGAAATTGTTCAGCGAACAAGAGATGGAGGAGCTGAAATAGTTGCTCATTTAAAAACTGGAAGTGCCTATTATGCACCTTCAGCTGCTGTGGCTCAAATGGTTGATGCAATAGTATTCGACACTAAAGAAGTTTTCCCTTGCGCAGCAATGTTAAGCGGGGAATATGGAATAAGTGGAGTATATGCAGGAGTTCCGGTTAAATTAGGAAGTTCAGGAATTGAAGAAATAGTAAATCTAAACCTAAGCGATGAAGAAAAGGCTGGGCTAACTAGTTCATCTGAAGCAGTTGAAGAACTAATTCAAATAATGAAAGGTCAATAATATGAAACTGAAAGGTAAAAAAGCATTAGTAACTGCAGCTGGCCAAGGAATTGGGAGAGCTACTGCTGAATTATTTGCTGAAAATGGAGCAGAGGTATTTGCTTGCGATCTCAACGAAGAAACTTTAAGTACATTAAAAGATATGAGTACTATTAGAGCAGATGTAACTAAAGTCGAGGATATCAATAATCTTTATAAAACAACTGGAGGAGTGGATATATTATTTAATGGAGTCGGTTTTGTTCATGGAGGAACAATTATGGAATGTGATGAAGATCAGTGGGATCAAGCGTTTGATATAAATGTAAAGTCAATGTACAGAATTACAAAAAAATATCTCCCTTATATGATTGATCAGAATTACGGCTCAATAGTTAATATGTCTTCTGTTGCATCAAGTTTGGCAGGTGTAGTTAATAGATTTTCATATTCGTCTTCAAAAGCTGCAATTATAGGAATGACTAAATCAATTGCAAAAGACTTTGTAGGAAGTGGTATAAGATGCAATGCTATTGCTCCTGCTACTGTTGAATCCCCTTCTCTACAAGATAGAATAAATGCTGAGGATGATCCAATTCAGGCCAAAAAAGATTTTATTGCAAGGCAACCTATGGGTAGATTGGGTCAGCCAGAAGAAATAGCTAATTTAGCTTTATATTTAGCTTCTGATGATTCAAAATACACTACAGGTGTTGCTCATATCATTGATGGCGGAATGATAATTTAAAAATTTAATTCACATTTTATTAACAGATAGAATAATTACAGAATATTGAAAAATACCCAAACTTAAAATTTTGACGATAACTATTCAGTTAACTATTATTCTTTTTCTAGATCACTCCAGATTTCTTTACAGTAATCTAAACTCTGCTTGTCAGAATAGAATTGGTCACCGCTAGGCACACCTTCCAGCGCCATTAATCCACTATAATTTCCATCGTGCATAGCTTCAATAGCAAACCTGTAATCAATCTCTCCTCCAAGTATATTCTCTCTAACGAAGACTGATCTTCTATTTTCAGGATGATTTACTCTAGTCATATTTTTACAGTGCCAATAGTTTGAAATTGACGCCAACTCTTTAATCGCGTTTTCTGTTCGCTCCTCTAGGATGTCGTAATTCCATATAATATTTCCCAAATCCGGGTTAATACCAAAATTGTCTCTTTCCACTTTACTGTGTAGTAACTTAGCAGACCAACTGTTATCTATAGGAGAATTCTGGTGCATTTCGCAGGATATATTTAATCCGTAATCTTTTGCCTCGTCACATAACTCTTGATATTTTTCAGCGAGCATATCGTACTCAGGTAGAGAGGTTTCTCTACTTGAATTCTGAGAATAAGGAAAGCCATGGTGAGCAAATTCCAAACCAGAAACTAAACTTGATCCAGAATCAATATATGGGGATTTTTCAGGTTCACATGTTGCTCCATTAATTACTTCAGATTTTAAAATTTTTCCAAATTTTAATGCTCTTCTTGCTCTTATGATATTTTCTTTTCCTGTTCTTGGGTCAATCATTGATCCGCCCCACCTACCACCAGACCTAATAGCTAATATAGGTGTTCCAAGATCGGAAAGTCTTTTCTCAAACTCCTTAAGTCCATTTTCTCCACCCTCTATCCTGTCTAAACATTCCATTCCAAGTTCAATTCCATCAAATCCCATTTTTTCTACCCTTTTTAAAAACTTATCCGTAAGTCTTTTAGGATCAAGGTCAGTAGCAATTCCTAAATATGGATAATCGGAAAATCTTCTAAATGCGTAACAAAATCTCATTACTACAAAATATCAGAAATCATAAAAACCTAAAATTTTGACACAATTTTTGCCTTAATAAAGAAAACAATAATGACAGTATTATTAAGAAACCTTAGTTTTAATCGACTTTATAAAGTTTGCAGTTGAAACAAGATGCTTGTTTATTCCTAGTTCTTTAGGGTCTAGGCCCATAGCCATTCCAATTAATTGAGGTAAATGCAATATAGGCAAATCAGCTTTGCCTCTTTTATTTTGCCTTCTGGCTTTTGCTTGATACCCATCAAGATTTAAGTGACATAAAGGGCATGGGGTCACCATAGCATCAGCACCATTATCTTTTGCATCACCTGTATGTTTTGCAACCATTTTTAATGAATTTTTCTGATTAATAAGCAGTATAGGAAAGCCACAACATCTTGTTTTTCCAGCATAATCAGTTGCTAACGCTCCAGTAGATTCGATAACTATATCCAAAGAGTGCTTCCTCTTAGGGTTTTCTGTAATTCCCAATGCATCAGATGGTCTAATTAAATAACACCCATAAAAAGGAGCAAAATTAAAACTTGATAGATCAATACTGATCATATCTTGAAGTTTTTGTATTCCTATATCTTCTAACAAAATCCACAGTAAATGCTTAACTTCGGTCTTTCCAGAATAATGAAGTCCTTCTTTTTCTAATTCTTTATTAATTTCTTCTAAATATTCTGGGTTATTTACCACCCTATGATTTGCTTGAGAAATAACTCCTTGGCAAGTTGAACAAATGGTCATAACCGAAAGACCCATCTGCTCTGCCAAAGCTAATGTTCTTATATTTAATACATCGCCTAATTTTTGATTTTTTTCTTGTAAAACCCCTGCTCCAGTACAAGCTGCTTTTTCTATCTCTTCAAGTTCTATTCCAAGCTTGTCTACTACAAGCATTGTTGATTTATATAATTCTGGGGCAGCACCTCGGGCTACGCACCCTGGATAAAACGCAAATTTCATTCTTCAGTCTCCTGACTGTCTAACCTTCTTGCTATACTAGTCACCTTATCTGCTTCTTTTGGTTTATGGGGGAGAGGAGGTGGAATTTTTCCTTTAAATAGTGATTTTATACCAATGACAGCTAGATCTATTAAGCCTGAAATGTTTAATAATCCAGTGCTTTCTAATGCTAACCTTGTCTCATCTAACCTTCCGTGTTTCTTTATGGAGTCACTAAAACTTTCAGTATGTCGATATCCACTTGTATTTGTATACCCTTCTTCAATTGCAAGATCTCTCATTTTGACTATTCTTTCCATAGGAGCTACATCTTTAGGGCAAACCTCAACACAAGCAAGGCATCTTGAGCAATCCCACACACCTGTATTTTCATTTAATTTACCTAATCTATTTTTCTTATCTTCATCTCTTGGATCAGCCACAAACCTGTATGCCTTAGCTAAAGCTGCGGGGCCCGTAAAAGTTGGATCTACCTCTAAAGCTGTGCATTCTGATACACAAGCACCACACATAATGCAATTCATCACACCTAATAAGTGAGTCATGCTTTCATTTGAAACAATATGTTCAGCTTCTGGTTCAAAATTAGTCTTTACATAAGGATCAACGCTTTTTACTTTTGACCAAAACAGATCCATTTCAGTAACAAGATCTTTAATCACAGGGAAATTGCTCATGGGTTCAACTATAACTGGCTCCCCTTCAAGCGACACCTCTTTTATTCTTGTTTTACATACTAACTTCGCAGATCCATTAACTTTCATAGAACATGAGCCACAAATTGAGGCTCTGCATGAACACCTTAAAGCTAAAGTTCCGTCTAACTCTTCCCTAATCTTGATTAATCCATCCAAAATAGTTGAGTCTTCTGCAACATCTATTGAATAATCTTGGAAAAATGATTCCGACTCATTTTCTGGATTAAATCTTTTAACTTTAATCTGCGCTTCCAATTAATAAACTCTCTCTGTAGGTTGCCAATCAGTAATTGTTACATCTGACGTAGTTGTATTTAACTCTTCATCTGCAAATTGCACAAGGGTATGTTTTAACCAATCTGCATCATTTCTTGATTTCATATCGGTCCTAAAATGTGCTCCCCTACTTTCTAATCTTTTATCTGCTCCATGACATATGGATTCAGCTACATCAACCATGAACTCAAGTTCAAGATAGGACACTAAATCAGTATTAAATACCTTGCCTTTATTCTCAATATATACATTAGGCAACTGACCTCTTAAATCTTTCATCTTTGCCATAGCTTCGATTATGCTATCTTTATCTCTCCAAACACCAATACCTTTTGTCATAGTTGCACCCATCTTGTTTCTCAATTCAGCTGACCTCATTCCTCTAGGTCTATCAAGAATATTCTGAATTCTAGACTTCTCTTTAGAAAGTTCTCTCTCATCAACTTCTAGAGAACTGAATGATTTAATATATTCAACGCTATTTACTGCTGCCCTTCTTCCAAAAACTATAGTATCCAATAAAGAATTAGCCCCTAGCCTATTTGCTCCATGAACACTTACATTTGCACATTCCCCAGCTGCATAAAGACCAGGAATATTAGTAGCTCCATTTAGATCTGTTTTAATTCCTCCCATTATGTAATGCATTCCAGGTTTAATTGGTATAGGTGATTCAGAAAGATCAATGCCTCTAAATTCAAGAGCAACCTCTTGCAGATACCCAAGCCTTTCTTCAATAAACTTCTTGCCTAAGTGCCTCAAGTCTAAATAAACACAGCCATCAACTCCTCTTCCCTCATCAATTTCTGTCTGTTCTGCTCTTGAAACTACATCTCTAGAAGCAAGCTCCATATAATCAGGAGCATATTTTTCCATAAACCTATCCCCTTCAGAGTTAATTAGATAAGCACCGTACCCTCTGGCTGCCTCTGATAATAATATTCCATTTCCAGCAAGAGTAGTCGGATGATATTGAATCATTTCAGTATCCATTAAAGGGGCCCCAACTTGCATGGCAAGGCTTAATCCATCTCCAGTACAAATAAGAGCATTAGTAGAAGGCTCAAAAACTCTTCCAGCGCCTCCTGTTGCAAGCACTACTGCCTTGGCAGTTATTAGCTCCATTTGCCCTGTTTTTATATCAAATGCAATGGCTCCAGCTATCTTTCCGTCTTGTTTAATTAATTTTGTAACAAACCATTCTTCATATATATGCAAATCATACTTAACAGACTGTTCATAAAGAACATGAAGTAATGCACTGCCAGTAATTGCTCCAACAAAATAAGTTCTGGCTTTTTTTTGACCACCAAAAGCTCTAGTTCCCAATTTTCCATCGTCATCCCTACTAAAAATAACGCCCATATTCTCTAGCTCAATAATTGCTTCTCCTGCCTCTCTGCACATAACTTCAACTGCATCTTGATCAGCTAAATAATCGCTCCCCTTTATAGTAGCCAAAGCATGATCTCTCCAATCATCACCTCTGTCGGTTAAGGCGGCATTAATTCCACCTTGAGCAGCATTTGAATGGCTTCTTACTGGATGGACTTTAGTTATTACAGCAACATTAAGCCCTTGCCGAACACCTTCAACAGCAGCTCTAAGGCCTGCAAGGCCTGCGCCTATTATTAATAAATCATGCTTGCTCATATTATTAATAGAAATTTTAACATTAATTACTTAAATTATGTTTCATATTTTTATTCAAAAATTCTTTAAAAACATAAAATGCTGTTATAGTCTTCAAATCTGTAATTTTCTTGTCTTGGATCATACAATGAATTTCACTAAGTTCGAACTTTTTTATGTATATCTCTTCATCAATATCAGATTCCAATTTTGAAGATTTCAGATTAGTAGCAAAAAAACAATAAATCTTTTCAGTACACCACCCTGGCGCGACAAAAAAAGGAGACCACAACTCGATGTTTTGGGGTATCATGCCTATTTCTTCTTGCAACTCCCTCACAACAGCCTTAAAAGGATCTTCATTAATGTTTAAAGTTCCTGCAGGAAATTCTAATAACCATTCATCTATCGGGTTTCTCCACTGCTTGACCATATAAACATAAATTTCCTTGCCGATTACTTCGTATGGAACTGCAACTATTGATCCCACATGCTCTATTACATCTCTAGTACTTAAATAATCATCCCCTTTAAATAATTCATCTTGTCGTAAATTAATATATTCTCCGTTGTGAATAATTTTTGAATTTAGTCTTTTAAAGGCAGATTTCTTATCTACCAAGGGATTCACCTTTTCTTAGTTCTAATTTTTTAGCCAAGCTACTCCAATATTCTGACTTAAAATCAAGTGATCTTACAAAGTTTACTGTTTTTGAGTTATCTATTTGAACCTCTATATAATCAAACTCTCTCAGTTGTGTATCTATAAATCCATCTACTGTTATAGATAAGTCTTCCCTTGAGTCAGCTTTCAAAGTTAATTTTGCATCACTTTCCATCACTAACCCTCCCAGAAGACTTGCGTGTGAGGCTATTGGTTTTATAATCATATTATTGCTAGATGGAGACAATATGGCACCCCCTAACGAAAGAGAGTAAGCAGTCGAGCCAGTGGCTGTAGCTACAACTACACCATCACCTCTATATGTTGCAAAATGATTATTATTTAATGAAGCTTCAACATCTATTATTCTCACTTTGGATCCTCTAGCAAGAACAAAATCATTTAATGCGAAAAATTCTTTTTTTGAATTATTTTTATATAAATTGATCTTTAAAATAGATCTCTGCTCTATAATTCCTTTTCCATCAAGATAAGATAAAAGTTTTTGATCTATATCATTGGAATCAATTTCACATAAAAATCCTAATCTGCCTAAATTTATACCTAATATTGGACAATTACTTCCATTTAGCACATGAGCACATCTAAGCACATTTCCATCTCCACCAATAGAAATGATTAAATCTATTTTTTTGCTATTTAATCCATTATTAAGAGCAGATTCTGTGCTTTGAGAGAAAACCTCAAAATTATCTTTCAATTTCTGCTTAATCACTAATGCCAAAGATTCAGCATCTTTTGACTTTTGATTAAACAAAATAGCTATTATTTTTGGACTATAAAATTTATCCATTTTTCATAAATTATTATTGGAGTATATTCACAACGCCCTCAACTATACCTAATAACATAGCTGGAGCCAAGCCAAGCATTAAAATTAAGATTGCGCCAAATGAAGTAATAATCTTGGTATTCAGATCTGAACTATAACTTTCTGACTCTTGGTCTTCGGGGGCATCAATAAACATTAGTTTTATTATTCTAATGTAGTAATAGGCCGAAATAACTGAATTCAAAATTCCAATAAGTGCCAACCACATTAAATTGTTAGATATTGCAGAACTAAAAATAAATGCTTTGCCCATGAAACCAATGGTTGCTGGAATTCCTAATAAAGAAATTAATGCTATAGATAGAATTATTGATTGAAATCTTAATTTAACGCCAACCCCTTTATATTTTTCTATACTGAAAGAATTAATTTCTCTAGATATTGAAAGTATACTTAAGAAGGCAGTTAGATTGGTTATTGCATAGGCTGCTATATAAAATACAGACGACTGTATTCCTGCGAAATTACTAGAGCTCAAACTATCTGGCTCACTAGAAGCCAACCCAATTAAAATATACCCTGCATGAGCTATTGTGCTATAAGCAAATAATCTTTTAATGTTACTTTGCCTGAGAGCCATGATATTGCCAAAAGTCATTGAAACAACTGCCATAATAGATATATATACAGCCCATTCAGTAATCATTGAGCTATTTATTGCATCAAAAAGTATCCTAATTATTATTGATAGTCCTGCAATCTTGCTAACTACAGATAGATATATAGTTACTATAGTAGGTGCTCCTTGATATACATCTGGAACCCATGAAAAGAACGGGAATGATGCAATTTTGAAAGATGCTCCAGAAACAAGAAGTATCACTCCAAAAAGGATTAGTATATTTGATGGATCTTTAAAGAAGAATTTGCCTGATAAGGCGGTCTCAATCATTGAGATTTCACTAAAAAATGTTGAACCTGATACACCATAAATATATGCAATACCCATTAAGATAATTGCCGAACTAGTAGCACTTAAAACAAGGTATTTTAATGATACTTCTAATGAATATTTTTTTTGATTTAAAGCTAGCATCCCAATTACAGGCAAAGAAGTAAGTTCTAAAGCTACCCAAGCAGTTATCATTTCAGTGGTACTTGTTAAGAGTGCCATTCCAGTTATTGAAATTAGAAAAAGGGCCCAAAATTCTCCTTTTGATTTTAGTTCCTTACTCAATAAATTTATTCCACATACACTAATTGATAAACCAGAAATCAAAATTAATGACTTTAAGAAAAGTGAATATTTGTCAATTGAAAGCACATTAATAATTGATGTGCCTGATGGGTCATTGTAACTGATCAAATTTGTAGCTAAAGCTATAGATAATATTGCAGAAATAGCTAAAAATACACTTGTAAAAATTGCTGAAAAAGACTTTTTAGAAGAAAAAAGATCAGTAATTATTACAACAAAGGCTCCTATTATTAAAGCAATCTCTGGAGATAATAATAATATGTCATTTAAAGTTATCATCTAGTAAATATTTCCCCCACTCCTATATTCAACACATCAGTAATTATTGCAGGATAAATACCCACTACAACAATTGTGGCTGTAAGAATTAACACGCTCAGCAATTCTAGCTTGTTTAAATCGTACAGTTGATCAAAAATCTTTGCTACAGGACTATCTTGCTTTACCCTTTCTCCAAAATAAGCTCTCTGAATCATCCAAAGAGTATAAGCGGCAGCAAGTACAACACCAAAGACTGCAACAATTGTTGAGATTGCCCAAAGAGAGCCCATTTTAAATGTGCCGATAAATATCATTAATTCTGCAACGAAACCACTTAATCCAGGTAGTCCTAAGCTAGCAAATCCAGCAATTACGAAAAAAGTAGTAATTAATGGCATTTTATTCACTAGTCCTCCTAAATGCGGAATATATCTAGTATGAGTCCTCTCATAAGTCAGTCCAACTAATAGGAAAGCTAGTCCAGTAATTGTTCCATGAGTAAATAACTGTAAAGCAGTTCCCCCTAGACCTTCAGTTGAGCCAACAGATGCAAATGCTCCATATGATGAAAATCCTAATACTACATATCCCATATGACTTACACTACTAAAAGCAATTAATCTTTTAAGGTCAGTTTGCTGAATGGTTAGTAAAGCTCCATATATGACACTAAATGCACCAATAATCGCAAAATAAGGCGCTAAGTTGGTTAGAATAGAAGGGTCAATATAGTTGAATATGTCCACATTTATCCTTAATAAACCATAACCTCCCATTTTTAATAGTACGCCTGCAAGCATAATACTTACAGCTGTAGGGGCATCAGTATGAGCATCTGGAAGCCAACTATGAACAGGGAATAAAGGAAGCTTAATAGCAAATCCTATGAAGAATATGAAGAATATAAATACTGCTGGAATAGCGATAGAAAAATTAGAATTAACTATTCCATGTAATCCAAGTTCAGTAATATCAAACATAGTAAAAGTTCCTGTTGCAAAATATAACGAAACAATTCCTATCAACAACAAGGCTCCAGAAGTTAGTGTAAAAATCAAAAATTTCATTGCTGAATAATGTGCTCTTCCTGAACCCCAAATCGATATCAAGAAGTACATTGGTATTAATTCAGCTTCCCAAAATACAAATAAAAGCAATAAATCAAGTGAAGCAAAAACTCCTGTCACAACTCCTTGCAACACCAGTAACCACATAAAATATTCCTTTTGTCTCAGATTGATATTCATTGAGGCAATTATCGAACAGAATCCTAATATTCCAGTAAGTAAAATTAAAGGTGCGCTTAATCCATCAATCCCAACAATATACCTGGCAGTAAAAGCTTCAAAAGGTATCCAAGAATCAAAATAATCTATAAATTGAAACCCTCCAAGAGTCTTGTTGTAGCTGAAATAAACCAAAATAGACAAAATCATTTGTATTCCTGTAATCAATAAAGATATTTTTTTTACATTTATTTTCAAGTATTTATTTTCAGAGAAAATTCCAATTAAAATACCAGAAATAATTGGAAAAAATATTAAAAATGATAATATTCCGCTAGGCACCTAGTTACCTCCTAATAGTAGCCATAAAAAATAACCAGAAATAATAATTAAAAGGCTCAGAAAAAATGTAATACTCTGAATTTGTAATTGTCCATTCTGAGTTATTGCAAATTTATTTGATGCCCATCTAAGTGAATTTGATAATGAGTGGCTCGCTTTATCAATAAAATTAATTTCAATAAAATCCAATAGCTTAATAAATTTTTTATAAAATAAATTCTCAGTAATAATTTCCTCGTATAAATAATCAAGGTAATATTTATTAACCAGAATTTTTCTTAGAAATTTAAAGTCTATATTTGATCTGGAAGTAAAAATAGCAATTATTATTCCAAAAAAAGCAAGTAATGATGACGCTATTGCTATCAAGAAATTAAATTTTATCTCATGGTGATGATAATCAGGGAAAACTAATTTATTATGATCAAGAAATGAAACCATCAAGTGCTTATCTATTACTCCTAAATCCATTGGAGAACTAACAATAAATCCAATTAGGACTGATGGTATGGCTAGTAAAATCATAGGGTAAATCATGAATTTTGGGCTCTCGTGCAATGATTTCTCTTCTATCTTTGCCTCGCCTCCTTTAAAATCACCAAAGAATGTCATTAGCATCATTCTAGTCATATAAAAGCCAGTTAAAATAACCCCAAATAACCCCATATAAAATAGAATATTAGAATCTTTACTTACTCCCAATAAAACTTCATCTTTACTCCAAAAACCAGAAAAAGGGAAAATTCCAATCAGGCTAATTGCAGCTAGCATCATTGTCCAATAGGTAATTTTCATATGATCTTTTAATCCTCCCATTTTAGTCATATCAAATGTA
The DNA here is from genome assembly GCA_014239735.1 of Dehalococcoidia bacterium. Lineage (GTDB taxonomy): Bacteria > Chloroflexota > Dehalococcoidia > Lucifugimonadales > Lucifugimonadaceae. The sequence goes on from JAAZYI010000034.1 coordinate 45,410, forward strand.
TGGACAGCATGGCCAACTGAACCGGCACCAAGAAAAAGTAATGCCTTAAACCAAGCATGAGTAAATAAATGAAGAATAGCTGCTCCATAAGCACCTGTCCCCAATGCTAAAAACATATAACCTAATTGACTAATTGAGGAGTAAGCTAGCACTCTCTTTATGTCATTACTAACTAAAGCCATTGTTGCTGCAAAGATAAGTGTAAATCCTCCAATATACGCAACTGTAGAGGAAACAATTTCTATGGCACTAATTAGAGGGAACATTCTAGCAATTAAGAATACTCCAGCAGTAACCATTGTTGCTGAATGTAAGAGGGCAGAAACAGGAGTAGGCCCCTCCATTGCATCTGGCAACCAATTATGTAAAGGAAATTGGGCAGATTTTCCAATCGCACCTATAACGAATAGCAATCCAATTAATGTAAGGATTTCTGTAGTAAAAATTCCATTTTGAATTGCTAAATAAAATTGAGTTATATCAAGATACTGTGAGCCTTGCTTAGCAATTAATAGTATTCCGATTATCAACCCAAAATCACCAATCCTTGTCATTAAAAAGGCTTTTTTTGCTGCCTTTATAGCTGATTGCTTCTTAAACCAAAATCCAATTAGTAGGTACGAAGTTGCACCTACTAATTCCCAAAATATAAACATTTGAATTAGATTTTTAGAAAAAACTAATCCAAGCATTGAAGTTGTAAATAAAGCCATATATGTAAAATATCTAGAATAACCATCATCGTGCTCCATATAAGCTAATGAGTAAATTTGAATTAGGAAGCTTATCCCTGTAACAACAGTTATCATTATTAGAGTTAGTGGATCTAGAAAGATCCCCATAGTTACTTCAAATAAACCAAAAGAAAACCATTGAAATGAACCTGACTGATAATCAAATGTTGAGTCAATTCCGTTAATTAGAATAAACAAACAAATTATAAATGAAAAACCAATTGTTAATATATTTAATGGGCCTGATACTGATCTAGTATTAAATTTAGTAAAAGTTAATAAGATTCCGTTTATTAGAAATGAAGACAAAGGAAGTAGAAAAATGATCCAAATTAATTCATTATTTGTCATTATAATTTCCTTAAAATCTCATCAGCTACATGCTCTCGACCTTTAGGAACAAGAAGTCTAAATTTTGAAGTTTCACTCCAGTCTAAAATGTCACCTTCAGGTAAAATTTTTGCAGGAAGTCCTTCTCCTTCTAATAAAGACTTCCACATCTCTGCTGTTAGTAAATTATCTAGTTGTTTATAATCAACCCACATCAGACTTCCTTTATGTCAATCGAATTAGTGATTTCGATGCTACTTTTTTCCCTATAAATTGCTATCACTAA
>JAAZYI010000035.1 GCA_014239735.1 Dehalococcoidia bacterium
AATTGCACTAAAGTTTGTAAATCCAGTGTTTACATAAGAATATATATCAGCACTAATTTTTAACTTTTTACCAATAACACTACTAAATCCTAATTCAAAGTTTTCTACAGAACTAAATCTTCCAGTTCTTGTATTTCTGTTACCAGTAGTTTGAGTAGGTTCGAATAAATCATAAGGAGATAAAATTCCTGATCCACCTTGTGGTCCCATATAACTTGCAAAAAATGGTGTTAATAATGGTTGAAGCGAAGGAGCCTGAGCATATAAACCTGCAAGAGACGCACCAGCAACAGATCCATAAGGAATTGCGAGTGGTAAACCTCCACCTGCAGCCGAAACTGGAATGTCAATAGGAATACCTGCTAAATCAATTACTTGACTTGCTGGATCAGCAAAACGCTGTGCAGTACTTTGTCCGCTTAACCATGCGTCTAAAACTCCAGGTGCTGGAACATTTACTGGGAAGTCAATGTACATTTGAAGCGCACTAGGTCCAGTTAAAGCTTTGTTATATGAAAGTCTCCAAGTCGTTTTCTCAGAAGGCTTATATACAAGAGCTGCTCTAGGAGCAAATTCTCCTGCACTAATAAAACTAGCTTGATCATATCTACCAGCAACTACAAGGTCTACTTTTTCAGACATTGTTAAAGTTCCTTGACCATAAATACCGTTAGTTATATAGTCATCAGTGTCTTCATTTCTTCCCCATAGAGTATATTCAGAGTCAGAATCAGTATTTCTATAATCATATCCTACAGTCCATTCTGAATCAAACAGCCAAGGCATATCAAAGTTGTACTGAATTTGAGCTTCCATTGTTGTTCTTTTGGCTACCTGACGTAAACCTGTACCATACAAGAATGTTGGATTATCTGTTCCACCACCATCATTATGGTCTATAAAAGCTTGAGCATACCAGTTACCCACTGTAGCCTGAACTTGACCCCAATATGTACTACCATCAGCATACCCAATACCTAAGTCTTGAAAGAATAGACCACCTCCATTAGTCATACCTGCACTAACTTGATAATTAGTATCATCACTTGGTCTCCACTCTAAATTTGTGTCAACAGTAAAATTGCTATAGGTATCGAAAATAGCGTTTCCTCCTGTAAAGTCATAAAGTACATCTCCATTTGCAGATAAAAGAGGGTCAACCGCCATGTTTGTAATAACAGGTTGTCTAATTATACTATTAATTCCACCCACGTTAGCAGCTAATGCAGCTTCATCATCATAAGTAAAATCATCACCAGAATTTACTCTAGCATTAATTTTCCATCCAAAAGTCTTATCATCATTTGCTCTCGCAATTCTAAACTCTGAACCAAAAGTATTTAAATCTCCACCCCACATTGAAACAGCATTACCTGTATAGTCAATAGGACTTTTTGATCTAAAGTGAACTACACCCGACGTTACACCAGGTCCATACAATACACCTGCAGCACCTCTTACTATTTCAACAGAGGCTAAATCTAAGTTAGAAAGACCTTGCTGGAAACTAAAGAAGGTTCCTGCAGCAGGAGTTATTAATCCTCTATTATCTCTCATTATATAAGTAGATGTTCCGAAAACTCCAGATCCAGCTCTCATTTCAATGTTCATTGAGTTTGCAGTTTGCTGTTGAATCTGAACACCAGGAACAGATACAAGTATTCTTGATGGTTCAGCTACCTGAGCTGAATTTTCAATTTGCCTAGTAGAGATCACACTTACTGAAGCCGGAGCATCAGTAACTTTTTGAGCTCTTCTTGAAGCAGAGATTATTATCTCTTCAAGGTTTTGTCCTGCGCTAAGCGATACATTTATATTTTGATTAGCAGATGTTATACTAACTCTTTCTGCACTATATCCTACATAGCTAACAATAAGAGTTAAAGGAGCATCTTGACTCGTATTAATGACAAAGTTTCCATCGAAATCTGTAACAGTTCCAATGTTTGTGCCATCAATGATAACGTTTACCCCAGGAATTGCTTCCATACTACCAGCGTCCATTACTGAACCAGATATTTGAGTTTGAGAATAAACACTACCAAATAGAATTACAGCCATAAAGGCTAAATAATACTTGTTTAAAATATTTTTCATATTAATTAGGTTTTGTTACGTCAAAGATAATTCTTTTTATAACTAGTTTATATAATTTAATGCAAGTATGGTGGAAAGGCCAGTAAAAACAGGCTTAAGACCCATAATACTTGTTCTGATTTGAATCCAAGTTAATATAATTTTTTTCACCCACCAAATGCGGCTGATATCCTTGGCTGTGAATGGAATTAGTCTTATGAATATGAATCAAATCTTTCTGAGTGATTTGATGATGATTCAAAGATTAATTTTTCATTTGATTCGTGCCATTTAAGGTAACTTCCAGAGTAAAGATCTTCAACAGCTCCTCTCTTAAGTTTTTGAGTTGGTCCAATAACCCCATTTTCTTGAGTCCACTCGTCTTTTACAACTATCAATGTTGATATTTTTTTATAGTTAACAAGCCCGTTATTAACAGTATCAAGTGTTTCAGTTAACATTTTTGACAGAGCATCTTTTGATGCTTTCTTACCGATTTCTGACAACTGAATTAGACAAAGTGGCTGAGCAATTCCAAGACCAACAACACAAACCTCTTCTATTTCATTAATATTAACAAAATATTGTTCCAAAGTAAGTGGCTCAATGTACTCTCCTTTTGAAGTTTTAAAACTATCAGCTACTCTTCCAGTTATATGTAAATATCCATCATCATCGAGGAATCCTTTGTCCCCTGTGTGAAGCCAACCACCTCTTAATGTTTGATTTGATAATTCTTCATTTTTATAATAACCAACCATTACAAATGGCCCTCGCATAAGTATTTCTCCTGTTTCCTCTTCGATCTTAAGTTCAACTCCTTTTTGAGGTTTTCCAACAGTGTTTAACTTCCCAAAGTCTTTTCCGTCAACAGAGCTACATATTGCACAGTTCTCAGTCATTCCATATCCATTAGTTATATAGACACCAATTTTTCTAAACCATTCAATTAATTCTACAGGCATTGGAGCTGAACCAGATACAGTAACTCTAGATTTACTAAACCCAAGTCCTTTCTTTAAAAGTTTTTTTAGTAACCCTGATAATAGTGGAATTTTAAGTAATGTATCTAATGTTTTTTGCGGAAATTTAGACAGAATACCCATTTGAAGTTTTGTCCAAACTCTTGGAGCTGCTGCAAAAACATGTGGCTGAACATCTTTAAGGTTTTGTCCAAACTTTTCTATTGACTCTACAAATGAAATTGTTCCACCATATCTAAATGATGTCCATTCAATAACTACTCTTTCAAAAATATGGTTTAGCGGTAGATAAGATATAAATTCATTATTACCATCATGTTTAATTCCTAAAGGGTTATTGGGATCATCTAGCACAACTTTAATTCCATCAATTGCTTGATAATTTAGCATAACTCCCTTTGGATTTCCTGTTGTTCCAGAGGTGAAAATTATTGTCCATAAATCAGATAATTTAGGATTATGAGGGTTAGTTATCGGTTCATGTTTATCGATAAATCCATGCCATTTATGACCTACATCAACACTTGAACAGCCAGCATAATTAGGAAACGTAATCATAGGCATATCTTTAGGTAAGTCATTTTTTATATCATCCCATGTCTCAATTTTACCTAAAAAAAGTGCATCAACATCTCCATAATCCATAATGTATGCAAGTTCTTTACCGTTTAAAGAAGGAAAGAAAGGAACTGAAACATATCCAGCCATTACAATTGCTAAGTCTGAAATAATCCATTCTCTACAATTCTTTGAATAAATCCCTATATGTGCACCTTCTCTAAGATTAAGAGATTTAAGCCCAGAGGCTAATCGTCTGGCCATATCTCCAACTTGACCCCATGTATATTCTTCCCATTCTTCACCTATAGGTTGTCTTAGGTATGGCTTATCTTTAAACTCCTTTTCCCATTTGTAAAAGTTAAGTTCAAATGGCTCTTGATTTGCACTCATAATTATTTGGTTTTTATTATTTCCCGTTTTTTTATCTTAATTATTAAAGATCAATTATCTTAAATATATAAGAATATTTTCATCTATAAAAACATACAACCTTATTAAACTTTATCAAAAAATCTTTTTCTGCATTTATTTTACATTCTTATAAGGATAATTAAATCAATTAGTATATTACGTTAACATAACTGTATTTAAAATGACAAAAAAATATACAAAACTATTTGATTTATCCGGTAAGGTTGCAATTGTTACAGGAGCAAGCAGAGGTATTGGTGCATCAATTGCCGAGGCTCTTGCAGAATTTGGAGCAAGCGTAGTTGTTAGCAGTAGATCGAAAGAAGCAGTAGATGAAATAGCCGATAAAATAAAAAAAAATGGATATAATGCACTCGCATGTGAATGTCATGTTGGAGAAGAAGATCACTTGAAAAACCTGATAGATACAACAATAAAAAAATATGATAAAATAGATATACTAGTTAATAATGCAGGAATTAATCCTGTTTTTGATAGACTAGAAAATGCGGATGAAAAGCTTTTTAATAAAATAATGGATATTAATGTAAAAGCTGCATTTAAGCTTTCTAATATGGTTATGAAACATATGAAAAATAATAAATCTGGCTCTATCATAAACATTTCTTCTGTAGAAGGACATAAGCCAGATAAAGGACTAGGAGTATATTCAATTAGTAAAGCTGCAATTAGCATGTTAACTAAATCTCAAGCAAAAGAGTGGGGGAAGTATGGAATCAGGTCTAATGCAATATGCCCGGGATTAATAAAAACAAAATTAAGTTCTGCTTTATGGCAAAATGAAGAGATGTTAGAATTATGGTTGAAAGATTTACCAATTAGGAAAGCAGCTGAGCCAGAAGAAATTTCAGGAATTGCTGTCTATCTTGCTTCGCAAGCATCAAGTTATACCACAGGAGAGACATTTAATATAGACGGGGGATACATGATCAATTAATTTATATTATGAAAAAACCTTATTCAACAGAAATAGAAAATCTAGAAGATTTAAATAAACACCTTGGAAAGGAAATTGGTATCTCGGAATGGTTTGAGATGTCACAAGAGAAAGTAAATTCATTTGCAGAATTAACTCAAGATAAACAGTGGATTCATATAGATCAAGAAAAAGCTGCAAAATATTCACCTTATAAAAAAACTATAGCGCATGGTTTTCATGTATTATCCTATGCATCACAGGTTGTGTTTCAAACACTAAAGCTTAATAACATAGCATTAGCAGTAAACTACGGACTTGAAAAGGTGAGATTTCCAAACGCAACTCCTGCGGATTCAAAATTTAGGGGTACGGTATCTCTAACAAATATTGAGGAGGTTTCAGGCGGGGCAAAATATACATTAAAAATTATATTTGAAGTTGAAGGAGAGACCAAGCCTGTTTGCGTAGCTGAGATAATTTCATTGATATATTCACTTCCAAACTAAAAAATTAAACTTATTTAAGTATTAAAAATGAACTTTAAAGAAGTAAAAGAAAAAATTAAAACATTTATTAATGATGAGTTGATCTCACTTGAACCATGGATTGTTAATTCTGAGTGGAGTGAAAAATTACCTAAACTAAACGAATTAAGAGATAAGGTTAAAGAGATGGGGTTTTGGCTGCCACAAGTTTCTAAAGAATATGGAGGCTTAGGGTTAACACTAGAACAACATGGTGAGGTTAGCGAGATACTTGGTGCAAGTCCTTATGGATTTTATGTCTTTAATTGCCAAGCTCCTGATGCTGGTAACATGGAAGTTTTAATTGAAACGGGCACTAAAGAACAGAAGGAAAAATATCTTCAACCACTTTTAGAAGGAAAAATTAGAAGTTGTTTTGCAATGACAGAGCCTAATTATGCTGGCTCAAACCCAACAAGGATGGGAACAACTGCAAAAAAAGAAGATGGAAACTATATTATAAACGGACATAAATGGTTTACCTCAAGTTTTGACGGAGCATTTTTTGCAATAGTTATGGTAGTAACTGATCCAGACGGAGAGGATGTTCATAAAAAAGCTAGTCAAATCATTGTTCCATTGAAAACAGAAGGCGTTGAATTTGTTAGAAATGTTTCAATTATGGGGCATCCAGGGGCAGGATGGGAAAGTCATGCGGAAATTAAATTTAATAACGTTTCAGTTCCAATCACAAATGTTTTAGGATCCGAAGGGGAAGGCTTTGCAATTGCACAAAAACGTTTAGGACCTGGAAGAATTCACCATTGTATGAGATGGATTGGAATGTGTGAAAGAGCATTTAATTTAATGTGTGAAAGAGCAGTTTCAAGAGAAATAGCTCCAGGAATAATGTTGTCAGAAAAACAGACTATTCAAAACTGGATTGCAGAGTCAAGAGCAGAGATAAATGCTGCAAGACTTCTGGTGCAAGATGCTGCCAAAAAAATTGATTCTCAGGGAACATATAAAACAAGATCAGAAATATCTATCATTAAATTTTATTGCGCTAATGTACTTCAAAAAGTTGTTGACTATGCAATTCAAGTCCATGGAGCATTAGGTGTTACAGATGATATAATTTTATCATCTTATTATAGGCATGAAAGAGCTGCAAGAATATATGATGGGGCAGATGAGGTTCATAAAAGCCGATTGGCTAGACTTATTTTAAAATCATATTGTGTTTTTTTTGTTAGTATTTTTTTAAAATTATTACTCCTTAATACTATTCCTCTAATTCTTTCCATTAT
>JAAZYI010000036.1 GCA_014239735.1 Dehalococcoidia bacterium
GGATGATCCCCCACACTGGTACTGAGACACGGACCAGACTCCTACGGGAGGCAGCAGTAAGGAATATTGGGCAATGGGCGCAAGCCTGACCCAGCCATGCCGCGTGCAGGATGACGATCTTACGGATTGTAAACTGCTTTTATATAGGAAGAAAATACTCTTGCGAGAGTAACTGACGGTACTATATGAATAAGGACCGGCTAACTCCGTGCCAGCAGCCGCGGTAATACGGAGGGTTCAAGCGTTTTCCGGATTTATTGGGTTTAAAGAGTGCGTAGGTGGTTTATTAAGTCAGTGGTGAAATCCTGCAGCTCAACTGTAGAACTGCCATTGATACTGATAAACTTGAGTTTGGTTTAGGTAAGTGGAATTTATGATGTAGCGGTGAAATGCATAGATATCATAAGGAACACCAATAGCGAAGGCAGCTTACTGGACCATAACTGACACTGAGGCACGAAAGCGTGGGTAGCGAACAGGATTAGATACCCTGGTAGTCCACGCCGTAAACGATGCTCACTCGCTGTTGGCGATACACAGTCAGCGGCCAAGCGAAAGCGTTAAGTGAGCCACCTGGGGAGTACGCTCGCAAGAGTGAAACTCAAAGGAATTGACGGGGGTCCGCACAAGCGGTGGAGCATGTGGTTTAATTCGATAATACGCGAGGAACCTTACCTAGGCTATAATGCGCGTGACATCCAGAGAGATCTGGAGTTCTTCGGACACAAAGCAAGGTGCTGCATGGTTGTCGTCAGCTCGTGCCGTGAGGTGTTGGGTTAAGTCCCGCAACGAGCGCAACCCTCGTGGATAGTTGTTTTCTTTATCCAGACTGCTTTTAAAGAGGAAGGTGGGGACGACGTCAAATCATCATGGCTCTTACACCTAGGGCTACACACACGCTACAATGGATAGTACAGACGGTTGCTAAGTCGCGAGATGGAGCTAATCCGAAAAAGCTATCCCCAATTGGAATTGTAGGCTGAAACTCGCCTGCATGAACGTGGAGTTGCTAGTAACCGCAGGTCAGAATACTGCGGTGAATACGTTCCCGGGCCTTGTACACACCGCCCGTCACGTCATGGAAGTTTGAAACACTTGAAGTCGTTGGGCTTACCCTTATGGGACGCAGACGCCGAGAGTGGGGCAAATGACTGGGACGAAGTCGTAACAAGGTAGCTGTACCGGAAGGTGCGGCTGGATCACCTCCTTTCTAAGGAGAAGAGCTAATTAATTCGTTAATTAGACTCAGGTCGAAACGAAAGATTTGTAATTTAAATCTTTAGGTTGAGCATGACTTTTTTAAGGGAGCTCCCTAATTATGAAATTACAAAATTAATTCTTTCGCTTACAGAACGAACAAAGAACTAAAAAATCGTGTTGTTCCTTCTGCTATTCATAGATCACGATAAATTGTTAAATTAAACTCAAACCCCATAGACTCAAATACAAAAATTGTCTATGGTATTCCTATGTTTAGATATTTGATTCTTACTTTATTACTTACAATAATGATTATTTCTTGTTCATCTACCAAATCAGATGCGAGGATAGCTTTAGAAAATTATTTAGTCAGTATGAAGAATGAGAAGTTCCAGGAAGCTTATGATAGTTTATCTAAGAATGTTCGTGAGAAATGTAAGTTTGAGGAATTTCAAGAAAGAGCATCTGACAACTATGATGCAATTAAATACTCTAGACTCGTATATTCAGGCGAAAATAAAGTAGAAAACAGAGTGAATGTAGACTTTATGATTAAGATTGATGATAGGGAAATAGATCTTTTTGATATGCAAATTATGGATCCTTATAGAGATGAAGAAACAGCCAAATTTATACTAGAAGATGATAGGTGGGTAGTAGATAAACTTATATGGCCTGTTGATTGGTGCGAGAAGATAGAATGAGTTTTTCAAGAAGATTATTAATTTATATTATATTGTTTATTACCCTGAATGTTTATGCATTTGGGTTTTTTGGTCTGACTCAATGGATATTAGATCTAATTGGAATAATAGGTGATTTCCGAACCCAAACTATAGCACCTTTTCTATCTGCAATAATCGTATGTTTTCCTATATGGCTATTTGTGTGGAGATATGTAAACAAGGGATTAGCAGATTCTCCTTCTGAAGAAGCTTCAACGATGAGGAATTTGTATTTAAACCTAGTCATTGGCTTATCAACTATATTTATATCTATATCAATTTTTGAACTTGTTGAATCTATTATTGAGTTAGAATCTCCCTTGAGTGCAATGCCATGGCTGATTGTCTGGACCCCATTATTTTATATTCACTTAAGGCATGCTCAAAAAGATTGGGCAGGAGACTCAAGAAAGCGAGTTCATGAATTCTATCTAAATCTTACTTTCATCATCTCTCTAATAATAATATTTATTTCATCCCAATCTCTAGTATTAGATATATTAGATTATCTCCTTTTATTAATATTTTCGAATGATGTATTAATTAATAGTCCTAATAATTTAAATATAGAAGCCGGCCAAATTTCTGCTCTTATAACTGCTACAGGTTTATGGTTTTATTCATGGAATTTAAGGATTAAAAGGTTAGATTTTAATTTCAGGACAATAGACTTATCAGTAATTACAATATCTCAAGCCTTTATATTTTTACTATCTATATTTTTTATATTAGCCCAAGCAATAATGCTTATATTTGAAATAGGAAGTGAACAGACTCAAAGTTTATATAAGACTTTAGAGTTTCTTCCGCAAATATTAAGCTTTTCTATCGTATCAATTTTTATTTGGCTTTATTATTCTTCAGCTTTTCTTAATACAGGCGTTAGAAAATTTTATAATATAAAATCTACTTTAATTAAGTGGACTTACAGATATTCAGTAAGAGCAATCGCTTTAATATTATTGATTTCTAGCTCCATTTCAGTTCTAATTTTTTTGATCGGGATACCTATTGAGCTTTCTGAAGAAGTATTAATTGCTTCCGAAAGAGAATGGGAATTTCATTACCTGTCCGCTTCTATATCTGCCTTATTAATTGGGTTCGTAACTCTTAGGTATATAAATAATAAAATCGAGTCTGATTCCGAAGTAAGTAGAAAAAATGATATAGAAAGATCATACATATATATTGTTGGAGTTTTCTTCCTTTTCTTCCTTATAGGGTCATTAATAGCCATCTTGACCATGATAATTACAGCTTTAATAACATTGTCATGGAGTTCATCTACTATTGAATTGATAAGATTCCCTTTTTCATTTGCATTAAACGCAATATTAATATTGTGGTTTTACAGGAAGGATATAATTTCTAGATTTAAAGCAGACCCAGAAAAAAAGATATCTGTTGAAATATTATCTTCGACATCTTTATTGGAACATAAAGCAGAATTTCATAGACTTTTTAATGTTAAGTCTTTTCAGGTTGCTAATAAAATTAGGAAATTAAAATTTAATAAAGAGAGCATTAATAAGATAGATTCTTATCTAAAAAAACATGAGGCAAAAAAATATTATATTGTAGAAGAAGGGCAAGATATCATCTTATATTATGCAAAAGATTAGCTTTCCTCTTTAATATAGTTCTGATATTTTTCCATAAACTCCATTGTTTTTACTGCATCTTTGAGGTCGCATAATGGAAATTTAGGGTAAGATTTGTTATCGATAGCTTTAATGAATGAAAGGGTCTGCATATAATTTCCTTTTCGAAAGACCTTATCAACTTTATTCTCAGATATATTATAAATATTTAACTTGCTATCTGTAAGCTTTGTCCCGCCTTTTTCTGAGAATTCTAGATATCCATTTTCTGCAATAATTTTTATCTTCCAATAAAAAGGATTCGTGTCCCATAACGTAGTAATTGTGCTATATTTTTTATCTTCATGCTCTACAACTGCTCCAGCTGACAACCCTCTATTATTATTTTCTGAATTTGAAAAACCTAAGGATTTTAATTTCACAACTTCACCCATTATATGTCTTAATGTATCAAATCCATGAATACTGTTTCTGAAGAAATAATTTTCATATTCTATTTTTTTAAGATCGTTATTATTTCTAACTGTTGAAATGTTCTCAGGCACTTCTAGTATCGCACCTCTTATTGGTCCATAATCAGCAAGCATTGCTAATCCGTTTTGTATATCTGAATAGAATCTTCTATTCAATGCCACAACACCAAAAGTTTCATATTGCTCTGATGCAGCTAGCAGTTCTTTTGTTTGAGCACTAGTAAAGCCTGGAGGTTTTTCCATAAGAATAGGCTTTTTATTACTAAAAAGTTTTTTAGAAATATCAAATAAAGTATCTGAAGAAGATACTACAAAGTAAGCATCAATATCTCTTTTTAGAAATTCATCTATATTAGTGAAAGACTCTTTGAATCCATATTCATTCCTTAACTTTTCAAAACTTCTACCTGTATTTGTAAGTATGCAATCAAATTCAACACCCTTTATATTCTTTAAAGAATCTAAGTGATGTTTTGCATAATTTCCTGCACCAACAAATCCTACTTTTATATTGTTTGATGTGCTATATGATAGATCTCTTTTCCAATTTGGAGTTGACTTGTCTCTCTGATATTGATGGTATTCTTCTTTAATTTTTTCACTAATAAAATCTGGGAAAATTTTTAATATTAATCTTGCAAATAATTTAATCATTAACCTACACTCAGTGAAATATTTTCTTGTTCTTTATTCAAAGGAAATTTTAGAACCTCTTTATGTTTATCAGAAAAATGTGCTGCTATTACAGCTTCAAGTACAGATATTCCTGAATCTAAATCTGGAAGACCATTTTCATTCTTATCTATTGAGTCTAAAAAATTAATAAAAGATTTATCCTTGCTATCTGGAAAACATATTTCTTCATTTTTGTCACTTGATATTATAGTTGCTTTTTCCTCACTATAATCAACTATAATCTTTCCATTTTCAAAGTTTAGTTCAATAAGTTTTTCTTTGTCACTTGATTCTGTCTTATGGATATTAAAGTTAATATTATTTTTATATTTTATTTTTAAATCACATATTGGATCTATTATTCTTGAGCCTCTTCTGCCAGGTGTTTGATTCCAGTAAAGGCTTGAGCTAATATCTTGTAAATCTTCATTTATTAGCCAATTTGCAAAATCTATCCAATGCGAACCATTCATAGATAATTCTACTGAATTAAAATAGTCAATACTTTTTAATAGTCCTAATTTTTTTTCAAGAGTTATATTTTTTATTCTTTTAAAAAGCGAGTTAAATCTTCTATAAAACCCAACATAAATATTTCCTTTCCAGTTTAATTCCTGAATTTTATTCTTTAATTTTTTAGCTTTGCTTAAATTATTAGAAACTGGCTTTTCTATAATAATTTCTCTCTCATAACCCATATCAATTAGTTCATTAGCAATTTCTACATGACTATCAGCTAATGTACTTATATATATGAGATCCGGGTCGCAACTTATAGCATTAGATATAGATGTAGTAAAAAACGATTTTAATTCATTATTAAAATGATTTATGCATCTATAATAAGAAGAAATAGAATTATCAACTAGATAGCTTATTTCAATATCAGGCCTAAATTCTCTTAAGAGCTTTATTTGGCTCAAAGAGTGCTTCCCTAATCCTACTATTACTATTTTTTTCATTTTTTCATTTTGGTTGGATAATTACTTTATTTTAACAGTTAGAATTATTTAAATAAAAATGTATAATTTAGCAGGTCCTTAAATGAAATTAATTTGGGCTGGTAGCTCAGTCGGTTAGAGCGCTACTCTGATAAAGTAGAGGTCGGAAGTTCGAGTCTTCCTCAGCCCACCATTCATTCTAGATTTAAATTGACCTACTTAGACAGTCTACGCCTTATTTTCTATGTGTAAATGACCCACCTTTTGACCCACTCTCAGTTCAAAACATGGCACATTTCGTGGCAACATGGCAAGTGCCACGCGACAACATTTACTATCTATATAAGGTCGCCTATAGGCGTTGGCGGGGTATAGTAAATGAATATGTAGTAGTGCGAGTGCTGAGATTATTTTTTTGATATAGCTGATTTTAACTCTGGAGTCATTTATTTAACCTACTTTGAAGGCATTCTCTTCTTATCAGGTGTAAATAATTCATAAAATTCAATCGATTGATCCTCTACTAGCTCTCTTAGCATTGGCCCAAGTTCATTCTTAATACGAGATGGTATCTCATTGCCTCCTCTATATGCAGATTCTAATACTTCTGCAGTCCACTCCATGTATATTGACCCATATTCCCCGGGAGTAGTTCCTGCATTTACATAAATTTTAGATTCATTCCTTTGCCCTGATTTTTCATACTCAATACCCATCTCATTAATAACACTTGCTGCCTCCCAAACTTTTCTTGCTTTGGCCTTGAATACTCTTCTAACTAAAAACATAAATGCTCCTTAAAAATTAAATAAATAAAAAACTCTAAATATTAATCTTAACGTATTTTTCAAGATTTTATTTGAGTATCATCTATTGGCTTATTGATTAACTTTCTTCCAAAAATAAACCCAAAAATTGAAATAAAAATTCCAGATATTATTAAAGTAATTCTGATTCCTATAAATTCTGCTGAATACCCTATTAGAAGCGACCCAATAGCAGCAGAGGACCAAGTTAATTGATGGATACTCATAACTCTTCCTCTAAATTCATTGACAGCCAATAGCTGTGCCAGAGTGGTATTCATAGTATTAAAAAAAGTCTTTAATCCGCCTAATAACATGGCAGCGAAAAATATTACTAATATATTTTTAAATAGAGTTAGTAATATAAAACTAAGACCTATGCCAATACAGGAATAAATTATTACGTTTTTGTGATTAAACTGAGTTCCATAAAATATTAATATTACTGTTGAAATCAGCCCCCCCAAACCTGAACCTAATAATATCTGGCCAAATGAATCGATTCCTCCTGACAACCAGTCTTCTGAGTACTTAGGAATCAAAGTATCAAAACTTGAAAAAAAGATGGTCACACTGACTCCCATTAAAATTAGATAAAAGAGAGATTTATTTTTATAAATATATCTAAACCCACCTGAAAGATCAGATCTAATTTTCCTTCTTATTTTTCTTGGTTTATGAATGTTAGTATTCATTTTTAGCAATGATAAAAAAGTTAGAAAGTAGCAAGCACTAATTATAAAGAATACACCTTGGACGCCTGTTAGCTTAACTAGTGGTGCAAATATTACAGGGCCAATAATTGCAGATGCACCAAAGACTATAGAGTAAAGTGATATTGCCCCAGGAAGTAATCTTTTATCTACTAAAGCCGGCAACATAGATGCCCTAGACGGAAGATCTAATGCAAGCAATATTCCAGCACATAGAGAAATAATCAATAAGCTAGCCGGATTAATATAATCATATAAAAGTAAAAATGCAGTAGTAAGACCTAGGACAGAGAAAAGTAACCTAGTAACACGAATATTAACTAATCTATTTTTTCTATCAGCTAGAATACCTCCAAAAACCGAAAGTATTAAAACAGGAGAGAGAGTAAAAAATCCTACCATCCCTACCATTTTTGTTGATCCGGTCATATCATGCATAAGCCAAATTCTAGCGTAGCTTAGGCACCAAATGCCTATATTAGAAAAAGCGGCCGCCAACCAAAAATACCTATACTCTTTTGATGAAAATGACTCAAATCCAGTTTTATATCTTATGTAATAAGAAATTTTAGAGAATGTATTTAATTTATTTTGCATATAAAATATTTTACTAAAGATGAAAATGGCCCTGTCTTGTTACCTTCCCTATCTTCGCCAGTCCATACATCTTGGTAAGAGTTAATATCTGCTTCAATAAAATTAAACCTACTATAAAGACCTTTTGCCTTCTTGTTAGATTCTTCTACCCCCAAGCCAATTTGGTTAAATTTTTTCTCCTTAGCTAAATAAATACATTTTTTTATCAACTTTTCTCCAATTTTTCTATTCCTGTTTGGTGGAGATACAAATATATCTTCAATATGCGGACATCGTTGCAATTTATTTTTTATAATAGGTTGCTCAGAGCCTTTCCACTTTATGAAAGCATGACCCACAGGAAGTTCGTTCAGTAAGGCTATAAGGTAATTTGCATTACCTAGTTCTTGCTCAATAAGCCTTTCCTTATGTTTAGAAAAAGTTTTTTCATCAAAAGTAAGATTTTCCTGGACATCATTTAATAAAACCCAAGAGATATTTATTATTTTCAAGTTAATCGTGCTCATAAAACCTATGAAATATATAGTATCAGTTGTAAAAATACGTGTAATTATTTACATAATGACTGAAATTTATACCCCATTCTCTACCCCAACAGAAATGTTAAAAGATATTAAATCATATTAAGGATTGTAGTGTGGGTACTGAGTTATTCATGATTTGTTTCGTATTCTTTTTTCAGGTTTTCTGGCCAAACACTCTTTATATATTCTAGTATAGATAAAATTTCTTCATCAGTTAAATTTTCATTTCCAACCATTTTACCCTCATATTTAGAATCAATAGACTTTAAACCATATTTGATTATTTCAGAAAGCATTTCTGGAGGATGATGCCAAGTATGCCCGCTTCCGTTAAGTGGTGGAGCAAGTCGATGACCATCTTCATCAAGAGCATTTAACCAATTTTGCTGCCCTTGAAGATTTACGCCATGACAACTGAGGCAATTTTCAACATATAGCAATTCTCCATTAGTAATAATATTTGGATCATAGTTCTTAGAAGAACAAGCAGATAGCATTAAAATAACCAAGGCAACAAATATTGCACATACACTCTCTTTAATGAATTTTGGAAGTTTAATTCTTATTGCCATATTCTTTTTGTATGATTGCTTTCATATTTTATTTTCTTATTGTGTTATTGCTTAATTATTTCATTGGAGAAAGATAATATATAGCTCCTCCTACATGAGTTACATATATAGCTCCATCAGGTGTTAATGCTAAATCCACAGCTCCAGTTGCTACCTTTTCATATAAACTAGATATCGCCTCTACTCTCTGACCATCGCTTGAAAGTTCTACTCGCCAAACTTCACCGTTTTTGAAATCAACATATACAAGATCACCAATCATCTTGCCATCAAAAACATCTGAATAGTATTCTCCAATTCCATTTGCAGATAGAAAATTACCTAATAATGCTATTGGCTGCATAATTTCTTTAGAGGAACTGTCTCCAGAATAATAAGTACATTCATCTTTGTTAAATCTTCCACGATTTCTATTAGGGTGCCCATAATAATAACCCTCTTCAACCAAGTTTAATTCATCTGGGCCATCAACACCCATAGAACTATCTTCAAAGCATGAAATAGATTCTCCTCGAAAATATTTACTAGGTCCATTATCAGTGGAATATATTTTACCATTTGAATGAATCACCAAATCAAATGGATTTCTAAATCCAGAAGCAAAAACTTTTACGTCTCCAGAAATTTTATTTGTTTGATGAGTCGCTCTCTCTGTATTATATTTTATTTCACCATCAAAATTTGGATCACTTAAATCAGCAACAAGTATTGCTCCTGAAAGAGGTGTCTCGTCTCTATCAAGTGGTGCAATAGGTAGTCCAGCATTAGTACTCCCGCCTTGTGCTATAAATAATCTTCCTTTTTGATCGAACGCTATACCGTTGTTGGCGTGGTCTCCAGTTTGCACAGGAAGACCAGATATTACTGTTTCAGGGTCAAATTCTGGCTCTTCTATCTTTGAAATTTTTCCTTGAAAGGGTGGATCTTCAGTCTTTGTATGCAATCTTGAATGAGAAACATACAAAGTTATAAGTCCAGAGGGTTCATTTTGATTGAAAGCTAGACCTAAAATTTGTTCAAAAGTCCCAGGCCCTACAATATATTCTGGACTAATTGAACCTAATGAAGGCTGTGTGAAAGCAACTATTGAACCATCAAGTTGCCCCACATATAATCTACCGTCAGGCCCATAGGTAATAGATGCAGGCATAGTTATTTCCTTAATCTCAAGAACATTTAAATCAAAATTAATATCTTTATCTCTTGCTACTTCATATTGTGGGCCATTGGTATTAGTAATGATTTTTTTGGGCTGATCAATGATTTTATTTTCTTTTATTGTCTGAGCCTCATCTTCATAACTTCTCGCAACACCGATCATTTTTTCTTCAGGTTTTTTTTTATTTTCCACCGCAAGTACTTCTATATTTTCCACGACAGGTGCTTCTGTAGTACATCCAAAAATAAATAGCATAAATAAGGTAATGATTAATTTTTTCATACCAATAAAATATCAGAAAATCCCTAAGGATAAAATTTTGACACCACTTTTGACACCATCCGAGAAAGACAGCTTGAAAAACTCAAAAAATAACTTGTTTTTAATAAAGATTTTTTATTTAATTAATATATATATATAAAAAAATTTAGGAATTATTATGAAAATATTATGCATTTTATACGATGATCCAGTTGACGGTATGCCTAAATCATATCCGATGAATGATCTTCCTCATTTAGACAAATATCCTGATGGCATGTCATTACCAAATCCAAAGGCTATAGATTTTACCCCTGGTGAACTTTTAGGTTGTGTTTCAGGTGAGTTGGGTCTAAGAAAATTTTTAGAAAAAAATGGACATAGTTTAATTGTAACATCTGATAAAGATGCTAAAGGATGTGTGGCAGATAAAGAACTAATAGATTCAGACATAGTTATTTCTCAACCTTTTTGGCCTTATTACCTAACAAGAGAAAGAATTGAATCTGCAAAAAACTTAAAAATGGCAATAACTGCTGGAATAGGATCTGATCATGTTGATCTACAAGCAGCTATTGACAACAAAGTTGATGTAGTAGAAGTTACTTATTGTAATTCAAGATCAGTATCTGAACATATTGTAATGATGATCCTCGCTATGGTTAGGGATTATCATAACCAACACAAAATAGTTAATGATGGTGGTTGGCATATAGCAGATGCAGTAAAAAGATCTTATGATGTCGAAGGTATGAACGTTGGTACTGTAGCAGCAGGAAGAATTGGCTATGATGTATTAAGAAAAATGTACCCTTTTGATGTTCACCTCCATTATAACGATCGGCATAGATTACCTATAGAAAAAGAAAAAGAATTGAACTTAACATACCATGAAACTGTTGAATCTTTAGTTTCTGTGTGTGACGTTATAAACATTAGTTGTCCTTTACACTCAGAAACTGAAAATCTTTTTGATGAAGAGCTGATTAGCAAATGTAAAAAAGGAGCATATGTAATTAATACAGCAAGAGGAAAAATCGTTAATAGAGAGGCTATGGCTAAGGCATTAGAATCAGGTCATATAAGCGGTTATGCAGGAGATGTTTGGTTTCCTCAACCTGCTCCCAATGATCACATTTGGAGAAAAATGCCAAATCACGGAATGACCCCTCATACTAGCGGAACATCATTATCTGCTCAATCAAGATATGCAGCTGGTGTCAGAGAAATTCTTGAATGTTTTTTTGATGGAAATCCTATAAGAAATGAATATCTTATTGTTGAAAATGGCGACTTGGCAGGAATGGGAGCGCATTCATACTCCAAGGGTAGTGCTACAGGAGGATCAGAAGAGGCTGCAAACTTTAAGAAGTGAAATCTGATAAGGATTAATTAATGTAAAAGTTGGGTTTCCTCAAACTAAGTTTGATTTCAAAACCCTGATGAGTTAGAGATGTTTAAATGAAAGTGATAGTAATAGGGCTAGGAGCAATGGGAAGTTCTGTAAGCTACCACCTCGCAAAAAGAGGTATTGAAGTTGTTGGAATAGATCAATTTTCACCTCCCCATGCCTTTGGTTCGTCACATGGAGATACTAGAATTTTAAGGCTTGGTTATGCTGAAGGGATGTACTATGTTCCCTTGGTGTTGAGGGCTCGAGAGTTATGGAAGGAACTTTCTAATGAATCAGGAATTGAAATTTTTTCAGAAACAGGAGTACTTTCAGTAAGACCCAATAAGGAAGGTTCTTTTAAAAATTCTCTTAAGGGAATTGAATCTTTCGGTATAAAGCACGAATTATTGTCTTCTGCAGATATTTCTGATGTGTACGGTGTAATAAAACCTGAAGATGACATGATAGGACTTTTGGATAAAGAGTCTGGTGTTGTTCACGCTGAAAGAGCTATAGAAACACATTTGGCTAAAGCTCAAATTGCAGGAGCAAAATTATTTACCGATGAAAGAGTATTGAAGATTGATTTTTCGAGCACTGTAGAAGTGAAAACAGATAAAAATACTTTTTCTGCTGATGCAGTTGTAGTATCAGCAGGTGCATGGCTTACTGAATTGTTGACTCTTCCAAAACTCAACTTTGAAGTGGAACGACAGGTATTTTTCTTTTTAGATGTTGGTAATGATGAAAAATTCTCTCCAGAAAATCTACCAGTAGTAAGCATTGAGTACGGAGAGCCAGCAAGAAACTTCTACTGCATACAGAATTTCGGAAAAGGATTTAAAATTGCTAGGCACCACGAGGGGAAAATATCTACCGTTAATAATGCAGACAGAGAAGTGCATTTGCAAGAGAGAGACGATATTGAGAATCTGTTTAGTAGATTTTTTAACGGATTACCTGGTAATGTGCTTGAATCAAAAACATGTCTTTACACTAATACTCCCACTAGAGACTTTCTGATTGATTTCCATCCTGATCACGATAATGCCCTTATTTTAAGCCCATGTTCAGGTCATGGATTTAAATTTTCTTCCGTAATCGGTGAAATATCTGCAGACTTACTTGAAAAAGGAAAATCTGATTTTAATCTTGAAGAATTCTCATTTGAAAAACACTACATAGATAGATAATTTTTTTATATTTGAAAATTACCAAACTAACTTTTGGTTCTAATGTTGACCCAAACGTTGACCCAAACTGATAAAGACTTTGTCTTTAACAAATTAGGTTTAATTGTTTACAGCATAAACATCATGGGGCACACTTAGATGAATTGATGAAGTAGAGGTCGGAAGTTCGAGTCTTCCTCAGCCCACCATTCATTATAAAGTATTATTAAAACGAAATCCTTCACAAACTTTATATTTTTCATTATATATCTATATTTCTAGTTATATAGTTGTTTATGCTGTATAATCAATTATATGAATGAAACTAATTTAGTAAAAATATTAGCCGAACTAGGTCATAAAACTAGACTTTCTATATATAAATTGATTATGAAATATGGCAGTTCTGGAATTATTATTGGAGAAGTCGGTAAACAATTATCTATCGCTCCATCAACATTATATTTTCATCTTAATAGATTAGTAGATGCAGGATTAATTTTTCAAGCAAAAAATGGTAGAGAGGTTTATTGTTCTGTAAATTTTGAAAGATTAGATTCAGCAATTGACCTATTGACTACTGAATGTTGCTTAGAAAATAATGGAAATGGTTACTGAAACAAGTCAAAAACATTTTATTCTTTTCGTCAATAAAATAGTTTTATTTATAGGGTTTCCAGTAGGTATCTCTTTAGCAATTATTATAACTCTAGGTTTCATATCACCTTCGCAGGCAATTGATAGTTTTTTTTCAACGCTTAGTGCTTTGATTCGTATTTCGCCTTTTGTTATTCTATCGGTGGTAGTGGCTGCGTATCTAAAAGCAAGCGGTGCTGACCAAATTGTTGCTAGTACTTTTCAAGGTAACCCAATAAAGGCAATTGCAGTAGCTTCTGTTTTTGGTGCATTATCACCTTTTTGTTCTTGTGGAGTGATTCCACTTGTGGCAGGTCTTTTAGCAGCAGGCGTCCCTATCGCACCAGTGCTGGCTTTTTGTATAGCTTCACCAATTATGGACCCAGAAATGTTCATCTTAACTACGGCTGAGCTGGGCAGTGAATTTGCCTTTATAAAAACTCTATCAGCAATTGCGATGGGCTTACTAGCAGGTTGCAGTGCTTTACTTCTTAGCAAAGCTGGTTATCTAAATGATGCTTTGAAAGACATCGCTAAACCCAGCTGTTCCACCTTGTGTTCCAGCGAAGATAAAACCGTAATTTTATACAAGTTTTGGCAGAACTCCAAAGGACGCCATACATTCATCAATGAAACGCTGTCAATATCTATTTTTCTAACACGTTGGCTCACATTCGCTTTTTTACTTGAAAGTTTATTGCTTGTTTATGTGCCTAGTAATTTAATAGTTAGTTGGCTAGGTTCGGAAAATATTTATGCTCTCCCTTTTGCAGTTATCTTAGGCATTCCAGCTTATCTAAACGGCTACGCTGCAATTCCTCTTATAAGTGGTTTAATAGAGTTGGGTATGTCTCCCGCAGTTGCATTGACTTTTATGCTGGCAGGTAGTGTTACAAGTATTCCAGCAGTGATTGCAATTTATTCACTTGCAAAAGCTCGACTTGTTGCACTCTATTTGATTATTGCGGTAGTTGGTTCAATGGCTTCCGGCTATCTATTCTTATTGTATTTAGCCTAGTTGTTTTACAAAACACTGGTTCATTGCACTCCATAATCTTTTCTGAACTTTCTTTATTTTGAGAAGTAATTTCTTTTTTTTAACTCTCTCTACAATCTCGACTTACACCCATTTTTCACCCCAACTCAACCAAAAACATGGCGCATTTCGTGGCAAGTTGTGGAAGTGCGAGTGCTGAGATATTTAATCTTCCCAATAGTCAGCTTAAAGTTGTACTATTAAGCTACTTCTACTATTGGAGTGAGAGTTGCTTGCAGTATCTAGCTAGCACTCTTGCTCCGCTTTATTTAATTGTTAATCTTGGCCAACACCCAAAAGAGCAAGAGCAATTACAAATATAGGAAAAATAAAGTATAGAACTAACCAACCCCAAATAAAGAACCTTATTATTTTCTGAGTTTTAGGGACTACAAGGATTAGTGAAATAAGAAAAGCTAATGGTATTGGATAGAAAGTATAAACATAAGGTAATTCAGTAAAGTTATATGCGAAAAGAGCTAGAACAATAGTACCTAAATTAATAGGTAAGAATATTATAGTTATTTTCCTCATCAATTATTCAGGCAGTTTTTCAATGAGATTCTGGCAATCTAATATCTCAGTTTCGCAGAGCAACATTAAATTTCCGATTATTACATAAGCATGATACCTATTGACCCTTGGTATTAAATAGTCTGTCTGACCAGGTTTTTTATCTACAGCTTGCTCTCCATAATCTACACCGAATTTTTTTGCTTCATCTGCAGACTTATATACCCAAGCTTCTATATCCTTTCTTTCAAAGAAACCATAAGCAATTTCAACTGTTTCTGGATATTCTGAATTATCAAATTCTCTATCTTTTTTCCATCCAGCGCTTATTAAATCATCAATGCTATAAATAACTGATGATTCAATAATTAATGAAGTTGATGAAGGGTCTAGTTCAGGCTCACCTTGAGAACAAGAAAGAGCAAAAAGAGTTAATAAAATTATTAATTTTAGTATAAATCTCATAACAATATTAAATTATCAGAAAATTCAGCTAATCTAAAATTTTGACCCATCTTTTGACCCACGCCCAGAATAAACAGCATAGAACAACATAGAACAATGATTTAGTTAAATTAGGTTTGGTGGTTTACAAATATCAATAGATTTTTTTCATTTATTTAGATCCATAATGAATTCACTGCACCTTTCCATGGATTGTTCTGTAGATCTCCCCTCGCAAAGTATAATTAGGTTGCCATAAATAATATAATCTCCGTATTTATTTGTACTTTTACTTCCAGTTGGTGCTCCCCCCCCTTTTCCTGAAGATCCTGTGCTTCCGCCTACCATTGTTCTTCTATCTTTTATCCCTTCCTTCCATTTGGCGTCGCCTTTTCTAATTACCGCATTTTCTCCCGCAGCCTCTTCTGCATAAGGTTTGCCATGTGATACGGCATCTTTGTGAGATGGATAAATTCTTATTTCGAAATCTTTAGGGCCTTCTTCCCCAATTTCTTTCCATCCATAATGTGCACTAGACGCCTTAGGTAATTCATCAACGTTATAAGTTTTGTTATTTTTGAAACCAGTATTATTTAGCATTTCATAATTAAATACTGTATCTAAAGGCGTAATTTTATCTACTATAGATACTTCCGAATTATTTCCTACACACCCAAAATTAAATAAAATCAATAAGGTTATAGCTATTTTCTTCATCAATTAAATGTATCAAGTTCTAGGCAATATACCCACAAATCTTTATTTCTTATTCAAAACTTAATATTTAATACCTATTTATTAGTTTAATATTTGATAGTTTTTGTTAGAATTCCATTGCCTATTTAGCAATAAATCATAAATTAGCGAAAAATTGAGAAAATTAAATTTAAGAAATATAGCTATAATTGCTCATGTTGACCATGGAAAAACAACTTTAGTTGATGGTCTTTTAAAGCAAAGCGGAACTTTTGATTCTCATAAAGTAATTGAAGAAAGAGTTATGGATTCAATGGATTTAGAGAAAGAGCGAGGTATAACTATATCCGCAAAAAATACAGCAATATTTTATAAAGATATAAAAATAAATGTTGTTGATACGCCTGGACACTCTGATTTTGGAGGAGAAGTAGAAAGAAGTTTGAATTTAGTTGATGGTGTGCTTTTATTGGTTGATTCGAGTGAAGGTCCTTTGCCCCAAACTAGATTTGTTTTACAAAAAGCTCTTAAAAAAAATCTTCCTGTAATTCTCGTAATAAATAAAATTGATAGATCTGACTCTAGAATCGAAGAAGTGATTGATGAAGTTTATGAATTATTTATAGATCTTGGCGCAAATGATGATCAAATAGAATTTCCAATAATTTATGCAAATGCAAGAGATGGAATTGCTAAAAATAATTTATCAGATGAATCAAGTGATTTAGTTCCCCTTTTTGATCTTATTATTTCTAAAATAGACGGGCCAGAAGTAGATGATAATAATATAACTCAATTTTTAATTACGAACTTAGATTATGATCCGTATTTAGGTCAAATTGCGGTAGGCAGACTAGGAAATGGCGAAATCTATTTAAATAAAATGTATAGCCTTTGTACATCTGGCAAAATAATAAATAACCAAAAGCTATCAGCCTGCTTTACTTTTAAAGGACTTTCTAAAATTAAAGTTGATAAATTAGAAGCTGGAGACATTATTGCAATATCTGGAATAGATGGCGTAGTAATTGGGGACACTTTATCTGACAATGAAAATCCTAAACCATTGCCTAGAATAGAAATTGATGAACCAACAGTATCAATGTATTTTCAAGTGAATAATGGCCCCTTAGCTGGCAAGGAAGGTAAATATTTAACCTCAAGGCATTTAGGTAACAGACTTAAAAAAGAGACTATGGTAAATGTTTCATTAAAAATAATACCTACAAATTCTCCTGATATTTTTGAAGTATGTGGAAGGGGAGAGCTTCAGATGGCAGTCCTTATAGAGACTATGAGGAGAGAAGGTTATGAATTTATGGTATCTAAACCAGTTGTTATTACAAAAGAAGAAGATGGAAAAAAAATGGAACCGGTTGAACATGTATATTTAGATTTGCCTGAGCAAAATGTTGGAACTATAACTGAAAAACTTTCTGAAAGAAAAGGAGTTATGGCAAATCTTCAAAATAATGGGTCAGGAAGAGTAATGATGGAGTTTAAAATTCCAGCGAGAGGTTTAATAGGTTTCAGGAGTCAATATTTAACTGATACTAAAGGAGCAGGTATTATGAATACCTTATTTGATTCTTATGAAAATTGGTTTGGACCTATTCCAAAAAGAAGTAGCGGGGTGCTTGTTGGAGATAGGGGAGGTACTGTTACTCCTTTTGCATATTTAGGGATGGCAGACAGAGGCATATTATTTACTTCTGTAGGAACTGAAGTTTATGAAGGCATGATTATTGGTGAGAGAAATAGATTTGGAGATCTTGATGTAAATATAACTAAAGAAAAAAAACTTACTAATATGAGAGCTGCTAGTTCAGATTCAACTGTTACATTGAGGCCCCCAAAAATAATGTCTTTAGATAGATGTATAGAATTTATTGATGATGATGAATTAATAGAGGTAACCCCTAAATCAATAAGAATGAGAAAAAGAGAACTCAATAAAAATAAAAGAGAAAAAGAATATAAATCATAAATTTCATATTAAATCAGTGTAATAATAAATTAAAGAAAGAATTGCCGCGGATGGGAAAATAACTTTTCTGCCATTATTTACCCACCAGATAAATGGCTTTTCATTACTTGTTCTTCTAATTAAGCTCGTAGCGAAGAATCCAATTGAACCAATAACTATTGCGTTTATAAATATTGACAGTGTTAATAAAATTAATGTTCTAAGATAGTCCATAAATAAAAAATATCAGAAAAATTTAAAATCTAGAACTTTATTTTGGTAACTTGATTATTAAGTCCTGCAAGAATTTATCTGTATCTTCTCCAGATGTTCTCAGCGGTTCAATAAGAAAAACAATGTTTCCATAAATTTTATATTCTCTATAAAGAGGCTCTCTTCTAGGGCAAGAAGGTGCAGATAGATATTCAACTTTATCGTCATTGAAAATTTTTAACTTATTTATTATAAAAGTGTTATCTATTCCTAAATTTGAACTTATATTTTCTCCTAACTTAATTCCGCCTCTGCCAGTCCATCCGCCAGAATCTCCATGCCCTCTGCATGCTGTTTTTTCTACTTTTTGTCCATATGCAATATTTTTTTCTACTACGTCTATTAATTCAGTTTGTTGTTGAGCTGCAATTTCTCCATTTGTATTCGCTAGATCAGCAGATGGATACATCAGAACTGCAATTTCTCTTCCTTTATAGAAAGCCCAATTCGAATCTATTGATTCAGGGAAATTAGTTTCAAATTTGCCCTGAATTTTTACTCCTACTGATTTAATATCATCAATAGAATACACTTTATTTGATTCTAATTTGGATGGACTTGCACAACTAAATAATAGTAGTAGTGGTAGTAATAATAAATTTTTCTTCATACTTATAAATTAGCATAAAAAATCAGTTTCTAAAATTTTGGATATTCTATTTAATTTTTATAAAATATAATTTATGTTAAAAAGATTAAAGGAAAAATTTCGAGATAAATCAAGAGATAATTTATATCAAAATTTGTTAGATATTGGTCTTGATTGCGAACTTGCTGAAAGAGGGATTAATGAAGAAAAATTGTTCAATCCTTGGCACAGAAGAAGTTTGGGTATTATAAATATAAATTCTGAATATCCTATTAAATACATAAATATAATAAAACGAGATAGAGGCAAGGATAGCCCCCCTAGATGGTGGTACTTTTTTGCAATCCCATCTAATCAAATTATCTCTAAGAATGATTCAATAGAAATAAAATCTATACGGAAAAAATCTACTCCAGTATTTGGTAAAGTTGAATCAATTATATGGGAGCCAAATAATAATTCGAAAGATTTAGCAGAAAAATTTACTCAAGATGAGGATATAAATATGCTTTCAATGAAATTAGGAAATATAAAAATTCAGAGTCTGCATGATAATTTTTCTGGATTTAGCATAGAACTAGAATTCAAAGTTAAGGATAGGTCTTTAGATTTTAGCCACTGGGAAACACTAAATAGAATATCTAGTATATGCCTATAATTGTAATGAGTGTTAGGGCAATTTATGTCTTCATATAGATTTGATATAGACGTTCTAAGAGCCTTTGCAGTTATTGCAGTTATTGTATTTCATTCCGCAAATAGTCTTCTACCTAACGGATATCTCGGAGTAGATATCTTTTTTGTTATTTCAGGATTCATAATTACAAAAAATCTGTCAGAAATCTATCTAAAAAATGGTAAATTTTCAATTATTAATTTTTACGTTAGGAGAATTAAGAGAATATATCCTTTATTAATCTTGGTTGTATTAATATCTTTAATATCTTTATCTATTATTCTTGAAAGTAGTATTCATACAATTTTTTTGACAGGTGGTTATTCATTATTTGGAATATCAAACATATTTTTTATATTTAATGAGGATTCCAACAGGTATCTGCAGGAAATTGTTAGAAATCCCTTAATGCATACTTGGTCACTTGGAATTGAACAGCAATTCTATATAGTCTTTCCTATTATATTAGCCTTAATTATTAAGTTTTATAAGTTTAGGTTTATAAATTTTGCTTCCTGGTTTTTTGGTCTCTTGACTGTATTAGGTTTAGCAAATTTTCTTTTTTTTACTGATCAAATTAATTTTTCAAATAGTTTTTATTCTCCTATTGCTAGATTTTGGGAGATTACGGCAGGATCTGCTTTTTATTTTATTTCAAAAAATATTAAAGTTAACTCAAAGGTTTCAAATTACTTATCCTATATTTTATTCTCATTTTTAATTCTACTTGTTATTTTTTCATCATACCTGGGTCTAAGATATAACTATGAAATTGCTTTGACAGTTTTTTTGACATGCTTTTTAATATATTTTTTAACATTCTCAAAAAAACTTCATATTTTTAATATTAGTGCGTTTTCATATTTGGGTAAATTATCTTTTGGAATTTACCTTTGGCATATGCCAGTATTATTTTTATTGCAATTATCTATTGATAATAATTATTTAAAAATAATATTTACCTTTTTAATATCATTGTTATTATCATTTTTGAGTTATAAATTCATTGAAAATCCAATAAGATATTCAACTAGATTCGATATCTATTTAAAAAGATTAATCCCAGTAGTTCCTGTATTGTTTATCGTTTTATTTATCAATATTCAGCCTTCTTGGAATCTGTTTAATTACTTAGTTACTAAGTCTGAACATTTAACTACAAGAAACTTTTCAATTGTAAATAATTCTTTTTATGAAAAAAATACCGATATGAGTCAAATTAATATTAATAATAATGGAATTTTATTATGCAAAGAGCAAGATTTAAATTTTGATAATAATCATATTATTAATAATTGCTTTATTGAGAAAAATGAAGATACTTTGGTTCATATAATGGGTGATAGCACGGTACTTTCATTTACACCTATGCTTTTAAATTCATCAATTAAATCAGATATTATTTTATCTTCTAGGACAGGGGCATTGTTTGCACCTAATGTAAACTATATAAATGATTTTTCATTGCCAGATAAAGAAAACTTTAAATTAAAAGAAAACTTTATAGAAAATTCGATTAATCTAAATCAAAATATCTCACCCCAATATACAAATAATATAGTAATTATATCTAGTATATTTGTTGAATATATGAATAGAAAAGCGATTATTGGGAACAATGATATTTATATAGATGATGATGATAAATATAATTTTTTTCAAGATCAGCTAGTCAGTTTAGTAGAAAAATTTGATGACGACTATTCAATTATTTTTATACCTGATGTATATACTCCAAAATTTAACTTAGATGAATGTATGTCATGGGCTATTGCTGTAAATAACAACTGTCATAATCCTTCAATTGATAATGTTATTGAAGACAGAAAATCAGTAATGCAAGCAATTCAAAATATTGATGATAAATTTGATAATGTATATGTTTTCGACCTGATTGATACTTTATGTAATGAAAAGTGTAATTACTTTTATAAAGACGATTTTGCTTTTAAAAATGATAGGTTTCATTACACAATTCAAGCATCTAAATTTTTATCTGAATCTTTCGACGCCTTTTTATTGGCAAACAATATTTTAAATTAATTTGATAATCTTTTAATAGAAATTAATAATTTAATTACTATTCAGAGTTATTCTAAATTTTGAACGAACGAACTGCACCTTGAGATAGATTCTTCTTTATCCCACCCTTCGCATAAAATAATTAAGTTTCCGTAGATAATATAATCACCATATTTAGGAGAACTTTTACTTCCTATTGCAGCCCCTATTGACCCTCCGTCGGTAGGAGTAGATATTGTCCTCCTGTCTTTTATTCCTTCTTTCCAACTCGCATCACTTTTTCTAATTATCGCATCTTCACCAGTTGCCTCATCAGCGAAAAATTCTCCAAATTCAACCGCATCTTGGTGTGAATCATAAATTCTAATTTCAAAGTCTTTTCTTCCTTCTTCTCCCACTTTTTTCCAGCCGTAATATGCACTATTTGCTTCAGGAAGATCATCAACTTTATAAGATTTGCTTTTTTCAAATCCAGAATTAGTTAGAGATTCATAATTGAATATATTATCTATTGTGGTTATTTTACCAACTATAGGAACCTCTGGCTCGCCTCCTCCACATGACAACAAAGACATTAAAAGAACTATAAGAGTGATATTTATTTTAATTATTTTTTTCATCATTTCATAGAATCCAATAGTGCTTGTGTATATCCTTGTGTAAATATCCTAGACCTGTATACGTCTAGGTTACCTGGAAACTCTTTGTCATTATATATATCTGGACAATGATCATCTATTAATTGTTTTGAAGTTTTTAAGAATTCTTCAGTTATATTTCCTACAGCCCATGCACTTTTCATAATCCTCTAATCAATAATTAAGATATATAGTAGAATAAAGTAATGGAACTCAAAGAACAAAATAATTTAGATTCTAAGTTTTATTTTAAAGATATCGCTTCATATCTTGCCGCTATCATATTTGGGGCAACTCTTGGATTGCTACTTTGTAAATTAATCTAACAATTATGAAAATTAAAGACGTAAGGCTGTCTAAAATTAAATTAGTTGAATATCTTGGAGATGTCGAGCCTGCTTGGAATCCTGGATGGGCATCTCATAAATCTACAATAGGTGGGTATAGCTTTACAGAAATTGAACTAGATAATGGGGTTATTGGAATTGGCCCTGGATGCGACGAAGCTATCATAAATGATGCGAATGAATATCTTATTGGGAAAAGCCCAGATGACGTAGAGCACCATTATAAATATATGCTTTATAGATCAAGAAATGTTCCTTATAGTGGGCTGGCAGGAATAGATATTGCATTGTGGGATTTAAAAGGAAAAATTCAAGGTAAATCTATATCTGAAATGTTAGGCAGAAAAAAGGAATCTTTAATTCCTTATGCAAGTTATGTTGTTTTGTCTAATCCAGATGAAAGAGCTGATCTATCAAAACAAATGCTTGACGAAGGATGGAAAGCTATAAAGGTAAGACTTCATCATGAAAACGAAGACCAAGATATAGACACTGTTAAGAAGATCATTGATATAACCAAAGACAAATTGACAATATTAGTGGATGCCAATCAGGCTCAGTCTAGCTATCCTTGGCAACCTGGAGTTATATGGGATTTTGAAAGAGCTAAGAGAATGAATAATGTGATGAATGATTTTGGTTGTTACTGGCTTGAAGAGCCAAGGCCTAGATTTAACTATGATGAGTTATCAGAACTTTCTGCTATGAAAAAAACCAAGATAGCTGGTGGAGAAAATAATACGGTTCTATCAGATTTTGATTATATGGCAAAAAATAATGTGTATGATATTTTACAGCCAGAATCTATGGTTTTAGGAGGAATAACTCCATTAATTGAAATAGGAGAATTATCTAGAAACTACAATAAAGAAATCGTGCCTCATCATGGAGGAGGGGACATAGGAGTTGTTGCACATATGCATCTTTTGTCTACTTGGGATAATGCTCCTTTTTGTGAAATGCTAAATGATCCGCCATTAAGTAGTTATAAGAATAAATTTTTTATATTTAATGAAAATTTAGAGGTTAGAGGTGGTCAAATTGACGTTCCTAATAATCCTGGCTTAGGAGTAAGTATCAAAGAAGATTTAATTATTAGGTAAAAAATTAATTATTTTATTGACTCATAATATTCATCATAGAAACTTTCACCATTGTCATATTTTCCCCACTTATCTTCTTTTATGATCAGTTCTTTTGAGTCATGCCATAATTTATCTTTCCATTCAAAGTAAAGCTTTTTAAATTCTTCTATATCATTTTTAATTATTGCCTCTCTAATTTTTAAATCTAATGTTGGTTGTATATCTGGAGACAGTATGTTTAATTTATCATTTATTTCTTCAAGCCTTTCAATATATTTTGGGTTATATTTTGATAGCTCGTAATAAAATAATCCAAATTGGTGTAAAGATTCATAATGATTAGGGTGAAAAATTAATGATTTTTCGTATTCTTGATCAACAATTTTAGAAACATTGTCTAAATCGACTATAAATTCTGTGAATTTATTGTTGATAATTGCTATCATTTCTGTTCTTGGCTCAGAAGATAAGGCAGGAAAAATATTTACATTTTTTTGGTATTCTTCAATAGTAAAGTTTCCATCAACCATTCTACTTGAAGACAGATAAATCATTGTTGAGTAATAAAAAGTTGTCGTTAATATTAAGATAGAAATTACGAATAAAATAAATGTATTTTTAATTAAGCTATTATTTACCCTTATCTTTTTTTCACTAAATCCTTCGTCTGACCTAATAATAAATGCGATTAAAAAGCTCATAACTAATTGATTTGAAAATGAACTATATTGCAATAAGGAATTAAAGAAATAGCATATTAATAGAAATGATATAAGAATCCAGAAGATTTGATTATTTTTATTTTTTATATTTTTAATGCTTATTGTAAAAATATATGAATAAAAAATAATTCCTAATGCCAATCCAATAAGACCAATTTCACTGAGAAGTTTTAATATAGAATTATGCGGATCATCTAATAATACCTTAGATTTTATGTAATCATCAAAAGTAAGAATATTTAAATAATCAGTTTTAAAATTTTGAGGCCCAGTTCCAGTTACTGGATTATTTAACCATGAGTTCATGGATGCTTTTATTGCCATATTTCTATCGCCAAAGTGCATGCCATGTGTTATTGAATAATTTAAGTTTCCAGGAATTTTGTTTAATAATTTTGAAAGTTGTACGCACTCTATAAATACACCCTCAATACCCATAACCCATTTCTGAAAAAGAAAATCTTTAGAGCATCTATCGCCAATATAATTATTATTTAAGATGGCTTCTTCTAAATCTAAATTATTATAATCATCATAATTTAAACCTCTAATGACTAGCCATCTTTCTCCCCCACCACCTACATAATCAACTACAGGAGCATTTGGGTCATGAAACAAAGTAGATGTTATTTTTAAATTATAATCTATAATATTTGGGATTCTTTCAGTAACAATTTCCTGTTTTAAATCATAAGCATCATTTTTAATTTTTTGACTAATTAATAGAACGCTTGGTGAGAATAGAATAATCAAAACAATAACTAAAGACATTGCCTTAACATAAAAATTTTTTGATTTGAATGAAATGGATATAAATAAAATAAATGAAGCTACTACAATAGATAAAATCGTGCTTCTAGAAAAATTAATTAAAATGCATGCGGATGAAAAAATTACATTAAGATAAAAAATCACGTTTGTTTTATAGGTTAGATTAATTCTTAAACTTTTATCTCTTTCATAATTTAAACTTAATATTGCCAAAGACAGGATCAAATTTAGCATTAAGTACCAAGAAAGATACACTGGATTACCTAAAGTTGAGCTTATACCTTTAAAGGGTTGGTCTAAGGTTTTTAACCAAAATGGAAGGTTGAGAAAATTTGAAGAAAATAAATTTAAACCTTCCAAAATGCCAAGTAAAGAAACAATAAGCCCAACAAATGAAATTACTTTAAAGATCAGGACCCATTCTTTAAAAGTCCTAAAAATTGAGAATAGTATCAGGGAAAAGATAAAAAAATGAATTGTTTGCATTACTCCCGACATCCTATTCATGCCGCCCCAAAAACTGTTTATAATGTCATATCCAAAAGCTGAAGAAAATATTTGAAATAATATGAACACGCCAAAAATTAAGAAACCAATATTTTTATCAGGTAAATAATTCTTATTTCTTAATATTTGAGTTAAAAAAATAGGAATAAGAATCCATAATATTGATCTGAACCAAAGAGCTTTTCCTATTACAAATGGTTGATATGTTTCACTAACAATTAAAGGGCTGGCTGCTAATAGAAAAACTAAAAAATATATTGCCCTTCTTAAGAAAATATCCATTTTTATATATTAATCCATATATTAATTTCTATAAAATTAAAAACTAAAAAATATATTGCCCTTCATAAGTTAACTTTTTTTATTACTCATTTTGGGGCTAAGATGCCACCATTCTTGAACATAAGACCTCCCCTCTGATAACAAAAGAGACCTATTATTATCATTAAAATTCTTTAGTTCATTAAATATGTGTAATGATTTAGGAGCTTGAATTACTTTATTGATAGTAAACAGCTTGGATGCTCTCTTTTCTAAGTCTAACTCATCTTCTTTGCTCCCTCTATGAATCTCTATGATTATGTTAGAAGGGTATAATTCCTCCAGTAATTTATTAGAAAATAATTTAAATTCTCCTCCTTCGATATCACAAAGAATTAAAGAATGATTTATGTTGCTAGATAATCTTAAGACAGCACTATCAGTAGCAACCCCTTGAATTGATATCATGTCTTCAACACTATTTAATTTGGCATTATTGAAAATTGACTCCCTCCCTTTCTTTGAAGCTTCAAATACTATGCATTCTTTAAATAAGTTGTTTACCAGAGAGCCAATTGCGTAGAAACCATCTGCCCCTCCAATATCTACGAAAGTCTTGTATTCTTCCTTTTCTTGAATTTCAACAATTAAGTCTTGAATTTCTTTCTCATACAAACCTAATATCTTTACTCCATGATCTCCAATGCCCCAATATTGCTTTTTGCTTAATAGCATATTTCTGAATGGGCCTTGCTGAACTTTGTAGTTAAAAATTCTTGATATTTTTTTACTTAATTCTCTTCTCTTTTTTTCAACTACTTTATCTATCCTAAGTTCTATAAAGCCAAATGTTAATTTAGATATAAATTCTAATATTACCCAAGATATTTTTTTTTCGATAAATTTCTTATAAATAAGTTTAATGTAATTAGTTATCATTTTTATCTTCTGGTTCTGGCTTGTTTTGCTTTTTATATTTCATTATCGAGATGCCTATAATTATTAATGATACTGCTATGAAAATATCTCCAAGTCCTAATGAAGATATGCCTTTATAATTAATCCAAACTAAACTTAATATAAGGTATAAAAATCCTAGAATTTTTCTGTAATAAAATCTAATTTTATTTCCTTCCAATAGTTCAGATTAATAATTTTTTTAAATCTCCATTTTTATGTAGAGAGTATATTTCATCATATCCGCCTATATTTAAATTATTGATAAAGATTTGAGGAACTGTCCTCTTTCCTCCTGAAAGATTTGTCATATTATCTCTCTCTTTTTCATTTTTTATCACTAATTCTTCATAATCTACATTATAAAGATTGAGCAGGGTTTTAGCTTTTTTGCAGTATCCACAATTTTCAGTGGTATATATTTTTATATTTTTTTTGAGAACCATAAGTTATTTGATATGCATGATGATTATCTTATACTAGTGTAAGTAACTTATTAAAGGAGGACAGCTTGGATAATCAATTTGAAATAGAATACTTGAATGGTTTAAGAACCGAAGCTACTCATATTGCTACAGGGACTAAATTGATTACGGATGCCCCTCTAGATAATAAAGGGCAAGGAAGGTCTTTCGCTCCCACTGACTTATTGGCAGTATCTGTAGGTACATGCATGATAACAACTATGGGAATAGCTGCAGATCAGATCGGGGTAGAATTAGGTAAAGTAACCTGCTCTGTTAAGAAAGAGATGAATGCAAAACCTAGGAGATTGGCTAAATTGACCATTATAATTAATTTTCATGATGAGATACCTGATTCCAATAAAAGAAGCTTGGAACTTTCAGCTTTAAATTGCCCAGCACATAAAAGTTTGTCAGCAGATGTAGAGCAAGTAACAGAATTTAATTATTTGTAATTAGAATATTCTAAATAGCCAATAGATAATTAATAAAGTAACTATGAAAGCAGCAAGAACACCTATTTGATATTTCGACTTATTATCTAGCTCCAATTCATATTTTTTTTGGATCAATTTCTTCATTAATTCTAATTTTTATATCTTCTATATCTTTTTCAATAGAATTAGATTTGTTTATGCCTTTTTGATCTTTGTTATCCATGACATAATTATATTTAAATATAATTATGTTTATAAAATGGATATTATTTTTTCTGAAGTTAAAAATGAAATTGACCTAAATAAATCTTTTGGGCTGAGAAAGGAAATTTTTGTTGTTGAGCAAGGAGTTCCAGTTGAAGAAGAAATAGACGAATTCGATGATTTAAAGAGAATCGGCAAGGATTCTTTTCACTTTAATGTTTATAAAGATAAAGGTTGTATTTCAACAGCAAGAATAATAATTGATAAGAACCCAAATGATAATTGTGCCAAAATCCAAAGAGTATGCGTATCAAAAGATTGCAGAGGTGCAGGGGTAGGATTATTTATGATGTCACATCTACACAAATACTTAATCAATAAAAGTATTAGAAAAGTCACACTCTCTTCACAAATTCATGTAATAGAATTTTATAAAAAACTAGGATATATAGAAACTGGAAACGAATATTTGGATGCAGGCATAATTCATAAAAAGATGTATATTAATCTTTAATTTTTTCTAATAGATTGCCAGGTAGACATTGCTATCCCTGCTATTATCCCTGCAGGAAAGACAACTAGGATTAAAAGTAAAAATATAAATATCTGTCTTATAAATTTTTTCATATAAATTAGATTATAAAAATTGTTAACCCCAATTGATAGGGGGTATTTTATTTTTATGAAAAAAATGATTAGCTTTAGAGAAAGGTTTACTTCCGAAGAAACCTCTATGAGCAGATAATGGAGAAGGGTGAGCTGATTCAATTATTAGATGATTAGAGGAATCAATAAGATTAATTTTAGATCTAGCATGCGAACCCCACAAGAAGAATACCAACTTAGATTTATTCCTGCTTAATGTAGATATTATTTTATCTGTAAATATGCTCCACCCTAAACTTTCGTGCGACAAAGGGTCTCCTTCCTCAACAGTTAAAGTTGTGTTTAATAAAAGCACACCCTGTTTTGCCCATTTTGTTAAGTTGCCATCTGTTTTTTTTAGGTTTATTTTAAGATCTTGCTCTATTTCTTTAAATATATTTAACAAAGATGGCGGCGGTTTTATTCCGTCTGGAACAGAAAAACTTAATCCATGGGCTTGGAATTTTTTATGATATGGATCTTGCCCAATAATTACTAGTTTAGTACTTTCAAATGACGTTAGATTTAAAGAATCAAAAATAAATTCATTTGGAGGAAATATAATTTTTCCTTCAGATTTTCTTTTGATGAGCTCTCTTTTAATATTGTTCATATATTCTTTGCTAAATTCGCATTCAATATGATTTAACCAGCTCCTATGAATTTTTATAAGTTGATTAGAATTTTTCATTTAAGGGATTTAATTGATGGTATAATTTGTTCAGATATTTTTACTTCTTTTATTTCTCCTGCTTTCATATTGCTCAAGAAATATTGTCCGTACTGAATTCGTTTTAGATTAATTACTTTCCAATCAAAATGACTAGCAATATTTCTAATTTCTCTATTTTTACCTTCTTGCAGGGATAATTCTAGGGTAAATTTATTACGTATTTTTTTTAGAGTTTTAGATTTTATTGACCCATAGTTTGTGCCCTTAATGAAAATTCCTGACTCAAGAGATTTAATTTGTTTTGTCATAAGAGTTCCTGAGAAGTCTACATGATATTTACGCATTATTTTGTTTATCGGTAATTCGTAATATCTTGATAATTCTCCATTATTTGTTAACAGTAATAGTCCGTTGCTATTTAAATCAAGTCTTCCTATGGAGATCAAATTTGAAAGTTTATTTGGTAATAGATCGTATATAGTCTTACGCCCCCCTGGATCATCTGTTGTACACAAATAACCATTAGGTTTATTAAATAACCATAATTTAGGAGGCTGCATTGTAATTAAAGTACTTTCTACTATAACTTCATCCGTGATCATTATGTTTTTTGAGAAATCGCGACATACTTCACTATTAACTATTACAAAACCATTTTCAATTAATT
Source organism: Dehalococcoidia bacterium (assembly GCA_014239735.1). Taxonomy (GTDB): domain Bacteria; phylum Chloroflexota; class Dehalococcoidia; order Lucifugimonadales; family Lucifugimonadaceae. Next base: position 30,042 of record JAAZYI010000036.1, read on the forward strand.
TATCCGCTTTTCTTCTTGAAGTGTAACCCGATGTAGAAATAAATTTTGAGAGTCTCATTATTATTAAAGATTAAGTTTTTTTGAAACTTTTTCAATTATTAATTTTGAAATTTCATTTTGGTCTACGGAAGCATCAATTATATTAACCCTATCATTGTTATTTTTAGCAATTTCTAAAAATCCTTTTCTAATTTTTTGGTGGAAAATATTTTCTTCATTTTCAAATTTAAGTATTTGGTCTTTACTATTAATATCTTTTCTTTCGCCTGCTCTTTTATTTGCTTCTTCAACATTAAGATCTAATAAGAAAGTAATATCTGGATATAGATTCGAAGTACTTAATTTACTTAATTCGTTAACTATAGATTTATCAATATCCCTTCCGTATCCTTGATATGCCAAAGTTGAATCAAGATATCTGTCAGTTATGACAACAAAATTGTTTTCTAATTTTTTTCTTATTACTTTATTTACTAAATCAGATCTGGCAGATTCAAAAAGAAGTAATTCGGTAATTGGTGATAATTCTGAATCAGTAATTAATATTTCTCTTATTTTTTCAGCTACAATTGTTCCGCCAGGCTCTCTCACCAAAATCGATTTTATTCCTTCTTTCGATAAGTGCTCATTTAAAAGATTAGCTTGAGTAGTTTTCCCTACTCCATCAAAACCTTCAATTGATACAAAAAGAGACATATCTACAAAACCTTTTCTAATACAACTCTTCTATTAGACCCTTCTCCAATACTAATAGAACTTATTCCTTCTTTTGTTGCTGCTTTGTGTTGAAGTCTTCTGATAAATGAATTTTGTGTGTTCAATTCTATCCTATGTTCGCCATCAAATATTTGCTTTATTCCATAGTGCACTTCTTCAAGAGCAATGTTAACTGATGAATTATTTTCAAACGCTGAAGAAGATTTGATTTTTTGAACTCCACCAGAGTATTTTTCTAAGAATTTCTTTAATTGGTCTTTTGTATTTTTTCTCAATACATGTACCGAAATTCCTAAATTTTGTGCGTTTTTTAAGGCCTTTGGTTTTCTAGCATAATGAGATTTAGTTGTTAAGAATATTTTTGCATTAGATTCATTATCTATCACTTTTATCGAAGCCCCACTATCTTTTATGAGAGCTTCTAAAGATCCTTTTGATATTCCAAATGGATATAATTTAATCATTGAATTATTGTTTTCTCCATTTGTGTAATTTTGAGATTTTTTTACTTTTAATTCCCCTTTTTCTATCCACCTTATTTCTCCATTTATTTTCTTTCCTCTTAGTATTTCATCAACTCTTTTGCCTACATCTTTGTGAACCGAAACAGTATTTCTGTCTACAATTTCTACAACTATAGGGAATGTCGGGTCATGTTTTCTTTCTAAGATAGTTTTTTGGGTTTTCCTTCGTTTGGCTTCTATGTCTCCTAAAGTTACAGTTTGTGTGCCTCCAACTAAATCAGATAAAGTAGGATTTGTGAGTACATTTTCTAAATTATTTGCGTGTGCTGTAGCAATGAGTTGCACTCCTCTTTCAGCAATTGTTCTTGCGGCCAGAGATTCTGATTCAGTGCTCATTTCATCAATGATTATTACTTCAGGCATATGATTTTCTACAGCTTCAATCATAATTTGGTGCTGTAGTGCTGTTGAAGGCACTTGCATTCTCCTTGATTTGCCTATTGCTGAATGAGGCACATCCCCATCTCCGGCTATTTCATTCGATGTATCTACTATAACAACTCTTTTGTTGGCAGTTTCTGATAGTACTCTTGCCACTTCCCTAAGCATTGTCGTTTTCCCTACTCCAGGTTTTCCAAGCAAAAGAACGCTTTCTCCGCTCATCACCAAATCTTGAATATTTTGAATAGTGCCTTCTATTGCTCTTCCAACTCTACAAGTTATACCTACAGGCGTTCCTTTTCTATTTCTAATTACTGATATCCTGTGAAGAGTTCTCTCAATTCCAGCTCTATTATCATCCCCAAATTCACTAATTCTTGAAATTAATGACTGAAGATCAACATGGTTAACCTCGCCTTCACCAATAGTTTCTTGAGAATTTGGAAACCTGACTTCCGGAGGCTTTCCTAGATCCAAAATAATTTCAACAAGATGCTCTTTGTCTCTATGAGTATTTATATAATCTTGTACTCTAATAGGTAGTATAGATATTAATTCATCTAAATCATTTTCAGAATCAAATTCAATGTTATTAATCGAGTGCTGTACCATATTATTTATGTTTTATGTTCCATATTTGTATTAATTAATTATATCTACCATTTCTATAAAATACTTGTGTATTCTTAAGTCACTTGTTAATTCGGGGTGGAAGCTAGTTCCTAGTATATTATTTTGTCTTACGGCGACTGGTGTATTATCACTAGATCTAGCAATTGTTTTTACATTTCTACCAAGCTTAATAATTGCAGGAGCTCTAATAAAAACTGCCTCAAAAAATTTTTCATCAGAATTAAATTGAATATTTTCAATAAAACTGTCAATTTGCCTGCCATAATAATTTCTGGAGGTAGTTATATCTAGTAACCCTAGAGGCTTGGGATCACCTTCTGTTATATTTTTTGATATCATTATTAATCCAGCACATGTTCCCCAAATTGGCATTCCTTTAGAAGATTTATCGGTAATCAGCGCATCAAGTTTTGTGGATTTAAGTAGCTTGGATATAGTAGTGCTCTCTCCACCTGGTATCACGAGGCCATTAATGCTTTCTATATCTGACTTAGATCTTACCTCAAAAGTATCAACGTTTAATTTTTTGAAGCATGAGAGATGTTCATAAAAATCACCCTGTAATGCTAAAACGCCAATCTTCACTAAAGTATTTATACCCCTCTATTTTCTAATCTTTCTTGAGATGGAAGCGAGGAAATATTTATGCCTACCATTGGCTCTCCTATATCTTCTGATACTTTTGCCAGTATATCTGGATTATCGTAATGAGTTGTAGCTTCAACAATAGCCTTGGCTCTTTTCTTTGAGTCTCCTGATTTGAAAATACCTGACCCAACAAATACCCCATCTACACCTATTTGCATCATAAGAGCTGCATCTGCAGGCGTAGCAATTCCTCCTGCAGCAAAATTTACTACTGGCAATCTTCCTAGCCTTTTGATTTCGATTAGTAATTCATATGGGGCGCCAAGATTTTTTGCTTCTGTCATTAATTCTTCATTAGACATTGAAACAACCTTTTTAAGCTGACTGAATACAGTTCTTGCATGATAAACTGCCTGAACTACATCTCCAGTTCCTGCTTCACCTTTTGTTCTGATCATAGCTGACCCTTCGCCAATCCTTCGCAAAGCCTCTCCCAGATCTGTTGCCCCACAAACAAAGGGCATTTCAAAATCCCACTTATTAATATGAAAATTATTATCAGCAGGAGTCAATACTTCAGATTCATCCGCATAATCAACGCCTAGTTCTTGTAAAATTTGAGCTTCAGCTAAATGGCCTATTCTGCACTTAGCCATAACAGGTATAGAAACTGATTTAATAATATCCTTTATCATCTTAGGGTCAGACATTCTTGCAACCCCTCCATCTTTTCTGATATCTGCAGGCACTCTTTCTAAAGCCATTACTGCTACTGCACCAGACCCTTCAGCAATTTTTGCTTCCTCAGCATTTACTACATCCATTATTACCCCGCCCCTTAACATTTGGGCTAAGCCACCTTTAAGTCTCCAGCTACCAGCATCTGGAGCTTTAGAATTATTTATATCTTTAATATTTGCTAGATTTTCTAAATCAGTTTTTTGTTTTGATGTTGCCATTGTTAATTATTAGGTTTGGTTTAATTAGATTTACATTGTACCTCAAATTAAGAAAGTTTAGATGAAACCATCTCAATTAAGTTAAAAGTTCTATTAGCATAGCCCCATTCATTATCGTACCAACCAACAATTTTGAAAAAGTTATCTCCAACTTGAATAGTAGATAAAGAGTCAAAAATTACACTATGAGGATTTCCTTTAAAATCTTGAGAAACTAAAGGTAAGTTTGAATACTCCAGAAAACCTTTAAGTTCATTCTTTGAAGTATATTCAAATATAGAATTTATTTCATCTGAGGTGGTTTTTTTATTCAAAGAAACTGTAAGGTCAGTAACAGATACTGATGCTGTGGGAACTCTATAAGCCATTCCGTCTATCTTTCCTTTCATCTCTGGTATAACCTGCACAACTGCTTTTGCTGCTCCAGTAGTTGTAGGGATAATATTTTCAGAAGCAGTTCTTGATCTTCTTAGGTCAGAGTGAGGCTGATCGAGCACACTCTGATCATTTGTAAATGAATGAATAGTAGACATAAGAGCATGCTGTATTGAAAAATTTTCATTAAGCACTTTCACCATCGGTGCTACGCAGTTTGTTGTACATGATGCGTTGGAAATAATATTGTGAAGTTTGGGGTTATAATTTTTTTCATTAACCCCTAAAACAATTGTGATATCTTCATCTGTTGCAGGAGCAGAAATAATAACCTTTTTTACTGTGCCTGAAATATGTTTTTCTGCTTGGATCTTTTTAGTAAAAATACCTGTGCTTTCTACAACAATATCAACTTTTTGGTCAGTCCAATTTATTTGGGCAGGATCCCGCTCAGTAAATTTTTTAATGGGGCTTCCATTAATTATTATTTCAGAATCATTGCAGTCGACATCACCATTAAAAATTCCATAACTTGTATCATATTTAAAGAGGTGAGCAGATGTTTTAGAATCTGCTAGATCATTAACAGCAACTAATTCAACAGTGTTACTGTTAAGAATTAATTTAGTTAGTTGCCTACCAATTCTTCCAAATCCGTTTATTCCAATTCTTATTTTTTTCATTTAATTACCTTATAGAATTTGTTTTATGAGTATTATTTAACCCCTTGACTTTTAAGATATCACCAATGATTAATAATCTATTATATTTGTTAATTCTCTCGCCTCTAGCAGGGGCCCCAGATTTAATTTGAGTAGAATTTGTTCCTACTGCTAGATCAGCAATAAATGTATCTTCGGTTTCTCCAGATCTATGACTTATGATTGTTTCAAATTTGTTATCTTGTGCAATCTTGATGGTTTCTATAGTTTCACTAACTGTTCCTACTTGATTAAGCTTGATAAGTATTGAGTTGCCTGATTTCTCGTCTATTCCTTTTTTTAAGTACTTTTTTTGAGTTACATAAAGATCATCTCCAACTAGCTGTAATTTGTCTCCAATTCTACTGGTCATTTTTTTCCATCCAGACCAATCATCTTCTGATAATCCATCTTCAATGCTATAGATAGGATATTTTTTTGATAATTCTTCGTAAATTTTTATCATTTCTTCAGAAGTTACTGACTTATTCTCAGATTTCAATTCGTAATTATTGTTTGAATAAAATTCACTAGCTGCAACGTCAAGTGCAAATTTAACTTGTTCTCCTAATTTGAAGTTTGTTTTTTCTGTTGCTTTAGTTAGGAGCTCAAGGGGATCAGTATTTGTTAATCCTGGTGGTGCGAAGCCTCCTTCGTCACCTAGAGTTGTAGGCAATTTTTCTTTTTCTAGTATTTTTTTTAATGCGTTATATATTTGAAAGCCACATAGCAAAGACTCTTCATAATTATCAATGCCTGAAGGGACTACCATGAATTCTTGGAAGTCTGTTGAATTGAATGCGTGAGAGCCTCCATTTAAAACATTAAACATAGGATTGGGAAGTAAAAATAAGTCATTAGATGGTGAATGAATTTCTCTAATATATTCAAATAATTCCAAATCTTTTGATTTGGCTCCAGCTCTTGCAGATGCCATGGATACGCCAAGTATTGCATTTGCGCCTATGGAGCTTTTTGACTCAGTTCCATCTTTATTAATCATTAATTCATCAATTTCTCTTTGATTAGATATATCTATTCCATTTAATAGTGGAGATAGGATGTTTTTGATATTGTTAACAGCTTTTTGGACACTCTTGCCATTAAAAAGATCTGGGTTAGAATCTCTTAATTCTAATGCCTCCCTAGAGCCAGTACTTGCCCCTGAAGGCACAAAACTAGTCCCTGTATTTTTATCTGTTTCAACGCATGTATATATTGTTGGATTTCCTCTGGAATCAAGAACTTGTCTAGCATATATATTTTTTATGTATTCTGGCATATTTAACTTTTTAGTACCTTAATTTGTTCATCAAAAATATTTTTTATGCATTTTTTTCCTAAATCTAGCATTTGATTGAGTTCTTCATTAGAAAATGTGCCTTTTTCTCCAGTGCCTTGAATCTCAATCAAGTTAAAATCTGAATTCATCACAATATTTAAATCAACTTCAGCAGCTGAATCTTGTATGTAGTCAAGATCATCGACAATTTTACCATCTACCTTGCCTACACTTATTGCTGATACAGGAGTTAGTATTCCTTGGTTATATAAATCTGGATATTTACTTTTTAATGCTAATGCAATAGCTAGGTAGCCTCCATTTATTGATGCAGTTCTCGTTCCTCCATCAGCATTTATAACATCACAATCAACATAAATAGAAATTCCAGGCATTTTTTCTAAATTAGCAGAACCTCTTAATGCTCTACCAATTAATCTTTGTATTTCTTGAGATCTAGCATTTTTTTTACCTCTGGTTATTTCTCTTGTTACTCTAGAATTAGTGCTTGCAGGCAGCATTGAATATTCAGCAGTTATCCATCCGCTATCTTGAAGCCATTCTGGAACCTTACTTTCGAATGTAGCAGTGCATATAACCTCTGTGTTTCCAGATTCATATAAAACTGATCCATCAGCATTTTTAATTATATTTGGAGTTATTTTTATTGGTCTCAATTTGAAATTAATAATTTATTTGTGTAGAAGTATTTCAGTAATTATCATATCTAATTAGAAGAAAATGTCTATTGATAAAGAAAAACTAAAAATACTCCTGTACGGCGGAGGAGCAGTAGGAAGTTATTTTGCCGGCGCTTTAAATTTAGACGGTCATGATGTTTCCCTTCTAACAAGAGGTGCTCATTTAGATATAATTAAAGAATCTGGATTAAGAATGTCTACTCATTGGGGCAAATTTGAATCTAATTTGAAAGTAGTCGAAGCTCCAGAAGAATCTTATGATCTAATTATTCTAGCTGTAAAAACCTATTCCATTGAAGAAATTTTGCCGAACTTAAAGAAATTGTCTAATTCTAGTAATTACGTACTTTGCATTCAGAATGGAACTTTTACATATGATTTATTATCAAAAGAAATTCCTAAAGCTAACATTTTGAATGGATTAACTTATGTTGATGCTGTCCGGAATAGTGCTGGGTCAGTAAATCAGTTTGGAGAGGAAGCAAAAATAATTTTTGGGAAAGAAAATGTGACAGTTCAAGAAAGCAAAGATTTGGCTATTCTTCAACGCATCCTAGATTCTGAAAAAGTCCAAGTAGAATTCTCAGATAATATCCAAAAATCGATCTGGGGAAAATTAATTATGGTTGCTGCTATTGGATCCATGATGAGTTTTGCTAACTGTTCAGCCTCAAGAATTTTTGGGGACCAAAAATTATTAATGATGCTTGAAGATATGATTAGAGAGATGAATTCAGTAGCCAAAAGTATTAATGTAAATCTAGATTTAGATTATGAATTGAATACAGTTCAAGGATTAAGAGATAGGTGTGATGAGATTCATGCTTCACTTAAAGAAGATTTAGACAACCAAAGACCTCTAGAGCTTAATGAGATACTTGGAGAAGCTATAAGAATTGGTAATAGAAATACAGTTAAAATGAGTACTTGCGAGTTAGTATTTAATAAACTTCACCCTTATATTTCTGGCGGCAAGAAATACAGTTAATTAGCCCTAGAAAGTATTAATAGCGAATAATCTTCTTTGAGAATTATTCGATTAAGTTTTAATATATCAGGTTTAATTTCAATTACTGAGAAATTATTTCCGCCGTAAAAAAATTCATAATCAGATAATTGCTGTTTATAAAACCAATCATCAAATTGAGGATATCTAGGCGATGATATTCTTAAATGAATTAAAGTTTTTGGTTTGTGTACGCAACTTCCAGGTGGCTCTCCATTCTTACTCAGGACAGGATTATTATCTTCTGGGTCTGGACATCTTGAATCTTCAGCAATATCCAGCAAGGTTAAAATTGTTGAAGTTTCTTCAATGAAAACTGTTTCATTAATTTTTATCTCAAAAATTTGATTAATGCTTCTTTGAGGGTATTCAGTTCTTGGATTCACTAAGAGTTTTGATATTATTTGCTCTTCAATTTCCAATTTTAAACTTGCTTTGTCATACCCCAAATTTTTAAATGTTATCTCGCTAAAATCTTCATCTTGGTTTATTTCTGAATAATTTGAAGAATTAACCTGAACTTTATGTATCTGGGGATTATAATTCTTTGCGTGAATTACTATATGAGTATCGAAAAATTCATAACCCAAATATTCAAATTTTTTAATTTCTTCTGGCTTATCATCAATAGCAACGGTATCTTTATCTCCGCAAGATATAATTGAAATAATAATAATAGAAAAAATAATTGCGTATATTTTTTTAAATTTCAACATGCTCTAAGTTTATGATAAATTTGTTTTAGTTTTCGAAATTAATATAATTTTTATTTGAATTTAGTCAAATTATTTGACATATAAGGAGTACTTTGGGAAAAAGTCTAGCATTTTTTAAAGGGGAAATTATACCGCTTGAGGATGCAAAAGTTGGGATAATGACCCATGCTTTGCATTATGGAACTGGTGTTTTTGAAGGGATTAGAGGGAATTGGAATGAAGATAAGGATGCAATTGTAGTATTTAGGTTAAGAGAGCATTATGACCGAATGATAAGAGGTTGCAAGATATTAAATATAGAATTGCCTTATAATGTCGATGATTTAATAGATATCACTACTGAATTAATTGAAAAATGTGGATATAAGGAAGATATTTATATAAGGCCTCTTGCTTACAAAAGTGAAGAGAAAGTTGCTAATTTGAAATTACATGAACTTGCTAGCGACTTCACGTTAATGATTGTTCCATTTGGCAACTATATTGATAATGAAAAATCTATTAAGTGTCAGACTTCATCATGGAGGAGACCAGATGACTCAATGATGCCAACAGGCGTGAAGCTTTCTGGTCTTTATACAACTAGTATATTAGCTAAAACAGAAGCAATCATGGCAGGTTTTGATGAAGCTATTCTTTTGAATCATGATGGAAGTGTGTCAGAAGGGAGCGGAGAGAATTTATTTATGGTTATAGGGAATGAAATAATAACTCCTGCTGAAACAGAGAATTGCTTATTAGGCATAACAAGAGATTGTGTATTTGAAATAGCAAAAAATGAAATGAACATTGATGTGTCATCCAGGAAGATTCATAGAAGTGAGATATATTTAGCAGATGAAATATTCCTAACCGGTACTGCTGCCCATATAACAAGCGTAGGTTCATTGGATAATAGAAAAATAGGAAATAATGAGGTTGGTCCATTAACCAAGGAATTGCAATCAATATATTTTAAAGCTGTTAGGGGCAATAATAATAAGTATCAGAAATGGTGCACGGAAGTAAAAGTATAGACCTATTTATTAGAGCTTTCTATAATTAAATTAGGATTTTCGTACATATAAATTTTTTCAAGCTTTTCCTTTTTAATATTTGAATCTGAGGAAAATTTATTTATTATTTCGTTTAAATCGTTTAAATTTTCAAATTTTGAGAACCCTGTAACAATATCAATTAAATTATTGCTTTCTAGCTTCCTTATACAATCTCTTAATTCATTGTTCCAATTAATTTGTAAATCTATACTTACTAAGCACCCTAATCCTTTCAATTCTTTAATTTTATTTAATCTGTTATTTAAATAACTATTCTCTAAATTGACTAATACTGGGATATAATTTTGAGTGATTAGCGAATTAATCTTTTCAGAAAAATCTTTATTAAGGTCATAGGATGGAAATCTGCAAAAAATATACCTTGTTTTATTTATTGTTTTGAGGCTAGAAAAACTTTTGAAATTTATGTTTAAAGGATAAACGATGCCTGAGGTTAATTCTGGTATTTGAAATTTCTCCAGCTTACTAGATTCTTTTTGCATTTCAATAAGTATGTCACTTATGTTGAAATTAATTGAATCATAATATTCAGGGGCAGCACATATTCTATTAATATTCATTTCTTTCATTAATTTTAGCTTGTTAATAGAATCTGAAAGGGACACACAGTTTGGGTCAACCTGAGGTATGATATTTGCTTTTAAATCGAAAAAATTCATTAATTTTTTTATTTTTAGAATATAATTAACTAAAAATATATTACTCAATCTCAAAAGGGAAATAAATCTAATGATAGATAAAGAAGTTGAAAAATTAATTCATCTAGAAGCACTTCGGCATAAAGAAGATCTAAATCTAATAGCTTCTGAAAATTATCCGTCAAAAGAAGTGTTAAAAGCTTGCGGTTCTATATTTAGCACAAAGTATGCAGAAGGTTATCCTAAAAAAAGATATTATGAAGGCTGCGAGATGGCAGATGAGATTGAGACATTAGCTATTAATAGAGCTAAAGAATTATTTAATTGTGATCATGTAAATGTACAACCCCATAGTGGAACTCAAGCTAATATGGCAGTTTACTTAGCTGTATTAAATTCAAATGATTCTGTGCTATCTATGAGGCTTGATCAGGGTGGGCATCTAAGTCATGGATCAAAAGTTAATTTCTCAGGGAAAATATATAACTTTAATTTCTATGGAGTTGATAGAGAGACAGAAATGATCGATTATGATGAAGTTGAGAAGCAAGCTAAATCCGTTAACCCAAAATTAATTGTTTGTGGTGCTAGTGCATACTCAAGAATTATTGATTTTAATAGATTTTCTAAAATAGCCAAATCTGTTGGTGCTTTACTTCTTTCAGATGTTGCACATATATCAGGATTAATTGCTGGCAAAATGCATCCGAATCCAACCCCATTTTCTGACTTCGTAACAACAACAACACACAAGACTCTAAGAGGCCCTAGAGGAGCAATTATAATGTGTTCAGAAAAATTTAAGCAGAGTATTGATAAAGCTGTTTTTCCTGGCATACAAGGAGGTCCATTTTTAAATATGATTGCTGGTAGGGCAATTGCTTTTAAAGAAGCAAGTAGTATAAATTTTCAGAAATATTCAAAGAATGTGGTGAGTAACGCTAAGGTTCTTTCTGAAGTAATTATTTCAAATGGATTTCGAGTAGTATCTGGGGGAACTGATAATCACCAATTTACTATTGATGTTTCAACGCAAGGTTATACTGGATCTGAAGTAGCCACTACACTAAAGAAAATTGGGATAATAGTAAATAAAAACGGGATTCCATATGATAAGCTTCCTCCAAAAATTACATCGGGAGTAAGAATTGGTACTCCTGCCCTCACTTCTAGAGGAATGTTAAATGATGAAATGCAATTAATAGGAAATATAATATCTGAAGCAATTTACTCAAGAGACGATAATAAGAAATTAGATAGCCTAAAATCTAGAGTTAAAGATATTACTGAAGGATTTAGTTTTCCGGGTTATGATTAAATACAAATAATGATTGTTAGTTTTTTGATTATGCGCTACAATCCCATACTTGGAAAAGGATAGTAAATAATGGGAAATTTGAACGAATACGAACTCATGTGGATAATCGGATCTAGTAATGAGAATGAATTAAGTGAAAAATTGAATAATAACCTTAAAAAGCAAGTAGAAGATGCTGGAGGATCTGTTGGGGTACTAGAAGATTATGGCAAAAGAACTTTAGCGCATATTATTGAGGGCCAAAAAGAAGGAAATTATTTTCTCTCTAGATTTTCATTAGATTCTTCCAAAATTTCACAAGTCGAGGATGAAATAAGAAGAGAAAATAAGATTATACGTCATCTTTTGACTAAAGTAGATTCCAAAAAACCGTTGCTTACCCCGAATAAAATGGATGATGTTCCTGAAAGAAATAAAAGAGGAAAATAGTTGGCTAGTTTAAATAAAATAATGTTAATAGGTAATCTTGGGCAAGACCCTGAGTTAAGATATACCCCTGAAGGCAATCCTGTTGCTAATTTTAGTATAGCGGTGACTTACAGAAGAAGAGTGAATGAAGAAATGCAGGATGAGACAGAATGGTTTAATGTGTCTTGCTTTAATAGAACTGCTGAAAATGTAAATCAGTATCTAACCAAAGGTCAAAAAGTTTATGTGGAAGGTAGATTTCAAAGTAGAGAATATGTGGGTCAAGATGGAAATCAAAGAAGGTCATTTGAAGTTGTTGCAAACGATGTTAAGTTTTTAAATACTAAATCAGAAGCTGAGGCAATGGGATCAAAAGCTGCGCCAAATAATGAGGCTGCGCAATCCAATAATTCTCAGCAGAAATCAGAAGAATCATCTCAAGATCAATCAAAAGAAGAAGACTTACCCTGGTAGGTATCAGAAAGAGGAATAAGTGAGAAATAACGTCAGAGGAAAGAACAAGTCATTTATCCCTAGAGTGGATAAAGGCAGGTGCTGTCCATTAGGAGGTTTTGATTATAAGGCAGTAGGTTTTTTAAAAAGGTATATTTCCGATTCAGGCAAGATTGATTCAGGTAAAAGAAGTGGTAATTGTGCTAAATGCCAAAGAAACCTAACTTTAGCCATAAAAAGAGCTAGACATATGGCCTTAATCCCATATGCCAGCAATCATCTCTATGACACATCATTAATATCTGTAAAAGAAGTAGCTGAGCCAGAAGCAAAAGAAGAAGTAGCTGAGCCAGAAGCAAAAGAAGAAGTAGCTGAGCCAGAAGCAAAAGAAGAAGTAGCTGAGCCAGA
>JAAZYI010000037.1 GCA_014239735.1 Dehalococcoidia bacterium
AATTTTTTAGTAGTAAATTCTAAGTTCAGGCTATATTCAGGAGCAGGAATAGCAGTAGCAGTAGGAGCAGGAATAGCAGTAGCAGTAGGAGCAGGAATAGCAGTAGCAGTAGGAGCAGGAATAGCAGTAGCAGTAGGAGCAGGAATAACAGTAGGCGGAATAGTTTTTAGAGATTTTACTTCAAGATCGGTAGTTGTATTAACATCCATTTCTAATTCAGGTTCACTTGAGCACGCAAATATTAGACCAATCAGTGTTATGAATAAAATCTTCTTCATAATCCTTATTTTATATTTTTTTATTCTTTATTGATCTAAATTTCTTATCAAATTACTACAAGTTTGTAGTGATTGGTCCAAGCTGACTCCTTCACACAATAGAATAAAATTACCATATATTACATATCCTCCATATTTAGGAAGAGGTGAGCCGTCAGGACCTCCAGAGGTCCTTCTGTTTTTTATACCTTCTGCCCATAATGATTCTTTTTTAGTTAGTACAGCATCAGAGCCAGTTGCATTTTCAGCATAACTAGAACCATAATTCACTGCATCATCATGCGAAGAGTAGAAGCGAATTTCAAAGTCTCTCATCCCTCCCACAGAACCACCTAATGATTGAAATCTTGCACTTCCTTCATCGGCATCATCATCTTTCCAAAATCCCCAATAAACTGAAAGTGAATTAGGCAAATCTTTATTGTCATATTTTTCACCTATTTTTAATCCTAATTTCTTAAAATCTTCTATTGAATATGCATTAGGAATATCAGTAACTTGATCTACTCGTCCATCAGAAGGTTCTGGTCTGCACCCATAAATAATTAGCAATAAGGCAATTGGCAATAAAATCTTCTTCATTAGCCTATTCTATAGGCTATGAGGATTAACGAAAATAGAAGAGGTACGAATTTTTTGTTATCTTGTTATTGATTGCAGCTGTAGTTGTGCTGTCGTAATAGCTAAGCCTTGGTCCATAATCATCTTCAATATGCTCCAGCTTTGTACTAGCTATAAAATTTATACTCCCATCAATCCAACTAAATAAGCTCACTTTATCTCCTTTTTAATAAATTATTTAATTTTTATAATAACCTCAAAAAGTATTAATACGTAAAAAATGTATGAAAAATTTGTTAATTATTTGTTAATAAGTACTAATTTCGTAATGCAATTAATTTGCCTATTAAATGATAATTAGCATCTTTATAATTATCTTGAGCAAATCTTATTGAATAAAGACCTGAATCTAAAGTGACTTTAACTTTATTCTTGAATTCTAAATTATCTGAATAGTACAAAATATCCTTAGAATTAGGGCCAAAATGCCCCCATGAGATCATTTTTGTAATATCATCTCCTGCGGTATATGCTTCGCCTTTTTGAATTCCAAAAAAGGCTATTTCATCATCTCCTGCATATTTTTCAACTATTAATTTTTCCAGAACAAAACCTTCTGGAACATCTAAATTTAAAAATAAATTAACTTCTTCTTTAAACTCTACTTTTATGCTTATTTCTGGTGCAGTAGTAGTTGTAGGTTCAGGTACAGTAGTAGTTGTAGATCCGCACCCAATAAATAACAAAATTACTATAAAAAAACAGTTAGTTTTAATTATCGATTTCATATCATAATCTAATTTACTTTCATAATTATGAAGCCGAATCTCCTCCATCTACGATTAGGTATGTTCCTGTTATCCAGTCAGATTTATTTGAAGCAAAAAATAATGTTGCATTTGCTATATCAGATGGCCTCCCAAATCTATTTAATGGCAAGGTTTTTTTGTAATCCAAAATTTCTTTTTCAGTATTGTAATCCTGTATAGGAGTTTCTATATAGCCCGGACATATGCAATTAGCAGTGATATTATATTTTCCGAGTGCAATTGCTATGTTTTTAGTAAGATTTACCACGGCTGACTTAGAAGGTGCATAAGCTGGTCCCATTACTCCATGAAAAGCATGTATTGATGCAATATTTATTATTCTTCCTGATTTAGATTTTTTTAACATATTTAGGGATCTTTTTGACAGTATAAATATGCCTCTAAAATTTAAATTAACTACCTTATCCCATTCTTCAACTCTTATCTCTTCAATAGATCCGGGGATGTGCATTCCAGCATTGTTGACTAAAATATCTAGCCTTCCATATTTATTTTCAATATGACTAACTAATTCATTGATATTTTTTTCATCAGAACAGTCGCACTCAAAAAATTCAGATTTTCCACCATTTTTTTTAATTTCTTCAGAGGTGGTAGTTTTGATATCTGTATCGTGATATTTTCCGATTTTAGATTTTTCTTGTATGTCAGCAACTATTACGATTGCTCCAGCTGCCCCAAACTCTATTGCGACGCCTCTTCCAATGCCCGAGCTTCCTCCTGTTACAAGGCAAATTTTATTTTTGAATTCTGAATTTAAATCATGCATATTCTATTACCAATTAGGTAGGCGTATTTAGCTTTTTCTTCTTTTTATAATAATTCTAATAATTATAGCAATTATCAATATGACAATAATTACTGGTATAAATACGACCAAGTTAATCAATAAGCTGGCAAGGCTTTTAGCAAACGAAGAAAGGTTCTTTAGGGCAGAGGACAGTGATTCACTAAAACTCCACTTTTCACCAGTTATAGGAACTTCCTCATTAATACTAAGATTGATTTCAGATGTATCAGTCGTTTGACTTAGATATCCTAGCCTGCCTTCTAAGCTATCTATTTCTCCTCTTATTCTCATAAGCTCCTTTTCAACTTGAATCACCTCTTCAACATTTTTAGCTTCATTGAGCAGATCGTTAAATCTTTTTTCAGTAGATTTCATAATATTGAGCTTAGCTTCAATGTCTATAAATTCTTCAGTTACATCATTAGTGTAGATATTTTCAGATAGAATCTTTGAGGAAATTTTCTTTAATGCTTCAACCGCATCATTTAATTTTTCACTTGGAACCCTAAGTCTTATATTCGCATATGGTTGCCCAAAGTCCATTCCACCTGAACTAGTACTTATAATTTCTCCATTAAAGGTGGATATGATTTGCTTTGCTTTATCTAGTGACTTTTCAATATCTTTTACTTCTATGCTTAAATTTGCATTTTTTTGAATTTTTTTATCGATGTTACTTTGTGAGAGTTCAGAAATTGAGGTTCGACCAGAATCTCTCATAACTGCAATTTCAGGTGAAGACATAGAAGATTTAGACATGAAGTTTTCTTCTGAATTAGACGCAGAAGAGCAATTTATTATAGAAAATAATAATAAAAAATATGGAACAAATTTTTTCATAAATTAAATATAGTTTAAAAGAAAGTTATTTCCAACCATAAAATTTTCTCTAATGTTCTATAATCCTTATATTATGTGCGGAATTTCAGGTATATCAGAAGAAAATGTAAGACTTGTTGAAGAAATGATATCTAAAACAAGTCATAGAGGGCCTGATGACAGAGGTGTTTTTTCAGAGCCTGGAGTTACTCTTGGTCATTGTAGGTTATCAATTCAGGATTTGTCATACGCGGGTCATCAGCCCATGAAAAGCTCTACCGGTAGATACACAATTGTATTTAATGGAGAAATTTATAATTTCAAAAAAATAAGAGATGGTATTAAGTCAAAGCATAAATTTATATCAGGAACAGATACTGAAGTAATATTAGAGCTTTTTGAAGAGTATGGTTTAAATTGCTTAAACAAGATTTCCGGAATATATGCATTTGGTATATGGGATTCGCTAAAAAAGGAATTAATTTTATGTAGAGATAATGTTGGTGTAAAGCCACTTTATTATGCTTATTTAAATGGTAGTATAGTTTTTTCTTCTGAAATGAAATCTTTATATTCTTTGATGCCCCAAAAAGAGATTAATATAAATGCTTTAAATTGTTATTTTAGATTAGGGTATGTAACTGGAGAAGAAACGATCTGGCAGGGGATTAAAAGGCTTCTTCCAGGTAATACAATAATTTTCTCTAAAGGAGAAGAGAAAAGAATAGTCTCAAATAAGCAAATCTCTATTCCAAATTTAGAAAATATTGAAGATGCAAAATCTTATATTCCCAAACTATTAAAAGAAGTTTTAGAAGATCAAATGATTTCTGATGTGCCTGTGGGTCTTTTTCTTTCTGGAGGAATTGATTCAAATTTACTTTTGAGTTTAATGAGTGAAATATCAGATAAAAAAATAAATACTTACTCATCTTTATTTAGAGTTGCAGAGGAAGATAATGAAAAATTTAATTCTGATGCCATTTATGCAAGAAAATCATCTGAGTTTTTTGATTCTAATCATACTGAAATTAATATTTCAGAACAATCAATTATTGATTCTATAGAAGATGTAGTTTGGCATATGGATGAGCCAAATTCTAATTCAAGTCTTTTACCAAATTATCTATTAGCGAAGAAAGCATCAATTAATAATAAAGTCATACTTTCTGGAGAAGGAGGTGACGAAATATTTGGAGGTTATGATAGATATAGGTCTTATAGGATGATTGAAAGCTGGAGAAAAATTCCTTCTGTTTTAAGAAATCTTGCACTCCCTATGGTTCCAAGAAAAATATTGAATTTGAAGAATAAAAATAGATTAAATTACGAAAAATTAACAGATCTTTATCTATCATTTGCATCAAATAGCGAAATAAAATCAGGCCGAATTGTTTCACTGAACATTAAAGATGATACTAAGTTATATGAATATTTAGATAATCATTTAAAAAAGTCATATTACTCAAATAGCATCTTTGACTCACTTATTAATGCAGAAATTAATTCTTGGTTAGTAGATGATTATCTTATGAGAGCAGACAAAATGAGCATGTCCCATGGAATAGAAAACAGGGTTCCCTTTCTTGATGAAAGATTGATTCAGTTATCTAGAAATTTAAAAAGTTCGTGGAAGTACCCTTTTAAAAATACGCAAAGAGGAAAGCAAATACTTATCGATTCTATGGCTGCAGAGATTCCTGATTTTTTATTAAATAAACCGAAAAAAGGTTGGGTTAGCCCTATTTCGAAATGGCTTAGAGAAGGATTAAAAGATATGGCACACGAAACCATAAATAAAAATTATGTAAGTGGGTCTGATAAATTTATAAATTTTGATGCTGCTGAAGATGTGCTTAATGGGCATATAAACCGAGAGACATATGGAGCGCAAAGCATATGGAGTGTAATAACATTTCAAATTTGGTATAAGAAGTTTATTTCAACTTAAACAATTAGTTCCCTTAGGTGGCCAATATCTAGGCCTCTTAATTTTGCTATAGCCTTTTTTTCAATCTGTCTAATTCTTTCTCTGGTCAAGCCAAGCATTTTTCCAATATCTTCAAGAGTTCTATTCTTACCATCTGATAAACCGAATCTTAATTGCAAAACCAATCTTTCTCTTGAGGTTAAATTTTCTAGAAGTTTTGCTATCTCTTCTTTTGTCATTTCTTGTGAGACTGCTTCAGGCGGCGAAATTCCAGATTTATCTTCTATTAAATTTTCTATTTCAGTACCTGAATCATCTCCTATCATTGTGGATAATGAAACAGGTTGAGTAGAGGAAGACAATACATTAGCAACTTTTGATTTTGATAAACCTGACTCCTTAGCAATTTCATCTATGGTTGGCTCTCTGTTGTATTCTTGAGATAACTGTCTTTGCACTCTTGTAATCTTATTTAGGGCTTCTACTAAATGCACAGGTATTCTGATCGTTCTGGATTGGTCAGCCAAGGCTCTTGTTATTCCTTGCCTTATCCACCAAGTTGCGTAGGTGCTAAACTTAAACCCTCTTCTGTAGTCAAATTTTTTAATAGCTTTGAGTAGTCCAATATTCCCTTCTTGTATAAGATCTAGGATATTCATGCCTCTATTTATGTGCTTTTTGGCGACACTAACAACTAATCTTAAATTAGATTCAGTTAGCTCTTTTATCGCATTCTGACCTTTGTATTCCAGATCTAGAAATTTATTTCTGATATCTAAAACTTGATTTTCTGATATATTTGAAATCTTTTTTTCATCAATCTTATTTATTAAAAATTGCGGTATAGATCTAAGAATAATAGATATTTTTTTTATATCATTAGTAATATTTTCTAATTTTAGACCCCTGTTTTTTTCAATGTAATTAGAAAATTCTTCTGAAAAAGGGGAATTAATTGCTTCTATAAGCTTGGGACTATCAAATAACTCTTTAAAAGTTAATTTATATGCATCAACTTTTTGGGAATTAAAATCGAACAATATCTGCAACGAATTTTTACTTTCAATAAATTTTTCTTTAGATTCATTTAGCCATGAGTTTATTTTTTCTGTAGTAAGACCTTCTAAGTCTCCCATATGAGATAACTCATATGAAGCTTCTAGGTCCATCGCAAGGTTTTTTTCTTCATTAGATTTTAGTAGGGAATTCTTGCCAATTTCAGATAGGTAAGTTTTAACCGAATCTTGAGTTAAATCATAGTCAAATTTTTTTACATCAGTGCTTGAATTGCTAGCATCTGTTTTTTTTAATAAATCTACTGAACCTGAATTACCAGGCCCTTCGATTGCATTGTTTAAATCTAGATTTTTCATTAATCCACATTATAGGATATTTTTTTTGATGAAATTCTTAGATTATTTAACTAAAAAATCAATCAATTTTAAATAATTGACTTTAATCATAATAATTAGCATTTTTTATTACTAAAAACGTAAAATAATTATAAAATGTATATAATTTAGTAAATTGATAACAAAGTGTTAAATCTTGAAAACTTTGTTGTTTCCCTTCATAATTTTATTTAATCCTAATTGTTAATTTAGCTAAGGAGAATTAAATGACAACTAAGTTTAACTTTGAAAATTTTTATTCAGAAAAGTCTGAAGAGCAGGAAATTTCTGGTCCAGCTCATGCAAAATACGACTTTGCGGTAGCATATCCGGCCCCAGAAACAATACCATCAGAAGGCCTTTTGGAAGGCCTTAAAAAAGGATTAGAAAGGGAAGGGAGAGATCTTGCATATTATCCCCACTCATTTGGATCTAGAGAGCTAAGGGAATTTATTAAAGAAAAACTAAAAAATGACAGAGGAATTGAGACAACTATTGAGGAAATACTTGTAACTCATGGCTCTGGAGAAGCAAATAATCTTGTTATTCAAAATTTAACTGATCCTGGAGATACAGTTATAACAGAGGAATTTGTTTACTTAGGTACTTTAAATCAGCTGCAAAAAGCAAAAGCAGATATTGTCGGCACTAAACTGGATGATAAAGGAATAATACCTGAAGAGCTAGACAAACTGATTAATAAACTCAAATCTGAAGGAAAAAATATAAAATATTTATACTCTATACCCGAATTTCAAAATCCAACTGGCTCTACAATGCCGAGCCAAAGAAGAAAAGAAGTTCTTCAAATATTAAGTAAACACGGATTACCCCTTTTAGAAGATGATTGTTATGTTGACTTACGATTTGAAGGAGAAAGTCAGGATTCCTATAAGTCTCTAGATGAAACAGGTTCAGTTATTCATGTAGCTTCTTTTTCTAAGCTTATAGCTCCAGGACTAAGAATGGGGTACGTTAATGCACCAATAGAAATTATGAAAAGATTAAATTATTTAAAAACTTCAGGACCTAGTCAATTTGTTTCTTTGGCGATTGAAAATTTTTTAAAGAATGAAATGGATTCGCATAAAGAAAAAATAACAGCATTGCTTAGAGAGAAAAGAGATGCAATGGTTTCCTCTTTAGGTGAAAATTTTGGAGGTACAGGAGTATCTTGGACTGTTCCTGAAGGAGGGTGCTACCTTTGGATTACTTTTCCTGAAAGTGTTGACATGGCAGCTCTTCAACAAGAATGTTTTGATGAAGGAGTGGGCTATTTAGCTGGCGATAGATTTTCACCCTCTGGCAAATCAGGAACTAATTCAGCTAGATTGTGCTTTGCTTATGAAACCCCTGAAATGAACAGAGAAGGTATAGGAAAGTTTGCTGAATTCATGAGACAGAAAAAAGTAATATGATTAATCCTAATTCAATCATTCAAGATTCATATTTTTTAGAGGTTAAAGAATTAAGAAAGAAACTGCATAAAATCCCTGAAATTGCATTTAACGAGTTCAAAACTTCTGAGTTCATTAAAAATTATTTAACTAAAGTAGGAGTAAAATTTTATTCAGATATTGCCAAGACAGGCATTATTGCGGATATTCAAGGATCGTTAAATAAATCAAAAGAAATTATTATTCTTAGAGCGGATATGGACGGCCTTCCCATTAATGAAGAAACAAGCCTTAAATTTAAATCGCAGACCGAAAACATGCATGCATGTGGTCATGATGGTCATATGGCAATTTTGCTTACAACTGCCAAATTTCTATCTTTAAATTCCAATTTATTTTCTGGAACAGTTAGGTTAGTTTTTCAGCCAGCAGAAGAAGAAATTGGAGGAGCAAAAATAATGATAAAGGAAAAACCTGATTTATTTAAAGATATTTCATTTGTTTTTGGGTTTCATATTTGGAACCAAATTCAAACAGGGAGAGTGGCTGTAAACCCTTCAGGTGTATTTGTGAGTGCTGATACTTTTCAGATTGAAATTATTGGGAAAGGTGGGCATGGAGCTATGCCTCATAAAAATATTGACCCGATATTCATAGCATCTAATTTAATAAACTCTGCCCAATCTATTGTAAGCAGAAAGGCAGATCCGTCTGACTTATCTGTAATATCATTTGGAATGATAGATGGCGGAACTGCAGCAAACATAACTCCTGAAAAAGTAACAATTAAAGGCACTATAAGAGCTGATAGTTCAGAAAATCGAGAAACTTTGATTTCCGAGTTAGAGAGTTTGTCAAAAAATTTACCTAAAAATTATGGAGCTAAAGGGAATTTTTCATTAATTAGCGGCACAGGACCTGTAATTAACAATCCTTCTTTTTCTCAGTATGTTTCAAAATTAACTTCAAATCTATTCGGAGAAGAATCAGCAATAACTATTAAACCTGTAAGTGTTGCCGATGATATGGCTGAATTTATGCAAATCGCCCCATCAGTATATGCATTGCTAGGAGGTCATAAAGAAGGCGCTGAAATGCATCATAATTCTAAATTTGATTTTGACGAAAATTGCCTCGATTATGGAATTAATCTTATGATTAGTTTGGTACTGGAAAAATTAAATTAAACAACTGGAGAGGCCCCTCCATCAATATTTA
Organism: Dehalococcoidia bacterium; assembly: GCA_014239735.1. Lineage (GTDB taxonomy): Bacteria > Chloroflexota > Dehalococcoidia > Lucifugimonadales > Lucifugimonadaceae. The sequence continues at coordinate 9,215 of JAAZYI010000037.1, forward strand.
TAGCTGTTCCGGTAATATAACTAGCCTCTTCAGAGCTTAAATAAGTTATTAAAGATGCCGCTTCTTTGGCTTCTCCTACACGATTACCAAGAGGTACATTTTTTCCAAGCTCGTCATAGAATTCATCGATAGTTAAATTATTATCTGTTTTAATTCTTTCTTCATATCTTCTTCTGTGCTGACCTGATTTAAATAGTCCTACACACACTGTATTTACTCTTATGTTGAACTCACTTAATTCATTAGCAGTTGCTTTAGTTAAAGATATTCCAGCAGCCCTAGAAACTGAGGTAGGAACTGTTTTAGCCCCAGAGGCCTTACCTCCTGGGGTAGTAATATTTACTATAGAGCCTCCGCCATTTTTTTTCATAGAAGGAACAACTCCTTGAATCATATAAATAGCTCCATACAGTTTAGTGCCAATGTCGTCTGCCATAATCTCATTCGTAATATTCATTATAGGATGGGCAGAGGAGGTTCCGGCATTATTTACTAATATATCAACCTTATTATTCTTTTTAATGACTTGTTCAACGGCAATTTTCACGCCTTCTTGATCTGTAACATCAACAGAATAGATATCTATTTCTTTTGAAGTTATTTTCTCTAATTCAGATTTAGTTTTTTCAAGATTTTGTAAATTTCTAGCAAATATTGATACTTTTGCACCTTCTTCACTCATAATTCTTGCCGTTTCTTTGCCAATCCCATCGCTTCCACCAGTAATTATTGCTGTTTTATTTTTAAGATTTAAATTCAATTTATTCTCCTCTTTTGTTAATATAAGCCTTTTAATTATAAGCACCAAGAATGAATTTCATAAAATTTAAATTTAAAAGTACTAACGCTTTGGATAATTGTCATAATTATTATGACTTTAGAAAATTAGCAAAAAAAAGAATACCGTCTCCAATTTTTCATTACATTGATGGGGCAGCAGAAGATGAAGTAACCTACAAAAGGAATGCCAGTGCATATAATGATGTTGATCTTGTCCCAAATGTTTTAAGAGGCGTCGAAAATATAGATCTGTCTACAACAATCTTTGGAAAAAAACTTGATTTGCCATTTTTTTGCTCTCCAACTGCGCTTCAAAGACTATTTCATTATGAAGGTGAAAGGGCAGTAGCCAAAGCTGCAAAGAAATTAAATACTATGTTCGGCATATCTACTCTTTCTACAATACCTGTGGAAGAGTTGGCTGAGATTGATACTCCAAAATTATTTCAATTTTACTATCACAAAGATAGCGGTTTAAACGATGTTGTTTTGGAAAAAGCTAAAGCAGCAAAATTTGATGTCCTTGCTTTAACTGTTGATACGATTGTCGCGGGGAACAGAGAAAGGGATTTAAAAACAGGATTTAAATCTCCTCCAGAAATAACTTTGGGAAGCTTATTTGAGTATGCAACAAAGCCTAGATGGGGGATAAACTATGCACTTAGAAAAAAGTTTGAATTGCCACTCATAAAAGATCATGTTGAAGGATTGTCTGATGTCTCGATGTCTATTAGTTCTTACTTTTCTAATTTCTTAGATCAATCAATGAATTGGAATGATGCTGAAAGACTTAGATCAAAATGGGGAGGCCATTTTGCTTTAAAGGGGGTTATGAGTGCTGAAGATGCAAGAAAAGCTATCGATATTGGGTGCACAGGAATAATCATTTCTAATCATGGTGGAAGACAACTTGATGGATCAAGATCATCATTTGATCAGCTACAAGAGATTGTTGATGCTGTAGGAGATAAGATTGACATTATTGTTGACGGTGGCATTCATAGGGGTACTCACATGCTAAAGGCCTTGTCTATGGGGGCAAAAGCTGTTTCAGGCGGAAGATTATATTTATACGCACTTGCTGCCGCAGGTGAAAAGGGCGTCGAAAAAGCATTAAATATTTACAAATCTGAATTAGAAAGAGATATGAAGTTAATGGGTGTCACTAAGATAAGTGAGCTCAATAGAGATAATTTAAGATTTAGGGCTTAAATCAGGGTAATATTACTGCTCTTGTTATAGATTTATCTGCTTTATCTCCAAGCCAATCTGACTTTTCAAAAGCTTCATTAATATCTTCTAATTTAAATCTGTGAGACACCAGCGAAGTTAAAGGATATTCAGATTTAGTTCTTTCAAGGAAATCTACACATTTAGGTAGTATCCATGGATCGTAATGCTGAAAGTTCATCATTCTAATTTGATTTGAAACTAAATAGTTTGTATCTACGTTAATAAATGAGTTTGGGGCAATACTTCCAATTTCCAAATATTTTCCTCTCATTCTAACCATCTTTAAGCCTTCTTCCACTACTGCAGGAAAACCTACTAATTCAATAGCAATGTCTGCACCTATTCCATTTGTGTAATCAAATATAAATTCTATTCTTTCTTTGCTAGATTGAAGTTGAGAAATGTTAATTGTTTTGCTGGCACCACATTTCTCTGCAAGCTTTAATCTTGATTCATGACCGTCAATCACAATAACTTCATTTGCACCCATATTTCTTGCTACTGCTGTTGCATAAATACCTAAGGCTCCAGCGCCCTGAATAACGACATTGTCACCAAAATTTATTTTCCCGAAATTAAATGCTTCAACAACTTGAGCTAATGCACAATTTAATGAAACCAAAGCTTCGTCGCTTAATGATTTAGGAGAGTGAAAAATAAAGTGAGGAGATCTTAGTACAAAGTATTGTGAATATCCTGAATTGCAATACTTAAAATCTTGATAAGGAATCCTTGATCTATATTTACATGCCCCAAATTCTCCTTTAATACAGTTATAGCAACTCATACAAGGAAAGAAGAAAGGAAAAATTACTCTATCACCTTCTTTTAAGGATCTTCTTAGTGAATCTGTTTTCACTTTTTTGCCCATACTATGCACAATACCTGTCATTTCATGACCCATAGCGAGAGGTCCTCTTTCAGGAGAATTTTCATCTATACCATCACCTCTAGTTACATGTAGGTCAGATCCACAAATTCCTGTTGCTGTCACTCGAATTACAATTTCATCGTCAGCAGGTTCATGAACTGGAAGTTCCACAATTTCCCATTTTTTTGGTTTGTCGTACCAAAGGCCTGATAATCCTAATTCTGTCATAATTAATCTCCTAATTTGCTATCTAAAATGAGATTATTATTACATAATTAAAATATCAAATTAATATTGTTATGAATCATAAATATATATGCATAGAATGCAAAAGAGAATCTGAATCAGATTTTTTTAAACTAAAATGTGAAGAGTCTGATTATTCCTGTTTTGATATTAAGTATTATGAAAATAATGCTAATTTTCCCGTTTTGCCTTCCCCTTTGGCCATTAAAAGCTTAGGAGAGGGGAGTACGCCTGTAGTTCGATTTAAAGATAAATTTCCTGAAATTGGAGATTTTATATTTAAATTAGAGTATTTTTCACCAACTGGCTCATTCAAAGACAGAGGCACTTCTTTGCTCTTATCCAAAGCAAAAGAGTCGGGAGTAAAAGAATTCGTTGAAGACTCATCTGGTAATGCAGGAGCTTCTATGTCAGCATATGCTAAAAATTTAGGGATGAAGTGCCATATATTTGTTCCTGAGCAGACTCCATTAAATAAAAAAAATCAGGTGAAAATTTTCGGGGGAGAATTGCATAATATTGCCGGACCTAGGCAGAATTCTACAGTTGCCGCAAAGGAGTTTTGTAATAAAACTGGAATTCCGTATGTATCTCATAATTATAATCCCTATTTTATTGAAGGTATGAAATCTTTCGCTTATGAAATTTATGAAGAATTTAATGAAAAAATAACTGATATCGTTATTCCTGTTGGAAATGGGTCCCTTCTTATTGGCGCATACAAGGGATTTAATGAATTAAAAGGATTAGGATTAATAAAAAGAATCCCTAAGTTGCACTGTATTCAAATGGAAGGCTTTTCTCCCATATATAACAAATTTAATAACTTAGATTGGAAATTTAATCCTAGTTCTAAGACTTTAGCAGGAGGAATAGCTGTCTCTGACCCCCCAAGAATCAACCAGGTTGTTGATTGTATAAAAAGGTCGAGTTCAGAGTGCGAAGTTGTTTCAGAAGATAAAACATTAAGTTGGCATAGAGAAATTGCTAATTGGGGAATTCTATCTGAAATAACATGCGCTGCGGCATTAGCAGGAGTTGAAAAATTATTAGATAAGAGAGTAATTGGAAAAGATTCTAATGTCTTAGTTCCTATTACAGGCTCAGGATTGAAAGACCTATCAAATGTTAAATTTTAGAATTTTTAATAGCCTTTTCAAATCCATTTAGAGAATTTTCTATTATAGAGTCATCCACACTATATGAAATCCTAAAATATCCTGGGGCTCCAAACCCTGTGCCAGGCACAACTAATATTTTTTCTTTCTTTAATAGGTCAGTAAATTCAATGTCATTTATTGGAGATTTTGGAAACAAATAAAAACCTCCTGACGGCCTAACAATTTCATAACCGTAACTAATTAATTTAGAGTAAAAATAATCTCTCTTTGCCTTATATTTATTAATATTAACTATTGAGCTGATTGAGTTTTCAACAAGCCTTTGTCCAAGAGCAGGTGCGTTTACAAATCCAAGGGTTCTGTTTGAGAAATTCAGCGCATCAATAATTAATTCTTTTTCTTTTAGTTTTTCTCCTAATGCAATGAAGCCAATTCTTTCTCCTGCTATACTTAAATCTTTCGAAAAAGAAGATGCTATAATGCCGTTTTTGTGCAGGTCAAAAATGAATGGTTGCTTATTATTTTCATATTCTAGGTATCTATAAGGCTCATCGCTGATTATAAAAATATCTGAGTTAAATTTTGATTCTGCTTCTGAAACAAGACCGCATATATCTTTTAATTTTTTTTCTGAATAAGTTATTCCAGTTGGATTATTCGGTGAATTTATAATTATAGCTTTAGTTTTAGAACTGAATAAAGACTTTAAGCTATCTAGAGAGGGAGTAAAATCTTCGTTGAAGTCACAAAATAGAGGCTTTCCTCCGTGATTATCAATATAAAATTTATATTCGGGGAAAAATGGCTTAAAAATTATAACCTCTTCGTTTTTATTAAGTATAGAATGAAGGATTACATTTATTGCTCCAGCTGCACCTGAGGTCATTAGAATATCGCTAGGATTTAATTTAGATTTACTTTGCTCGGATATTTTTTTAGATATTTTAGATCTTGTACTTTTAAAGCCGGCATTTGGCATATATCCATGTATTCCTTTAATTTTTGACTCGGATATTTCTTTTAGAGAGTTAAAAAATTCTTCAGGAGGATCCAGGATAGGGTTTCCAAGTGAAAAATCATAAACATTTTTATGACCATATTTCTCCTTGAGGTTTAGTCCTTCCTCAAACATTTTTCGGATCCATGAACTCTCATCCATGAACTGTTCTATTTTTTTTGAAATTATCATGTTTATTTTATGGCGCCCCTGGAGGGATTCGAACCCCCGACCCACTGCTTAGAAGGCAGTTGCTCTATCCCCTGAGCTACAGGGGCGCTTAAGCGTAAGTCATTCTAAATTATTTGTAGTATTTTTGATAGTTAAAAACACATTTGAAATTATTAACCATTACTTAGCTATTATGCTAAAATTAACTTAATCAAAATTTAAACAATCAGAATTACGAGAAAATGAAAAATTTATTTACTATGAAATATTTAAAGATGGCCTTGATTTTTATTAGTTTGTTCGCAGTAATTGCATGTGGAGGAACAGATGAGATATCAGAAAAAATGGAAGTAATTAAAGATAAAGTTGAAGAAAAGGTCGAGCAAAAAACTGGGAAATCAGATGATTCTGACACTGCAGAAAAGAAAGAGATCCCTAATCTTACCGGAGAACTAAGTGTTGAAGTTAGTGTAGAAATGGCACCACTAACACTTTCTATTCTAGAAGGTAAAATTCAGTTTAATATGAAAGATGGGCAAGGCTGGATTGATGCAGTTGATGCACAGCCTATAGAGCAGGGATGGGGAGTTAAGACCCTAACAGTATCTACTGCTGTTTTAAATTTTGAAGATGGAAGCATGGTTCTTATGGAGCCAAATACAGAACTTGATATATCTCTTTACCAATTGATTAATGGGGGAGTTTCTCAAGGTGGAGAAAGGCACGTTAACTTGAAAATTGTTAATGGTGGAGTAGCTTTTGATGTTGTTCCAGCGGAATCGCCTCCAAATACATGGGCGTTCTTAACTCCAGATGGAGCTGTAACTATTCAGGGTACTGGCGGATCATTATCAAGAAGAGTTGGTCTAAAAGAAGGGCTAGATGAATGCTCAAACCCTGATCACGCCGATGATCCAGTTTGTACTGGTGATAATAAAGCGGTAAGTGTTGACACTAAGATTGAACTTCTTGAAGGTACAGCGACAATGGTTAGAAAAAAAGCTGAACATGATTTTGATGGTGAAGAAGGAAATGGAAATGATGTTAAAGAAGAAATACAAGCAATGGTTGTTAAGCCGGGAGTTGCGTTTCAAGCTAGTGAAGAAAAGCCTTGTACTGAAGAGATGCTTGATGCAGACCCAATGTTGGCTGCTGATGTAGGTTTTATAGTTTCTTTGGCGGGAGCAGAAATATTTGATGAAGATATACTAAATAAAGCTATAGAGATTGCACTTGAGTCTGACAAAGTTCAGGAAGATATTGCTATTCTTCAAGTTGCAGCTTTAGCAGGACCTGATGGAGTAGAAGCTATTAAAGATTCAGGAAGTATTGATGCTGCTTTGGAAATAACTAGTCAAGCTTTTGAAGAAGAGTCTGTATTAGATCCAGATATGCTACTTCCAGTACCACTTGATCAAGTACTTGAAGCTTCAGATGAGCTACAAGAAGGAGCAGGACTTAAAGCTGTGGATGAAGCAGCTGCTGATTTGATGGTTGAAGCTTCTGAGTTACAAGAGGCAGTTGCTAATGGTGAGGCAACAGAAGAAGAATTGCTCGCTCTTCAGGAAGATTTGATAGAAACAATAGGTGACTTCGAAGGAGCAACTGTAGTAGAAAATACTGCAGGAATAGATCCTGTGACTGGAGGCCAAGTAGGTTTTGAAGGAGCAAAGGATGCATTCCAGGAAAAATTCTTACCTCCTATGCCAGAGCCACTTTATGATGAAAGTGGTAATCAAATAGGTGTTAAAGAGCCTGACCAAGTAATATTTGATACAAGCGGAAATCCTATTGGAAAGAAAATGGGCGATATGCTTGCAACTGATGTTGAAGGTAACGAAATAGATGGGGATGTTCCTGATGTATTTTACCTAGGAGACAAAACAGGTGAAGATAAGTTAGTTGCAACTACTTACTTTAACGCATTTGCACCCAAGGCTCCAGTTGAAGGTACTGCAGGTGCTTCCGCAGGATTATCGCCAATACCTCTGTCGACTTTTGACCCAGATGGAAATCTAGTACCTACTATTATTGAGTATGATATATTTGGAAACCCTAAAGGAAGTATTCCTTTGGATCCAAGTATAATGAAAACAGGCGCAGGTGCTGCCCCTGAACCTCCGGTAATTCCTGCATTAGGTTATAATGCTGACGGATCATTGGGGTCTGTGAATGAGATGCCCTTCCTTTCGATTGACGCCACCACTGGAGAATTTCAAGAATTTATGATTCCTAGTCCAATAGTATTTGGTAAGGACGGTGAGCCTGTTGGTATGGCCGCAGGAACAACCATTGGTATTGGGGCTGACGGATTTAGTGGTTTAAAACCTGGAGAAATCATTGGAAAAGATTTCTTTGTTGAACAATCTAGTGCAATGCTTGAGAGAGCTGAAGCAGGTATATCAGGCGGCCCAGGAATTGATATTTCCGCTGCCGCTGGTGGTGCAGATGAAGCATTTAACCTAATGGACGCTGTTGCATTCATGAAGGATCCAGGTGGCCCAGGTGGCCCAGGTGGCCCAGGTGGCCCAGGTGGCCCAGGTGGTTTTGATTATGCAAGTTTTGCTATACCTCAAGAGGATGCAATTTTCTATGATGCAACTGGGACTGCAATGACTGGACATGAATTCAGACCCCAAGAAGTATTTAGAGATGCTGACGGTGGTGTAGCAGGATTTAAGCCTATTACTGAGATGTCATGTTTATCTCCTTCATGTTTTGCTGCTGCATCTCAAGATGATGCTTTACTTGATATGTTAGAAGAAAAAATTCAAGTTATGACTATGGATGCATCTGGTAATTCTGTTGTAGCTGATATTCAAGGAAAAGTATTGTTTACAGAAGATGGAAATATGGCTGGATTTATGCCTCCCCCTGCAGTAATGGGTGGAGCTGGTGGACCAGCTACTTTCGCACAAGAAGACGTTTCAATGTTTACTGCCGCAATGATGCAAGGGCCGAGAGATATTTTTGGTGGCCCTACTACATTTGGCGGCCCAGGTGGCCCAGCAGCTTTTGGCCCAGCAGCTTTTGGTGCTGATGGTGGCCCTGGTGGCCCTGGTGGCCCAGGTGGCCCAGGCGGCCCAGGTGGCCCAGGCGGATTTGCTCCTACTTTTGGTATTGACCCAGCAGCAGGCGGATTTAAAGTTTTTGGTAGAGGCGGATCTGACTTAGTTGAAGGTCAAGAAATAGTCATGGAGATACCTGATGATTATATGGATCCTTTTGCAACAACAGCAGGTCCAGGTGGTGGATTTGGTGGCCCAGGTGGCCCTGGTGGCCCTGGTGGCCCAGGCGGATTTGGCGGACCTCCTTCTATTGCTCTTGGATTTGGTGGCCCAGGTGGCCCAGGTGGCCCAGGTGGCCCAGCATCTGCTACATCATTCTTGACTCCAGAATTTGGAGGAGCAGTATCTTCTGATGGTACATTTACATCTGCAGCCAACTTTGTAGGCCCAGCAATGACTTTTGAAGGCCCAGCAACAGATTTTGAATTTGGTGCTGCATTTGGTAGTGAAGTTAATTTCGTAGCTGATCCTGGCGCAGCATTCTTTCAGGATAGAAGAGATATGATTAATGATACAGCTGATATGTTTATGGCAGCTACAGAATCTAGATCAGAATCAGTTAAAGGTTTATTTGAAGACGCAGGATTAATTTCTGATGCTCCTAGAACTTTTGATGTAACACTTGGCCCAGGCGGCCCAACTGCAGCAGGAATGCCTGCAGGAGCTCCAGGTGAAAGAGGCCCTATGATAGGAATGGCTCCAAGACCTGAATTTGGTGGCCCAGGTGGCCCAGGTGGCCCAGGTGGCCCAGGTGGTGGTTTCGGGGCTATGTTTGGTGCATCTGAAGATATGCCTCCAGGCGGCCCAGGCGGCCCAGGAATGGCACCATCAAGTGTAAATATTTTTGATGTGATGGAAGACCCTAGTGCCTTATCTGGTGATCAGATTGCAGACGTGTTCTTTGCACCTCCTGCTTCAGAATTTGTTCCAGGTGGATCATTTGAAGGTGGAGCCGCAGGTGGTGGCGGACCAATGGGTCCTGCAGCCGCAGGTGGTGGATCATTTGCTGGTACATTTGCACCAGGATTATTTGATAATCTTCCAGATAACCTTAAAAGCGATATTCAAGATGAGATACCAGGCGGACCAATGGGTCCTGCAGCCGCAGGAATGGGATCAATGTTTGATTCTGCGCCAGCTGCTACAGGCGGCGGACCAATGGGTCCTGACGCAGCAGCCGGACCAACTGGTGGAATGACTACTGGCGGACCAATGGGTCCTGACGCAGCAGCCGGACCAACTGGTGGAATGACTACTGGCGGACCAATGGGTCCTGACGCAGCAGC
>JAAZYI010000038.1 GCA_014239735.1 Dehalococcoidia bacterium
TAGAGGTCGCAAAAAATTTGATTATAGCCTCTGTAATGGCGGCTCCAGGTGCTATTGTTATTTCAAAATTGATGTTTCCGCAAACTGAAGAGGTTACTAAAAATATTGAAATTAGTACAGATGTTACTGGTACGAATTTACTCTCTGCAATTACCAATGGTACAAGAGATGGAATAAAAATGGCTGTAAATGTTGGAGCTATGCTTCTTGTCTTTCTTGCTCTTATCGCTCTTGTAAATGGGATTTTTTATCAAATTGCTGATGTCTTTGGCCTTAATAATTGGATAGAACAAAACACTGATTATGAATCTTTTTCTCTTGAATTAATCTTAGGGTATTTATTTGCTCCACTTATGTGGCTGATTGGAATAGCGGTTGAAGATATGTATCTTATGGGTCAGCTACTTGGAATTAAGCTTGCTGCTAGTGAATTTGTAGCCTATATAGAACTTGCTAGTCTTCAAGATGTTGGTAATGCTTTACACCTAACCTATCAGAAGTCTGTTATAATGGCAACAATTATGTTGTGTGGTTTTGCAAATTTTGCTTCTATAGGAATTCAAATTGGAGGAATTGGAATACTTGCTCCAGGAAAATCAAAATTATTAACTGAGTTAGGTTTTAAAGCAATGATTGCTGGGACATTAGTCTCTTTATTATCAGCAACTTTTGTTGGAATGCTTCTTGGCTAATCTTCAGTTGAGAGTCTCTTCCAGAATTTCATAAGAACTATAACAGAAACTACTGAGATTAACATAAATATTATTCCTGTAGTAGTTTTCGAATAAAGTAAATAGCCAATTCCAAAAAGGATACTATAAACAGAGATGCTTCCAAATAGCATACACAATATACCACTAGGGACATCCCATTTCTCTTTTTTTCCAGTTATGTTTATGCCTTTAGCTTCTGACTCCTCTATTACTTTTTTCCAGCCTGGTCCTCCTGGTTGAATTTTCTTATAAAAATTTTGTAGAGTTTCCATGCTTGATGGTGGAGTAATAAGCGTTACAATAAGCCAAGAAATTGTAGTGATCGTAACTCCAATGATAAGTTTTTCTTCAACAGAAAAGTTATTAGGAATAACAAATTCAAACATAATGGCAACCAAGAAAGAAACTATCATAGCTGTTAATTCGCTATAAACATTTACTCTATACCAAAACCATCTAAGAATAAAAATTAAACCCGTTCCTGCACCAATTTGAAGTATTATTCCAAATGCTTGAAGAGAATTGTTTAGAAAAAGTGCAAAAAATGCAGAAAACACCATTAACAAAACGGTAAAAACTCTACCCATAGACACATAGTGAGTTTCTGACTTACCCTTTACAAAAAATCTTCTGTAGAAATCATGAACTAGATATGATGATCCCCAATTCAAGTGAGTTGATATTGTTGACATAAATGCAGCAATTAGTGAGGCAACCAGTAAACCCAAAAGTCCTGGAGGAAGAAATGAAATCATTGCTGGATAAGCTAAATCATTTCCTACAATAGTATTTGGAAAAGCTACTCGAAGAGAGTCTAAGTCAGGGAAGACTACAATTGATGCCAGTGCAATTAAAATCCATGGCCACGGTCTAATAGCGTAATGCATAAAGTTGAAAAGAAGTGTCGCCCAAATTGCATTTTTTTCATCCTTTGCTGACAACATCCTTTGCGCAACATACCCTCCTCCTCCTGGTTCAGCTCCAGGATACCAAACAGCCCACCATTGAACTGCAAGGGGGATAATAAATACTGCTATAAATAAATCAGTATCTGCTATATCTGGAATTAAATTTAGCTTTGGTATAACGTCTGGATGATTAAGTAGATTGGTAAGCCCTGCTACTTGAGGTAAATTCACAATCTCATATGCAGCCCAAAAGGTAGCTACCATTGCTAATATAAACTGGAAAAAATCTGTTATAATAATCCCTCTTAAACCTCCTATTGAACTATATATAACTGTAATTGTACATGTAATTAAAAGTGTTTCAACTGGACTTAATCCAAGTAATGCTCCTCCAATTTTTATTCCTGCTAAACAAACGCTAGCCATAATAAGAACATTAAAGATTGCCCCTAAATAGAAAGCTCTGAAGCCTCTCAAGAAGGCTGCTCCTTTTCCACTATATCTTAATTCATAAAACTCAAGATCAGTTAAAACCTCTGATCTTCTCCAAAGTTTTGCATATACAAAAACTGTTAACATCCCCGTTAATAGGAATGCCCACCATATCCAGTTTCCAGCAACACCATTGGTTCTAACAATATCAGTTACCAGGTTAGGAGTGTCAGCTGAAAAAGTGGTCGCTACCATTGAAATCCCAAGAAGCCACCAAGGCATTTTTCTTCCTGAAAGAAAAAATTCCGTTACATCTTTTCCTGATTTTTTTGAAACAATTATTCCAATAACTAATGAAAGGATAAAAAATGCCGAAATAATTAGCCAATCGATGTTTTCTAATTGCATGTTAAAGGTTTATCTTAGTATAAAATTATTAGGTTGATTCAAGATAATAAATATTTAATTTATTTACTGTTTTCAGTAATGTTTATTGGAGTTAGTTATTCTCAGGACAACTCTAATAGTTCATCTGGAAATCCATTTTCTATATTAAATTCTAAATCAAAAAACTCTCTTTTAAATCTTAAAAAAAAGGAGAATCCATTTTTAAAAAAATTAGAAGAAAAAAATAAAAAAAATTTCTTTCCTGATGCAAAAGTTGAAAAGAAAAGACCAGAAAGATTTATTAATTCAAATGGATTCTATCTCTCCAGATTAAATAAAAAACAATCTGAGTCTAATAAAAATGTTAATCAATTTAAAGTAGACATGTTTCTTGGAGAAATTAGAAATGATGGAGAGTATGTAAATATAGTTTTAAGAGATCATGAATATCCTGATGGGGATTTAATTAAAATCCAAGTAAACGATGAGGTTGTTATGCAAGCAATTTTATTAACTGAAAAAGCAAAAGGTTTTAAACTTGACTTGAAAAGTGGGTTTAACGTCGTAGACTTTGTTGCACTAAACCAAGGGAGCTCAGGCCCAAATACAGCAGAAATTATTGTCTATGATGACCAAGGCAAACTGGTGGGCACCAATAGATGGAATTTAGCAACAGGAGTGAAAGCGACGTATATTATTTATAAGAATTAGCTGTATACCTCTAACATTGCAGAAATAAACTTGTCAACTTCTTGACTTGTACCTGTGCTAATTCTACACCAATCATAGAACGGAGGGAATGCCCTTCCTATTCTAACTCCCTTATCCAACATTTCTTTAGATAAATCGTCTATATGTTTTTGAGATTCAAAAA
>JAAZYI010000039.1 GCA_014239735.1 Dehalococcoidia bacterium
AGTTTAATTCTAATATTTTGTTTTTCCATAATTACCCTGCAATCTTTTTAGTTACTTCGTCTTGTACATTTTGTGGTACTTTAGAGTAATGATCAAAGAACATAGAATATTGAGCTCTTCCTTGAGACATTGATCTTAAATTATTAATATAACCAAACATGTTAGCTAATGGAACCATTGCTGTAATTACAGTAGCATTACCTCTTTGTTCTTGAGTGCTAATTTGGCCTCTTCTACTATTTAGGTCACCTATTACATCGCCCATATAGTCTTCAGGAGTTACTACTTCAACTCTCATAACTGGTTCTAGAAGTTTTAATGTTCCTTTTGTGCAAGCTTCTTTAAAACAAGCTCTACTAGCTAACTCAAAGGCTAATACACTAGAGTCTACATCATGGTGTAAACCATCGATAATAGTTACTTTGTAATCAATCATTGGAAATCCAGCTAAAATTCCATTATCCGAAACAGTTTCGATACCTTTTTCAACTCCTGGAATAAATTCTTTAGGTATAGCTCCGCCTTTAATTTTACTTTCAACTAATCTTCCCGCACCTGGTTCTTGAGGTTCAACAAGGAGTTTAACTTTTGCAAATTGTCCAGCACCACCACTTTGTTTCTTATGCGTGTATTCAACTTCAGAAGCATTTTCTAATGTTTCTCTATATGCTACTTGAGGTGCTCCAACATTAGCTTCTACTTTAAATTCTCTTTTCATTCGATCAACGATAATATCTAAGTGCAGTTCACCCATACCTTTGATGATTGTTTGTCCAGACTCTTCATCAGATGTTACTCTAAATGAAGGATCTTCTGCTGCTAGTCTACCTAACGCTTCACCCATTTTTTCTTGGTCAGCTTTTGTTTTAGGTTCAACAGCAATTTCAATAACTGGCTCAGGGAATTCCATTGGCTCAAGTAACACTGGATTATTTTCATCACACAATGTGTGACCTGTAATAGTATTTTTTAAGCCAGCTAACGCTACAATGTCTCCAGCATTTGCTTCTTTAATATCTTCTCTTGAGTTAGCATGCATTAAAAGCATTCTACCAACTCTCTCTTCTTTATCTTTTGATGTATTATAAACGGCTGTACCTGTTTTAATAGTTCCAGAATAAATTCTAATAAATGTAAGTGAACCAACAAATGGATCATTAGCAACTTTAAAAGCTAAAGCAGAAAAAGGTTCAGTATCTTCAAATTTCATTTCTAATTCTTCTTCTGTACCAGGTTTAGTTCCTTTAATTGATCCGATATCAATTGGACTTGGTAAATAATTAATTGTTGCATCAAGCAGTGGTTGTACACCTTTATTTTTAAATGCTGAACCTGTTGTAATTGGAACAAAACTAAAGTTAAGAGTTCCTTTTCTGATACATCTTACTAAATCTTCCTCTTTAATTTCATCACCATTTAAATAAGCTTCCATCAGTTTTTCGTCCTGTTCAACTGCAGTTTCAACTAATTCAGTTCTGTATTTTTGAGAAATTTCTTTTAAATCATCAGGAATTTCTTTGTATTCCCACTCTGCTCCTAATGCTTCGTTTTTCCATACTTGTGCTTTCATCTTAACTAAATCAACA
>JAAZYI010000040.1 GCA_014239735.1 Dehalococcoidia bacterium
AAAAATTATTAAGAGATTTATTAGATAAAGATGAAAATGTGTTGCTTGAAGGGGCACAAGGAGCATTATTAGACATAGATCATGGGTCTTACCCTTTCGTTACTTCCTCAAATTCAACTATTGGTGGAGCATTGACTGGAACTGGATTAGTGCCTTCTGATATTAGAGATACAATAGGGATTTTTAAAGCCTATGCCACTCGTGTAGGAGAAGGGCCATTTCCTTCAGAAATTCAAAAATCAGATCCTGCAGCAAAACACTTGCTGGAAAAAGGTCATGAATTTGGAACTACTACTGGAAGAGAAAGAAGGTGCGGTTGGTTTGATGTAAGATCCGCAAAACATTCCATAATGACTAATGGCTTCAACAAAATTGCAATTATGAAACTTGATGTTTTAGATGGAATTAAAGAAATAAAAATTTTAAACAGCATAGGCAATAAAATCAAATACGATACTATGCCTGGATGGGATCAATCTACTGTTGGAATAAAAGATTATTCTCGTCTACCAGAAAATGCTAAGAAATACCTGAATTATCTCGAAAAACAATTGGAAACTAAAATTGATATAATTTCGACAGGCCCTGAAAGAGACCAGACAATATCTGATTAAATATTGGTAACATCTATATCGTAATTAGACAACATTTGAGAAAAATCTTCGCTAAGCTCGTCGCTATCTTTCATAGGCAATCTTAATCCACCAACTTCAAATCCTGATAAATTTAAAGCTCTCTTTATCAATATTGGATTTGTTATCCAAAATAATCCTTGAAAAAGTGGGAGCAATTTCTTATGCTGATCAGCTGCAGATTCTATACTTCCTTCTAGAATTGAACCAATCATTCTCTTAATCTGAACTCCAATTATATTAGAAGCTACACTTACAACTCCAAAGCCTCCCAAAGCCATAATTGAAAATGTCTCATCATCATTTCCACTCCATACTCTGAAATCGGTGCCGGATGACTCACTTATAATACTTGTTATTTGACCAAGATCACTTGATGCCTCCTTAATCCCAACTATATTTTGATGAGAAGATAAGGTGAGTGTGGTTTCTGCGGTCATGTTTAAGGATGTTCTTCCTGGAACATTATACAAAATCCCTGGTATTTTAACTGAATCAGCAATTTTATTAAAATGATCTATTAGCCCCTGCTGGGTTGGCTTATTATATGCAGGAACTGTTAAAAGTAAGGCATCAACCCCTAATTTTTGAGCTTCTACCGACAACTCAATAGATTTAGAATTATTGTTATCTGTAGTTCCTGCAATTACTCTGGCATTACCTCCTACCGCCTCTTTAACGACTTTAAATAATTTTAACTTTTCTTCATCAGAAAGCGTCGGGGATTCTCCGGTGGTTCCTCCTATTAAAATTCCATCACTTCCAGATTTTGATAGTGCCACTGCAAGATTTTTTGCTGCATCATAGTCCACATCTCCATTTTTTTGAAATGGAGTAATCATGGCTGTTATTAATCTATCTTCAGTTATCATCTGCAAATTATATCTTTTCTTTTCAGAGAATATATAACATCAAGGACTTGAAAACAAAGTTATGAGTCAAAATTAGGAATTTTGCCTAATTTAATAGCAGATTCCATAATTTGAATAGCATTTAAAGCAGCTCCTTTTCTTAAATTATCTGAAACTAGCCAAAAATTTATTCCTTTATTGTTACTTAAATCTTTTCTGATTCTTCCAATGAAAATATCATCTTCACCTTCTACCATGCTAGGTGTAGGATAATTTTCATTTTTACCATTGCCTATTAATTTGATTCCGTCTGATTCAGAAAACAAACTTACAACTTCTTGAACATCAACATCTTCTTCAAAATCAACCGAAACTACTTCAGAATGACAATAGAAAACTGGAACCCTAACACACGTAACAGATATACTTAAATCATAATCATGAAGAATCTTCTTTGTTTCATTAATCATTTTATGTTCTTCCTTCGTATACCAATCTTCCATAAAATCATCAACTTGAGGAATTAAAGAAAAAGCAATTTGATGTGGATATACAAATTTAGAAATCTCTTTGTTATTAAGAATATTTTCAGTTTGATCTCTTAATTCAGCAACAGCAAGAGATCCGCTGCCAGAAACTGCCTGATATGTAGAGGCATGCACTCTTCTTATCTTTGATAATTTTCTTAATTGATCAAGCGCCATAACTAAAGGAGTAGTAGTGCAATTAGGAATAGAAATAATTCCTTCATGAAAATCAATATCATCTTCATTAACCTCTGGAACGACTAAAGGCACATTCTTTTTCATCCTAAATGCAGATCCATCATCGATAACTAGGGCTCCACTATTAACTGCAGCTGGAGCAAGATATAAACTAACCTCGCTATCAGCTGATATAAATACTACATTAGACTCCTTAAATGAATTCTTATCTGCTTCGTAAACTATAAGGTCATTTTCATTGTAAGAGATTTTTTTTCCAGCAGATCTTTCAGATGCAAATAATTTAATTTTCTCTGCAGGATAATTTTTCTCTGCCAAAATATCTAAACAAACTTTGCCAACTGCGCCAGTTGCACCAACAATTGCTAATGAAGGAAATTTATTGTTATTAGTCATAATCCTAATATATTTTCAAGCCCCATTATGAAGTCATTATTTTTAATTACATATTCTGCAGCAAGCAGAACTCCGGGCATAAAACTTTCTCTGTCGGAAGAATTATGAATTATAGTTAAATTTTCACCCTTTGCACCAAATATTAATTCATGTTTTGCAATTACACCTGGAAGTCTCACACTATGAATATTTACTCCTGCTCCATGACCGCCTCTAGTATTACTAATCTTGTTAATCTTAGAGTCAACCTTTTTAAATCTATCTGGATTGCCTTTAGATATTGAATCTGCAATTGATATAGAAGTACCACTAGGTGCATCGGCTTTGTTTTCATGATGACTCTCAATTAATTCAGCATATTCATAAAATTTTGCTGCAATAGAGCCAATATGACTCATTAATATAGCTCCTGTTGAAAAATTTGAACATAGAGCAGCTCCTACTTTCTTTTCATCTGACAAATGCTTAATATCATCCAAATTTTCTTGGGAATAGCCAGTGGAGCCACTTACAAATGGTATTCCATTGCTTAGAGAAAATTCAGCTGCCTCCACAAAACCAGAAGCATTACTAAAATCAATCACGCAATGAGTATCTCTAATAATTTCCTCTCTAACTTCACTTAATTTAGAAAAATTAGCACCTGAGGTTTCTGAATTTATATCTACACAACAAACCAAATTAAATTTATCTGAGTCATTAATTGCTTTGACAACAGCTTGGCCCATTTTGCCTAGATAACCATTTATAAGTACATTCATCATTTCAATATTCTATTATTAAAATGCTTAATTTCTCAAAGATGGGGGTTTATTCCTGCCTCGCCTGATTTCTTTTCTGTTAGAATCTCTACCTCTAAACTTATTGCCTCCGCCTCTTTTTTTATTAGAATTACTAGCCTCTTCTAAGGACAATTCTCCAGAAAGATAAGCATCTACTCTAGCTGATAAATCTATTCTTCTTTGATCATCAATTCGCTTCACAATTACTTTAATTTCCTGACCTTCTTCTAAGGCTGATTCGACAGAATCTACTCTTTCTTCGCTTATCTCGCTAATATGCACTAACCCATCTTTACCAGGTAATATATTCACAAATGCACCAAAATCCATCAGCTTCACAACTTTTCCATCGTACACATCTCCTACCTCAACATCTTTAACTATTTGCTCTACTTTGTTTTTTGCACCTTCTATATTTTCTGAAGACATTCCGCCAATTCTGACCTCTCCATCATCATTTATGTCCATAGTCACATCGAATTCCGCTACTATTTCTTTAATTGTAGATCCTCCGCTTCCTATAACCATTCCAATTTTATCTGTAGGGATATTAATTTTCACAGTTTTAGGAGCATACTCACTTACTTCTTCTCTAGGTTCTGGCAGAGTTGATTCCATGTGTTCAATTATTTCTAATCTAGCTTTCTTTGCTTGCTCTAAGGCTTCACTTAATATTTGAGGGGTCACCCCTTTAACTTTAATATCCATCTGTAGAGCTGTTACTCCAGAACGAGAACCAGCAACTTTAAAATCCATATCTCCTAAGTGATCTTCTAATCCTTGTATGTCAGTTAAGATTGCATATTTGCCATCAGGGTTCAAAATTAATCCCATTGCTATTCCGGCTACAGTTTCTTTAATAGGCACTCCACCATCCATTAATGAAAGTATGCCTGCACACACTGTTGCCATAGATGTAGATCCATTTGAACTTAAAACGTCAGATACTACTCTCATCGCATAAGGCCAATCTTCTTCGCTAGGCAAGACAGGCTTAATTGCTCTCTCTGCCAAAGCTCCATGCCCCTGCTCTCTTCTGCTTGTCATAAATCTTCCTGATTCACCTACTGAATATGGAGGGAAGTTATAGTGCAACATAAATGTCTTCTCTGTAATAGGAGATAAAAAATCCAATCTCTGTTTCTCGCTTAGAGAAGCTAATGTCACGGTACCTAAAGCTTGGGTTTCGCCTCTCCTGAAGATTGAAGAACCATGAACCCTAGGTAAAACTCCAACCTCAGATTCAAGGTCTCTCATCTGATCAGGCTTTCTATTATCCGGCCTGATACCTTTCTCAATAATACGATCCCTAACAATATTCTTTTCTAAAGATGAGATTTCATCTTTAATCTGAATTAACGAATCAGAATCTTCTTCACTATCTATTTTTTCAGATAATTCAACAATTAGTTTCTTTTTTTCTTCTGAAAGATCAGATTTGCTAAGACCTTTATCATATAAATCATTAATTTTTTTTGATGATGATTCTATTAGTTCAGGACTAATAACAGATTCTGACTCACTCTCTTCAATAACAGCTTTATCTTTAGCTATTTCTTTAGCTATTTTTTTCTGTAATTCAGCCATCTTTGCGTTATTTTCCTGAGCTAACTCTAGAGCTTCTAATAATAATTCCTCAGATACAAAATTTGCTCCTGCCTCAACCATCATAATTGCCTCTGAAGTTCCAGCAACAGTTAATTGCAAGTCACTTGATTCAAGCTGTTCATATGTAGGGTTAACTACAAGTTCTCCATCTACATATCCAATTTCACACGCCCCAACTGGTTCATTGAATGGAATATTAGAAACCATCAATGCCATTGATGCTCCTAAAATACCTAATGAAGAGTAGGGGAATTCTAAATCTGTAGATAAAACAGTTATAACCACCTGAGTATCATTATGATAATTTTTTGGGAAGAGAGGTCTAAGAGGCCTATCAACCAACCTACAATTAAGTATGGCTTGCTCAGATGGCCTGCCTTCTCTTTTGAAAAAACCACCAGGCATTTTCCCTGCTGCATAAGATTTTTCTTGCACTTCTACTGTTAAAGGAAGGAAGTCTACATCCATTGCTTCATCTCTTGCACACGCAGTTACCAATAAAACTGTGTCATCTACCTTAATTGTTACTGCACCATCTGCTAGATTAGCTATTTTCCCGAACTCAAACTCGAAAACTCTTCCACCCAACTCCAACTCATATTTATTTGTCATTTATTTTTCTTTCTTCTTTACTTACTTACTTATTCAATTATCGTCTAAGACCAAGAGATGTAATTACTTCTTGATATTTTGCATTATCTTTTCTTCTTAGATACGACAATAATTTTCTTCTTTTTTCAACCAATGAAATCAAGCCCCTCTTGCCAGAATAATCATGCTTATGCTCATTAGAGTGCTCTATTAAGCCCTGAATTCTTGAAGTTAATAGTGCAATTTGCACTGACGCTGATCCATTATCATTGCTATTATTTTGAAAATTCTTAGCTATTTTACTTTTTAATTCTTGCATAATTTAATTCTTGGGCAATACTTTTTAAAACTATAAGTTTTTAATGCTTTTCTCGATTAATATCTAAAAAATTGTAGTAATACTTATTTATAACTTGCATAGCATACCACTATTGCTAGCGATTAGAAATAGTACCAATCTTTTCAAAAAATTAAAACTTTGACCTAAAAATACTTGACATCTTAGTTTGGGCAAGTCTAAGATTGCATAGAATAATAAAGCAAAAAGGCTTTCTATTACTGTTTTCTTTTTTAGCTTTAAGAGAGATAATGGTATAATTAAATATTGAAAGTTTAAACGAAAACGATAGGGAGGACAGGCCAAATGAAAAAAGGTCTTCTCATTACAATATCAATAATAGCAATGATTAGCCTAGTTGCCTGTGGTAGTGGGTTAACTGGATCTCAAGGGATTCAAGGACCACAAGGACCACAAGGTATCCAAGGACCGCAAGGACCTGAAGGTGCAGGTGGACCGCAAGGTGCAGCTGGAATAGATGGTGCAGATGGTGCAAATGGTGCAAATGGCAAGGATGGTAAGAATGGTTCACCAGGTGCTCCAGGTATTCCTGGACCAGCAGGTGCTAGTTCTTCTTCTGCAGGTGGAGTCGTTGTAGCTGATGTTGCAGGAACTACCGCTACTATTTCTGGTGCTGGTTTTACTGCAGGAAGCAAAGTCACACTAAAAGCTGGCGGAACTGAAATTGGATCTGCTACAGCAAATGCTGGTGGCGCATTCTCAGTTGCAGTTAGCACAATAGGTTTACCTACTGGTGCTCATGCTCTTGAAGCAGGATCTGTTATGGGAGTGATAGTTGTTGGTGGAGCTTCTGCGTTACAAGCAGCTCCGTAACATAAGCTAATAGAATCTAAAAAGAAACAACCCTTTTTTGGGGTTGTTTCTTTTTTGTTATATATACAAATAAAACTAAAGTCAGTACTCAATTCAAAATAAAATACATTTAACTATTAGATCAATACTACGTTACGTATAAATACTAATTAGAATATAAAAGAATGGATGTCTAGAGGGGATGAAAGAGCTCTATCTTTATATAGACGATCAATATATTCCTTATGCTTTTTAAAGTCTACAAGACTAATATGTTATCTAAACTAAGCACTTATATTATTTAACTAATTAATAGTTCTTATTCTTAATTTACCAATCCTTCTGCCAATAGTGGACTGAACTACTATCTCCAAGCCTTCAAAATTGACCCGATCTCCAACTGATGGCATTTTGCCTAATTCTTTATATACTAATCCACCGATCGTATCATAACCATTAATTTGAATAGATGATCCAATCTCTTCATTTAAATCTGAAATAGACACTTTTGCATCAACGATTAGATTATTATCATTATTCTTGTAGAAAGATGGGTCAGGTTGATCAAATTCATCAACAAGCTCACCTACTATCTCTTCTATTAGATCAGTGACAGTTACTAATCCTGATATACCTCCATGCTCATCCATAACAATTGCTATCCTTGTTCTGTTATCTTGAAATTCTGACAACAGTTGCTCTAAATTTTGTGATTCAGGGACATATATTGCAGGTCTTACTATTTCATTAATTTTTAATGATTTGTTATCTTTAAGGTTAATTTTTAGGGTATCTTTGGCATAAACTATACCTTTAACATCATCAATAGAGTCTCCTATGACAGGAATTTTTGAATAGCCACTATTAGAAATTAACTCAGCCAATTCATTAAACTCAGAGTCTACTTCAATAGTAACTAGATCGACTCTTGGCTTCATAATTTCCCTAACTTTAACTATATCCATCCTCAAAATTCCCTTAATC
Organism: Dehalococcoidia bacterium; assembly: GCA_014239735.1. Taxonomy (GTDB): domain Bacteria; phylum Chloroflexota; class Dehalococcoidia; order Lucifugimonadales; family Lucifugimonadaceae. The sequence goes on from JAAZYI010000040.1 coordinate 7,720, forward strand.
ATCTTCATTTCTTCTTGATCAACAGACAATCCTGCTGCCTCAAATACTTCAATCTCATCAGAATTTTCATTATTCATTTCAGTGTTGCCGTTCCCATTCCCGTTTTGAGAAACAGAATCAATGATTTTAATCGAAACTGGTTTTATTAATCTCGCGAAAATTGCAAATCTTCTAAGGATATTTTCTGGAGCAAATTCAGTTGTTATAAAAACTAATCCAATAAATATAAATAGGATTAATAAGCTTGAAATAAACAATAAAAAGTTGCTGTTAAATAATTTATAATTTATGAATAAAGCACTCAGCAGAGAAGAATTGATTAAAGCAATAATCAAGATACTAAACCTAATTATAATTAATATCTTGGATATATCTTTAGCATTCTTTGCTGATTCCTCCATATCATCAGAATCTGGGACAACCAAAGATCTTACAGGAATGTTATTAAAAAAACTATTTAAAAAGATAAAAATAAATAGAAAAATTAGGGTAATGATGAAAAAAGTTACAGTTAACAATTAATTATCGCTCCAAAAAAGTTAATATAACTTTTACTTCTTTTAATTTTATTAAGTTTTATAGGTCTCGTCGGACCAGGTTCTTCTAATTCAGTCATAAATGTCTATGCATTATCCAATATTTTTGCTGGATTGCCAACTACAGTCACAAAATCATCCACATTTTTAGTGACAACTGAGCCTGCTCCAGTCTTAGCGCCTTCTCCTATCAGTATAGGAGCTATCAACATAGTTCCTGCGCCTATAAATACATTATCTCCAATTTTTGTTTGGTGTTTTTCCGTTCCATCATAATTACATGTTATAGTTCCTGCGCCTATATTTACATTATTACCTATAAGAGCATCTCCAATATAAGAGTAATGCCTTATATTTGAATCATTCCCTATATGACTTGATTTAATTTCAGCAAAGTTTCCTATAGAGACATTTTTACCTATCTTAGAATTATTTCTAATCCTAGAATATGGCCCTATAGAACAATTTTCCTCAATATGGCTATCCTCAATATTGGAGAAAGTAATTTTTACATTTTTTTCAATTCTCGCATTACTCAAAAATGAATTTGGGCCAATTTCACATTTATCTTTAATTTCAGTATTTCCTCTTAGAAACGTATTGGGGTGTATCACTATCTCTTTACCAGTTATTTTCACAGACTGATCAATATATGTAGTCTGAGGGTCAATAACCTTAATTCCTTTTGATATTAATTGATTTACTTGAGGTATATTCATAGAGAGGTAGAATAACATCTTTCATAATACTAATAAAATCCTAGACAGGAGAGATGCTAGAGTGGCTTAATAGGCGGGCCTGGAAAGCTCGTGTTCCGGTAATATCGGAACCGGGGGTTCGAATCCCCCTCTCTCCGCCACTTTTTTGTAATTAGAAGTTAGCTAATTAACAGATTGATTAGATTTTAAATTCAATATAGTGTAAATTCTTTTTTTGAATGATTTGGTCAACCCTAACAGTAGTCAACCCCTAAAGGGGTATGACAACTAGTTACATATTAGTTTAAATTTTATTGGAACAACTGAAAAAAGGAGAAAAATTGTCAGACTTGGTAATAGTTGAGTCACCTACAAAAGCAAAGACTTTAACAAAAATTTTGGGTGGCACTAAAGTTCTATCCACGAAAGGCCATATAATGGAACTTTCAAAAGATTATCCTACCAAAGAACAAAGAGGAGAGGGCTGGCCAATAAACGGAGTAGATCAAGATTTTAATCCCGATTGGAAACCTGTGTATGGATCTGTAAAAATAATTAATGAGATAAAAAAGGAGGCTAAAAAAGCTGACCAAATTTATTTAGCATCAGACCCAGATCGGGAAGGGGAAGGAATTTCTTACCATGTGCTACAAATTTTATTAGAAAGCGGCATTCCAGAAGAAAAAATAAAAAGATCTACCTTCCATGAAGTTACTGAAACCGCTGTTAAAAAATCTATGGAGGATGCTGACAAAGTAAATATGCCTATGGTAGATGCATTTATTGCTAGAAGAGTGCTAGATAGATTAGTAGGATTCATAGTTAGTAAAAAATTAAATTCCTTTCTCAGATTAGCTCCGCTTTCAGCCGGAAGAGTCCAATCACCAACTTTGGGTTTAGTAACAGATAGAGAAGATGAGATTAATGCTTTTATACCAGAAGAGTTTTGGAATATAAATGCAGCATTTTCATTAAATTCTAAAAAGTATGATGCGCAATTATTTAAATTGCCCGGTATATCAGAAAAAGATTTTAAAATAAATAATGAAACTGAGGCAAAAGATATAGAAGAAAAAATAAAAACTGAAAAATTCAGTATAGAATCAATAAAGGTAACCAATAGATCCTCTAAGCCATCCGCTCCATATACTACAAGCAGCCTTCAGCAAGATGCTTCGACTAGATTAAGTATGAGCCCTACAAACACAATGAGAAATGCTCAAGAATTATTTGAAGGAATAGATGAACAAGAAGGATTAATTACATATATGAGAACCGATTCTCCTACTTTGTCTAATCAAGCCATGAAAGATATTGAGAAGCAAATAATAAATTCTTATGGAGATAAATACTTCGAGAAAAGAACATATACAGCCAAGGTAGCAAATGCTCAGGAGGCTCATGAAGCAATTAGGCCGACTTCTATATCAAGGACTCCAGAATCAATGCAAAATTCTCTTAATGAATATCAATATAAACTATACCAACTAATATGGAACCGTACGGTAGCAAGCCAAATGACAAATAGTCTAACTGAAAAGACTACCTTAATAACGTCTTCTTCAAATGGAGAAGATGGTCACAAGTTTAAATCTGAGGCAGATAAATTAGTTTTTGATGGATTTAAAAAATTAATAAAATCTAATGAAAAATATGACGAACTGACAGATCTAACTGAAAATCAAGCTGTAGATCTTGAAGAAATAGAGAAAGAACAGAAATTTACAAGAGGTCCTGGGAGATATAGTCAAGCTTCATTAATAAAGAAAATGGAAGAAATTGGTATTGGAAGGCCAAGTACTTACGCATCAACCATAAGTTTAATAACTAATAGAACTTACGTATTTAATATTAACAGAGCTGTTTGGGGATCACCGTTAGGTTATGCAGTTTCAGGATCATTAAGTTATTTTTTTCATGATAATTTCATGAATTATGATTTCACAAAAAAAATGGAAGATGATTTAGATAAAATTTCCAATGGAGGCCTAGATAGGCAAAAATTTACAAAAGATTTTTACGAATCTTTACTTAATCCTGTTGAGAGTATGGTAAAAAAATCTAATGAAGATGATTGGAATCCGTATGATACAGACACATTAAGCACTTTCTTAGACTTATCCTCTTCTTCATCTTCCAGAGGAATGCATCCATATAACCTTATTCCAACTACTATTCTATGCTCCAAGAAAAATCCTGCGATTAATATTAGAACAGGTCAAGATTTTACTGAAAATGATCTTCCAATTTCAGTTGCAACCTCAGATGAAATAAGAAGAGAAACTGATAAGAACAATGGAGATCATTTAATGCGTGCAGTTAGAAGAAAAAAAGATGGAAAATATTTTTTAGCATGCCCTAATCAAGACCCAGAAAGATGCCCTATTTCATATGATATTGATGCATGGGCTGGAAGAGGAAGAAGAAGAGAAAGAGCTCTAGCTAAGTTAAAAGAAGAAATGGCGAAACCAAATCATAATTGTTGTCCTTAAAATTAGATAAATCCATCTAAGCATTAATAGAAATTCCTTCAAAATTTAATTAGAGTATTCATTAATGATTAATACAAGAAAAGAAATACCTTTAAAACTAGAAAATATATTTAAAGATAAGAAAATTAATTCTATTATCAATGAATATGTTGACTATCTAGATTCAAAATCATTATCTAAAAACACAATAAGAAACTACCTATATGATTTAATCGAATATTTTTCATATTGCAAAAAAAATAATTTATCACCTTCTAAATCTGTAAGGCAACAAGATTTAAGACCTTTGCTCTCTCACATTATTAGTACAGGGATAAAACAATCAAGCGTGATCAGAAAGATCTCATCCATAAAATCTTTTTGTGCATTTTTAGAAAGATTTAATTATTCAAAAGAGAATCATTCAAGCCTACTTTCTATACCAAAGAAAGGAAAGAAATTACCAAAGATTTTCTCAAAAAATGAAATTAACACATTAATAAAAACAATCGAAAAGCATCCTAAAAGAAATTCAAGAGATGAAGCATTAATTGAAATGATTTATTCGACTGGAATGAGAGTTGGAGAAGCTTCAAAAATAAAAATAGGTGACATTGATTTTGATAAATCAGAAGTTAGAGTCCTAGGAAAAGGCAAAAAAGAAAGAATTGTAATATTAAGCAATGAATCTAAACAGAAAATAAGAAATTATCTGCTAAACAGCAAAAGGAATATTATGCTTAATTCAAATCCATTGTTTCAAAATAAAGATGGTGGCAACTTATCTCCTAGATCCATACAAAGAATAATAAAAAAATATTTATTAATTAGTGGCTTAGACTCTAAACTGTCGACTCATAGCCTTAGACATAGTTTTGCTACGCATTTACTAGATGGAGGGGCTGATATAAAAGTTATACAGCAGCTACTTGGGCATTCATCTCCTGAAACTACAAAGATATATACACAAGTTTCTACTAAATCAATGAAAGAAATTTATAATAAAGCTCATCCTAGGTCATTCTCAAAATTAAAAAATTAGATTATTCTAATTATTATGAAAAAGATTCTAGTTATTAATGGTCCAAATTTAAATCTCCTTGGCTCAAGAGATCCTGAAATATATGGGACAAAAAATCTTGGTGATGTTGAGAAGATGCTAAATGAATACTTAATGCAAAATAGCCTAGATAAGAAATTTGAAGTTGAGTTTTTCCAATCAAACCATGAAGGTGACTTGATTGATTATATTCAAAACAATAAAAATGTCTATGCAATTATTGTGAATCCTGGAGGACTTACAACAATTGGTTTCCCACTTCTAGATGCACTTATTGATTCAGAAAAATTATCAATAGAGGTTCATATTTCTGATATACATAAAAGAGAAGAATTTAGAAGAAACTCAATATTTCCAAATTATTGTATATCCCAAATTTCTGGAATGGGTATAGATGGTTATGTGAAAGCTCTTTCTGATGTTTGCAATCATTCAAATGAAGAGTAATGGAATATAAACTTAGAATCTCTTATTTAAGAGATCAAATGTCAAAGTCAGATATAGATACTTTATTTATTTCTAATAAAGACAATATAAGGTATTACTCCGGATTTACGGGAACTTTTGCATTTTTGCTAATTAGTGAAAGTAAAGCAATTATAATCACAGACTCCAGATATACTTTAAGAGCCGAAGAAGAATCTCCGGACTATGAAATATATAAACTACAGTCAGGTGATAATTGGATTGAAAATTCGACAAACATAACTAAAACCAAGGTAATTGGTTATGAAGGAGATTATGTTTCAGTAAATTTACTTAATCAATTACAGAAAAAAACTGAAAAAATAAATAAGTGGAAGGATTTTTCTGAAAAAATAACTTTTGGAAGAATAATTAAATCTGATGAAGAAGTAGAAATATTACAAAAAACTATCAATATAAGTGATAGCGCTTTCAACAAAATCAGTAAAAAAATAAAAACTGGAATGACTGAAAAAGATGTTGCATGGAAGATAGAAAAAGAAATGCGGGAATTAGGTGCAGAATCACCATCCTTTGACACTATAGTTGCTTCAGGAATTAATGGATCAAAACCGCACCATTCGCCCACCGACAAGTTAATCGAGAACAATGAAGCAATAACAATAGATATGGGTGCCAAATATAAAGGCTATTGTAGTGACCTTACGAGAACAATATTTATTGGAGATCCTGATGAGAAATTCAAAAAAATTTATACAACTGTCCTAAAGGCACAATTAATTTCAATGGAAACTGCCCAACCTGACATGACAGGAGAAGAAATAGATAAAATTGCAAGAGATATAATTACTTCTGAAGGTTACGGCGAATACTTTGGTCATAGCTTAGGTCATGGTGTTGGAATCGAAATACATGAAAGTCCTGGTGTAGGGCCAAATAGTAAAAATAATATAAAACCTGGAATGGTATATACAATTGAGCCAGGTATTTATATAGAAAATTGGGGAGGAATAAGAATTGAGGATATGGTAATAATGACTGAAGGCGGGAATGATCTTCTAAGCCATGCTTTAAAGGAGGCATACTAATGACTATTAGTTCAAGTGAGATAAAGAAAAATATGACATTGATTATAGATGGAGAATTATATCAAGTAGTTGAATGGCAACACAGAAAACCTCCTAAGGCGCCTCCTACTCTCACACTAAGAGTAAAGAGTATAAAAAATGGAAATATTGTAGAAAAAAAAGTACAAGGAAATAGACCTCTAGTAGTTGCAAGGACTGTTAAACAAGAGTTCCAATTTCTTTTTGGAGAATCTGAAAATGCCACTTTCATGGATACAGATACCTTCGAACAAATATCTGTAAGCAATGATTTTTTAGGCGATACTCTAGACTTCATAGAAGAAGGTCAAAATCTAGAATTATTAATATATGAAGGATCTCCAATAAGTATTGAGATCCCTGCATCAGTTATTCTAGAAGTGAAGTCATCAGAAGAGGCAATAAAAGGTGATACAGCTACAAATGTAACTAAATCAGCGACATTATCAACTGGGCTAAATGTTCAGGTCCCACTTTTTATAAAAGAGGGAGATAAAATCAAAGTTGATACCAGAACTAAAGAATATATCGAGAGAGATAATAGTTAAATAAATTGGATATAACACTTACTGTAACAGAACTAATAAAATATATTCAGAAAAAGTTTAACCAAGATTCCTATTTAAATTCTGTGCAATTGGTTGGGGAAGTTTCAAATCACCATGCATCGCCTGCTGGTCATCATTATTTTTCTCTGAAAGATGATGAATCTGTGATCAAATGTGTTCTTTTTTCAAGAGGAAGCGGACAGAATCATTTAATTGATGGAAGTAGTATTTTAGCTAATGGGAAAATATCTATTTATCAGGCAAGAGGAGATCTTCAATTTTATGCAGACTCGATATCACCTAGAGGAGAAGGAACACTCCAACAAAAATTTGATAAATTAAAGCTTGAACTCGAAGCTCAAGGATTATTTGACGAATCTAGAAAGAGAGATATTCCTGAAATACCTAAAGTTATAGGTATAGTTACATCCAAAACTGGATCTGTTTTGCAAGATATTTTAAATGTAATGAAAAGAAGATATTCAAAAATAAAAATAATTATTGCTGACACAAGAGTTCAAGGAGATGCTGCTGCTGAGTCAATTAGCGAATCGATAAATAATCTAAATAAATTAAATAATTTAGACTTAATAATATTAGCTAGAGGAGGCGGGTCACTTGAAGATTTATGGCCATTCAATGAAGAGATTGTGGCCAGATCAATTTTTGCAAGCTCAGTGCCAATAATTTCTGCTATAGGCCATGAGACAGATTTTACTATTTCTGATCTAGTATCTGATTTAAGAGCCCCTACTCCGTCAGTTGCGGCAGAGTTATCAACACCCGATTCAAAGCAGTTAAAAGAATTAATTGATAGTAAATTAAATGAAATATTAAGTAAGGTTAATTTGAAAATATATAACTTAGGCAATCAATATTCTGTCTCTCTAGATAGATTATTGAGTTATCAGTTAGATACTTCATTTTACAAATTAAAAATAGATTCTATAAAGAGTTCTTTAATAAACCAATTAGAGTCTAAGATAACCAATTTAAAATTAATTATTAAAGACATAGAAAATAGTTTTAAACATTTAAATTTTGATGAAACACTTGCTAGAGGATTTTTCCTAACCTCCAAAAAAGAAGATAATTCATTAATAAAAGACATAAACAAAATCAAAAGAGGTGACCATTTAATCATTTCTAATAATCAAGGATCGCTTCATACTGAAACTATAGAAGTGATAAAAAATAAGGAGGTATAAGTTGTCTAAAAATAATTCATTTGAATCAAAGATATTAGAATTAGAAGAATTAGTAAGAAAATTGGAAGAAGGAGAAGCTACTTTAGAAGAATCAAAAAAGATATATAAAGAAGGTATATCTATAGCAAAACAATGTAATAATTTATTAAATGAAACAGAATTAGAGATATCAGAACTAAAAGCTGAACTAAACAATCAGTTTGATGATTCCGAATAACAAAAGTGAAATTCTAAGAATAGGTTTGATGTCTTCAGGAACAGGAGAAGGGTCTCTCAACTTAATCAAATCAATAAAAGAAATCACACACAAAATACCAGTAAATATAGAATTTATTTTTTGCAATAGAGAATATGGTGAGTATTATGGCTCTGATAAATTTTTAGACGAAATTAATAACTATAATGTTCCAATAATTACAATTTCTTCAAAAAAATTCAGAAAAAATAATAAAGGAAGCTACGAAGACGAAATATTAAATCAATTATCAAAATATAATTTTGATCTAATTCTATTAACTGGATATATGTTAATAACTAAAAAAATCCACAATAAGTATGCTACTTATAATCTCCACCCTGCTCTTCCAGGCGGCCCTAAGGGAAAATGGGATGAAGTAATAAATGAATTGATCGAGACAAAATGTAATAAGTCAGGACTAATGATTCATAAGGTAATTGATGAAGTAGATTCAGGAGAGTGCATAACTTTTTGTTCTTTTGATATCAATTATTCAGCTCCTAATAGAGAAAAACAATTTTTAAATATAAGGAAGCGAATTATAGGATTAGAATCCAGATTTATTTGCAAGACTATAGAGATGTTATCCACTAATGAATTAAAATTAGAAGAAGATAAGTCTATAGACCTAACTAAGTACCTAAATTAGGCTTATTTCTTTCCTTCAGGATACTCAAGTATCTCATCAATAAGTCCATATTTTTTTGCTTGTTCAGCATCCATCCATATATCTCTATCAGAATCCTTAGTTACTTGAGATTCTTTTTGACCAGTGTGCTTTGAAATTATTTTTGTTAGCTTATCTTTAAGTCTCAACACTTCTTTAGCAGCTATTTCAATATCAGAAGCCTGTCCTTGAGCTCCACTCAAAGGTTGATGCATATGAACTGTAGAGTTAGGTAATGCAAACCTCTTTCCATTAGCTCCTGCAGTTAATAAAACTGTCCCAAAACTTGCACATAATCCAACAGAAATAGTAGATACATCGCAAGGAATGTGCTGAATAGTGTCATATATAGCCATCCCAGCGTATACCATTCCTCCAGGCGAATTGATATAAAGACTTATATCTTTATCTTGGTCTTCTCTGGCCAGATATAATAATTGGGCAACTATAAGATTTGCAATTTGATCATTAATAGGCGTTCCTAAGAAAATGATTCTTTCTTTAAGTAATAATGAATAAATATCCAACGCTCTTTCACCTCTAGCACCAGATTCAAAAACAGTAGGAATTATATTTTTGGTTAAATCAGTATTATTTGGCAAATCCATAATTATCCTTTTTGTATATATTTAATTTTATAAAACAATGAACGAAATAATAATATATAATTAATTCGAGTCATATATTATAACTTGATATGATCTATGTCAACATTAAATCATTATGATTTCAATGCAACATTCTTAATTTTTTCTAATAATTTTTCTCTTCTTAGAGAATATTTAATTTCATCAGATACCTGATCTTCAGTAAATTGTGAGTTGTTTTGCTGTTTCTTCCATTTTTCAAGCTCTTCTTTAATTTTTGATTCTTGAACTTCTATCTCGTAATGGGTCATTATTTCTTCAATAACTAAAGCTCTCTTTATTCTATTTTCTGCAGCTACCTTTAATTCTTTCTCAAAAGTCTCTTCGGTTTGCTCAATTTGTTTTAAATAATCATCGAATTCAATTTTCTGGCTCTCGATCGTTTTCTTTTGCTGATCTATCAAGGCACTAGTTTCTTGCTCAATCATCAATTCAGCAATTGTAAACTTAGAAGAATCAACAATCATTTTAATGTATTCATCCCATAGATCTTGATCCCATTTATTATTAGCTGTAGTTTGCAGATTCGTTTTAATTAACTTTTTCAATCCTTTTAAATTTTCCACATTTGGGTCAACAATTTTCGCAAATGAATCATCGACCTCAGGGAGTTCCTTCTCTTTGATTTCGTGTAATTTCACATTGTATTCTGCGGTTTTGTTTCTATATTTTTCACTTAAATAATCCTCAGGAAGTTCAATATTAAATTTCTTTGTTTTATCTTTTTCCATACCTGAAATTTTTTTCATTAGGCCGGGCATTTTAAGATTTTCTTCAAATTTCATATCCAACAATAAATCTATTGAAGAATGGTTCATTATTTCCTCTCCATCTGCTTCACATTTAAAATCAATTGTGACCAAATCTCCCATAGATGCTTTTCTGGAAACTGGAGCCCAAGTCCCATTTTGGTCTCTAATTTCATCAATTACTTTATTCACTTCTTTTACAGATACTTTTTCTTTCTCAACATCAATTTTTATTTTTTCTACATTCAACAATTTCGTAATTGGTTTTAATGCAATTAAAGCTTCAAATTTTAATTTTGGCTGAAGGTCTAAAACAGATATTTTTGGGGTAGAAAAAAATTCAATATTCTCTTGCTGTATTGCCTTATTGACTAAATCTGGAACTGCATACTCTAAAGATTCCTCAACAATCCCTTCTATTCCTACTATCTGCTCAACTATAGACATAGGAGCCTTGCCTTTTCTAAAACCTGGAATCTTTAATCTATTGCTTAATTTAGTAGAGGCTTTCTTCAAATGATTATCTATTTCATCATTATCAGCTTCAACAGTTAGCTTTAATTGCTGACTTTCAACTTTACTTTTATCAATTTTCAACTTTTATCCTTTTCTTTATCTATACTTTTTATATTTAATTCTTTCTTTTGATCCTCTTCGATATGAGAAGGGGCATCCCATAATAAATCAGAAGCGCTTTGAGTTTTTGGAAACGAAATTACATCTCTAATTGAATCTTCATCAGAAAATATTGCGACAAGTCTGTCAATACCTAATCCCATTCCTCCATGAGGAGGGGCACCATATTCAAATGCTTCAAGCAGAGCTCCAAATCTTTCTTCTACCTCAGATTTAGAGTAACCGATTATCGAAAAAACTTTTTCTTGAATCTTTCTATTATGTATCCTTATACTGCCGGATCCTAACTCAACACCATTACAAACTAAATCGAAAAGGTTTCCCATCACTTTCCCAGGGTCTGAATCCATAAATTCTTCAGTTTCTTTTGTTGGAGATGAAAATACATGATGCATAGCTACCCATTTACCTGAATCTTTATCCATTTCAAAAAGTGGAAAATCTGTAACAAATAGAAAGTTAATTTTAGACTGATCAATTAATCCTAGATCTTTCGCTAGCCTATTCCTAAGTGAACCTAAGCATTCATTAACTTTATTATTCTCACCAGCAGAAATAAATATAATATCTTCCTCAGATGCGTCAAATGTTTTATATATTTCTTTAATATTTTCAGCATTCAAAAATTTAGCAATAGGAGATTTAACGTTTTGAATGTTTAATTCAGAAATATCTTTAATATTTTCTATAGATATAGGGATTACTCCACCACCACCCATCTCAATTACGAAATTATTTAATTCATCTATGTAGCTTCTCTTAATTGAATCTGAATTTTTAAGAGAAATTCCTTTGATAGATCCCCCGCTTTCTAAAACATTATTAAAAACTCTAAATTCTGTACCAGACAAAACTTTATTTAAATTTCTTAATTCCAATGAGAATCTAGTATCAGGTTTATCCGTGCCATATCTTTCAATAGATTCTTTATAAGTAATCCTAGGGAAAGGATATGAGATATCCTTGGATTGGTATTCTTTAGAGAGAAAATGATATAGCTCCTCGCAATTTGCTATTACATCATCTTGGTGAACAAAGCTCATCTCAAAATCTAATTGTGTATGCTCAGGCTGCCTATCTGCCCTCAAATCTTCATCCCTAAAACATTTTGCAATTTGATAATATTTTTCAAATCCTGAGGTCATAAGCATCTGTTTGATCTGTTGAGGAGATTGAGGCAATGCATAAAATTCACCTGGATGAACTCTACTCGGAACTACGTAGTCTCTTGCGCCTTCGGGCGTACTTTTTATCAGAATGGGAGTTTCAATGTGCACAAAATCTTTATCGTTTAAGAAATTACATATTGATAAAACCACGTCATTCCTCAACCTAATATTATTCTGCATTCTTGATGATCTTAAATCTAGAAATCTATATCTTAATCTTGTAGTCTCATCTATATTCTTAGAATTAACCTCAAAAGGAGGAGTTTTTGACTCATTTAATACATTAATTTCATTCGCATGAACTTCAATATAACCTGTTGAGATATTAGGGTTTTCTGCTCCTTCTATACGCTTCTCCACTACTCCTTTTACTTGAATCACCCATTCAGTTCGGAAAGATGAAGCAATTTCGTGATTAGAATTACTCTTGCTCTTATCAAACACAACTTGAACAATTCCAGTAGAGTCTCTTAAATCAATAAACAAAAGGGATCCATGGTCTCTCCAAGAGTCTACCCAACCTGCTATGGTTATTTCGTTATTCTCTTGGTCAATTCCTATTTCTCCACATCCCCGTTCCTTGTACAATAAAAACTCCTACTTAACTACTTCGTTTTCTTTGAAATTTTCCATAAGAAACTGATTATTAAAGATGCAAAAGTAAGTTTAACAAAATCACCAATTAAAAATGGATAAACAGCCTGAGACAATAGTTTACCATTTTCTGGCCATGAAAAATCAAAAATTGATAACCATATTAAGGCTGGGATATATATAACTATATTGGCATAAATCATTGCCCATATAGTCAAGCCAGCCCTAAGTCCACGAGTACTCAAAAATGATACTAAAATCGACGCAAAGAAAAACCCAATTAGATATCCTCCAGTTACACCCATAAAATAATCTATCCCACCATTATGGCCTTGAAAAATTGGCAACCCTAAAGCTCCCAATCCAAGATAAACAGTTATTGATATTAAAGTAAGTCTCAATCCATAAAGAGACCCAAGCATCAATATTCCAAAAGTTTGTAGTGTAATAGGAACAGGATTATCTGGTAAAAAAAACTTAAATTGAGAAAGTAAATATTGAATTAAAACAAATCCAAAAACTAACAATATAGAAACAATACTTGATTTAGTATTTACAAAATTATCTATTAATGGGTTCTCTTTACTTAAACCGCCAAACCCAATAATTCTTTCAAATAATTTATTTCTCTTAATTTGAGTAACCATAATTAAATTCCTCTCTTAAGTACTTTTAAATTTACAAAGGTTTCAGTTTTTTTTACACCATCTATATTTCCCAAATCATAACTTAAGAACTTGCCTAACTCTTCACTAGTGGGCAATGTTACCCAAGAAAAAATATCGTAGCTTCCGGTTGTTCTTGCGACCCAAGTTGTATATTCATGATTTGAGATTTCATTAGCTGCATCATCTATCTTGTCGGGATCAACTTGGATCCCAATTAATGCCTCAGAAAAATAACCATTTTTTTCGGGGTCAGGTACAGCATAAACATTAATAATGCCTTCCGACTTCATGCGCTTAATTCTTCTTCTTATCGTGCCTTCACTGACGTCTAAATTTCTTGCAACTTTAGCATTGGATATTCTTCCGTCTGTCTTTAATATATCTATTATTTTTTTATCTAACTGATCCATGTCATAATCTATTAATTAAAATATTATTATATTCTACGAATTTCGTTTGTAAATTATTTTATAAATTTAATATTTAATTTATCCTATTTATTTAGTTTATTGTGTAAAATAATATTTAATTAAATATTTTGTTTGGAGAAAACATGACTACAGAAAATATAATTTCATTCACTGAAGCAGCTGCTTCTAAAGTAAATGAAGTACTTGAAGAACAGGGTAATGATCAGTCATACCTAAGAATTACACTTACTATGGGTGAAAATGGCGGAGCAGGTTATGAATTTGGTCTAGAAGATGAAGCTTCTAAATCGGATACAATAATTGAATCAAATGGCGTAAAGGTGCTCGTTGATTCAGGTAGTGCTCCTTTAATTTCAGGAGCAAGCATTGATTACGTTGAAGGAATGCAGAGGTCGGGTTTTGTAATTTCTAATCCTAATATGCCATCTGGTGGTGGATGTGCTTGTGGTGGTGGTGGATGTGGATGTGGTGGCTAATTAGTTCATTACTTTTGAAAGGAATTGAAGATGACTTTTGTTATCACATCAACATGCTCAGGATCCCTTGATGGAGCTTGTGTAGATGTTTGCCCAGTAGATTGCATATACTCCAAAAAAGGAGATAATCACTTATATATTAACCCCGAAGAATGTATAGACTGTGCGGCATGCGAACCAGTATGTCCAGTTGATGCTATCTTTCCAGATGATGAAGTTCCTGAGAATGAAAAAGAATATATATCCAAAGGTGAAAAGTATAACTATGACGAATCTGAACCTGGAATGAATTTATAAGGTTATATTATTTTTGACATTAACAGAGCGTCATCAGGAGGATTTTTATAGTAATCTTTTCTAATACCGTCTATATCGAATAAGAAGGCTTTATAAAGTTTTATGGCGACTCTATTCTTATTCGCAACCTCTAATATAATTTTTGAATTTACTTTTTTGCTAACAAGAAATTCTGACAATAGCAAGGATGCTACTCCTTCTCTTTTATGAGATGAATCTACTGCAATAGATATTATTTCGTGCAAATTGCTAGCAATTTTCAATGTCAGTAAATAGCCAACTATATCTTTTTTTTGGGAAGCTATAATAATTCTGTAATTGCTATTGCCTACAAATTTTGAAAAATTCAATTTTTTTGTTAACTCTTCAAATGATTTTGAATTAAGATTATTTAACTCTGATATATCATATTCGTTAGCTTTTCTGATTTTTATCTTATTTTTCATATAAAAAATATTGTTTTAATCATACTAGATAAAATATTATGTTTAACTGAAACAACTTTCAAAAAAATATTAGTGAATATAAAATTAAAACCGGCTCCTTTACATCTATCCAACCATTTAAATGAACTAACAATTTTAGTTCGAATAGTAAAAATGTGCCTCTCATATAGAAAATTAGTCCTATTAGGTTTTATCGGGGTATTTGGCTTAGTCTCGTCTCAATTATGGTTGCCTTATCTATTGGGGACATCTATAGACACTACATATGAAAAAATAAATTCAGAATCTAAAGATTTATCTTCATTATGGATACTCGCAATTTCAATTATTTTTGTAAGTTCATTAAGAGGGATTTTTGCATTTATTTTACAATTTCATGGAGAGAAAATTGCAAATAGGATTTCATCAGACTTGAGGAGCAAATTTCATAAAAAACTTCAATCTCAAACTTATAAATATCATGACAGGATACATACTGGAAACTTAATGTCTAGAGGAATTATGGACATAGAAGGAGTGAAAATGTTTGTAACCACAGGATTATTTAGAACATTTGAAATAATCAGTTTAATGTTAGCTGGGTCATTTTTATTATTCAGAACAGATTGGCAAATTGGAGTTATTGCATTTGGTTTTATTATACCTGTAGCAACCATAGCAACTATAAATAGATTAAGACTAAGAAAAGTATGGTTCAAGATTCAAAAAGAGCTTTCAGTCCTTAATACAAATCTTCAAGAGAACCTAATAGGAGTTAAAGTTGTAAGAGCATTTGGAGGTGAAAATTACGAAATAAAAAAATTCAATTCATCTCACCAAGATGTAACTGATGACACAATTAGAGGTGTGAAAATTGATGCTACTGGAACTAGCTTAATGGGGTTCTTCTTTTTATTTATATGGGCATTAGTAATTTGGACTGGTGGTCATAAGGTAATTAATGGGAATATGTCTATCGGAGATCTAACTCAATGTCTTATATATCTTGGTATGCTTCAAAGGCCAGTAAGAATAGTTGGATTAATGGTAAATTCGTATGCAAGAGCAATCACATGCGGATTAAGACTTTTTGAAATTTTAGATTCAAAACCAAGAATTTCAACAAAATCTAAAAAAATAGTGATCGACACTATAAAAAAAGTTACATTCAAAAATGTGAGTTTTAAATACTACAGAAAATCAAAAACTAATGATGTTAATGATGTTAATTTTGAATTAAATCCTGGAAAAATTATTGGATTGATTGGACCTCCTGGTTCTGGTAAATCTACGATATCAAATTTAATACCAAGATTTTATGATGTTATTGAGGGAGATATCTTAATAAATAAAACTTCCTTAAAAAAAATAAGCTTAAAGCCTTTAAGAAGTAGAATTGGATTAGTTTCTCAACATACATTCTTATTTAATAGTACATTGAAAGAAAATATTGCATATTCAAATCCAGATCTGAATATTGAGAAGGTTATAGAAGCAGCAAAAATTGCTGACATTCATGATTTTATAGATAGTTTGCCTGAAAAATATGAAACTATGGTTGGAGAGTTTGGAGTTTCACTCTCAGGTGGCCAAAAACAAAGAATAGCTATAGCCAGAAATATTATTAAGAACCCAGACATATTTATATTTGATGATTCATTTAGTGCCCTTGATACAGCAACAGACAAATCCATTAGAGAAAGGTTAATGCCTCTACAAAAAGAAAAGGCGACTCTAATAATTTCTCAAAGAATTAGCACTATTTCACACTGCGATGAAATATTAGTTATGGATAAAGGAAGAATTGTTGATAGAGGAAAGCATAATGATTTAATTTCTAAAGATGGTATATATAAAACTATTTTTGAATTGCAAAACCCTAAACTTCAAGAGGTTAATGAATAATAATGGCTACAGAAATAAGAAAACAAGATAAAAGAGCGATAAATGCAATCACAGAGGATCTGGAGCAGCTATCTTCATATAACGGAGACGTAGCATCAAGATTTATAGGATACGTAAAGCCTTATAAGAGAAAGGCTTTAATTGGCATTATCTCCGTAATATTATTTACTATAGCAGTTCTTTCTGTTCCTCTTATGGTGAAATTTACTATTGATAATGCAATCACTGACAATAATGGAAATCTTTTAAATATATTGTTCATTGTATTAATCGGGTTTTCTATTATGCATTTTGCATCTAATTATTTTCAACAAAGAGTAATCAGAGAAATAGGAGAGAAAATATTATTTGATGTTCGGTCAGAGATGTTTACTCATCTGCAAAGATTATCAATGTCTGTCGCAGATAGAAGTAAATATGGCTCAATAATGTCTCGTGTCCTTGGTGATGTAGGTGCCCTGCAAGAATTATTCCAAGCTGGAGTATTTGCGATAGGAGATATGCTTACTCTGTTGATTATAACAATAATTATATTCTCTTTGAATTGGTCAATGGCCTTGGGAATACTATTGATAATGCCTGTATTTTTAGGACTAAGAATATTCTGGCTACCAAAGGCAAGGAAAGCTTTTTTAAAGGCTAGAGCATCTTCTTCAGTGGTTAGTGGAGTATTAAATGAGCATGTTAATGGAATAAGGGTTACTCAAAATATGATTAGAGAGGATATCAATCAAGATCGTTTTGATGAAAGAGTAAGAGGAAATTTTAATGACATGAATGCTGCTGCTAGATATGGTTCAGGAATCCATCCGCCAGTAGAATTATTAGTAGGGCTCACAATGTCATTGATTGTTGTTTTAGGAGGATATCTAGTTTCTGGAGGTTCTGTAGAAATAGGAGTAATGATAGCTTTCTTGCTTTATATTCAGAGATTTTTTGATCCTATTAGGTCCCTTACAATGCACTATAGTGTCCTCCAAAGAGCCATGGCTTCAGGGCATAGAATCTTTGAGTTATTAGATATTAAAATAGACATAAATGATTCTGAAGAAGCTAAAGATATAATTGTTGAAAAAGGCTCTATCAAGTTTAAAGATGTTAATTTTGAATATAATTATAATGAGCCTATTTTAAAAGATTTAAATTTTGAAATTAAAGAAAAAGAAACAGTAGGTCTTGTCGGGCCTACTGGCTCTGGAAAAACAACCATAGCTAGCCTGATTCACAGATTTTATGAAATCAAAAATGGCAATATTTTAATTGATAATCAAGATTTACAGAAGGTAACTCAAAGTTCTCTGAGCGAAAATATAAGCATGGTACTTCAAGACCCGATAATTTTCTCAGGCACTGTAGAAGATAATATTAAATACAAAGCGCGAGCTACCAGAGAAGAAGTTATAGAAGCTTCAAAATTAGTTGGATCACATGATTTTATAATGACATTACCTAAAGGATACGACACTGTCCTAGAAGAATCAGGAGCTAATCTCTCTATAGGCCAAAGACAACTGCTAAGTTTTGCAAGAGCTCTATTATTAGACTCAAAAATATTTATCTTGGATGAAGCAACATCTTACATTGATAGTTATACAGAAAAGCAAATTCAAAAAGCATTGGACGCAGTTTTAAAAAATAGAACAGGCATAATAATTGCTCATCGACTCTCAACTATTAAAAATGCCGATAAGATCATTGTGCTCGATAAAGGTGAAGTACAGGAAATAGGCTCACATAATGAACTATT
Organism: Dehalococcoidia bacterium; assembly: GCA_014239735.1. Lineage (GTDB taxonomy): Bacteria > Chloroflexota > Dehalococcoidia > Lucifugimonadales > Lucifugimonadaceae. The sequence goes on from JAAZYI010000040.1 coordinate 26,422, forward strand.
AAACAATAAAGGATTGTACTGGAAATTATGGAGCAATAACGAATCATCATTTGATGATTTAAATTAGAACATACTGCCCTGAGAACCTTCTCCAAAAAGCTTATTGGAATTTTCTCCTAAATATCTTAATCCATCTAAAGTTACTTTTCTTCCTGAAGGAGTTCTTATGATAAATCCTATTTTGAGCAAATAAGGCTCAACTACATCAACTAAAGTTTGGGACTCTTCATTCAAAGTTGCAGCCAAAGCTTCTATTCCGGCAGGCCCCCCGTTGTAGTTATTTGATAAAATAATAAGATATTGCCTATCAAGTCTATCTAAGCCTTTCACATCTACGCCCTCTAATTCCATCGCATCAGAAGCTATAATTTTATCTAATTTTTTTTCATTATGATTAACCTGATGGTAATCTCTAACTCTTCTTAGAAGCCTGTTGGCGATTCTAGGAGTACCTCTAGATCGTATCGCTATTTCTTTTGAAGAGTCTTGCTCAATAGAAACTCCTAAAATTCCTGAAGATCTATTTACTATCTTAGTTAACTCATCCTCTGAATAAAAATCTAGATGATAAGTTAAGCCGAATCTGTCTCTTAAAGGCGAAGAAAGCATTCCAACTCTAGTAGTTGCCCCAACTAATGTGAATCTCTTCAATGGAAATGTTAAAGTTTTAGCAAAAGTTCCAGATCCAGTAATAAAATCAACTTTAAAATCCTCCATTGCAGAATAAAAATATTCCTCTACTCCTTTAGAAATTCTATGTATTTCATCTATAAAAAGAACATCTCCTTCAGCTAGGTTTGATAGTAACCCTACTATATCTGCTGGCTTTTCTAAGCTTGGGCCTGAAGTAACTACTAAATTTGAATTCTTCTCTTTTGCAATAACATGTGCGAGGGTTGTTTTTCCTAGGCCAGGAGGTCCATGAAATAAAACGTGATCAATGGCTTCATTTCTAGCTTCTGAAGCTTGAATGGCTGTTTTTAGGCTCGTGACTATATTAATTTGACCAACATATTCATTTAATATTTTAGGCCTTAAATCAGAAGAGATATCTTCAACATCATCTTTTATTACTTCTTTCTTCTCTTTATTATTATCTTCTGAATTATTATCAATTATCTTTTCTATTGCCATAATCTTTAGTTTTCTTGGGTAGATTTAAATATTTCTCTAATTATATCTTCAACATTTTCACTTATCTCTGGCTTTTCTTTAAAAACCTGATTTATTTTATTCAAAGCATCAGATTCTTTAAATCCTAGTTCCGCTAATATTTCTAAGACACTATCTCTAATATTATATTTTTGACCTGAAAAAGGTCCTGTGGTACCAACTTCAGCAATAATTTCCATTAATTTACCCTTAAGCGTAGCTATCATTTTCTGTGCTGCTCTTGATCCTATCCCTGGCATCTGATTAAGAATGGTAGAGTCTTCATTTTCAATAGCTTGAGCAATAACCGAGACAGGGAAAATTAATGCTGAGACAGCTTTTAGAGGGCCTATTCCTTCAACCTGAATTATTTTCAAAAAAAATCTTTTCTCTAATTGATTAAAAAATCCAACTAGTAATGGTTTTGGTGATCTTTCGGTAGAGTGAAAATATATCTCTAGTGTTAATTTTTGACCAATATCTAATGAAGAATTCAATAATGAATCTAGTACAAACACAGGCAATACAACTTCATACCCCACTCCAGAAACATCTAACTCTATGGAAGAGCTCTCTTTATAGATGTTTCGTAATTCACCTGTTAAAAAACTTATCATTATCTAATATTATATTTATTGAGGAGATTCTGACATCATCTTATGGCATATTGCTGCTGCAAAAGCATCTGCCACATGCTCATTTTTTATTACCCCTTGATTTAACCTTAACCCCATACTCTTCATCATCTGCATTTTATCTGCTCTTCCAGATCCAGTTATCATTTTTTTTATTTGGGTCGCTTGATAATGAAATACAGGGGAATTATTTAAAGATGATACGGCACAGGCAACACCTCTAGCATGGCCCATTATTATTGCTGTCTTTAAATTTCTATATCTAGAATACAAATCTTCAATTGAAGTAATTTGAGGATTAAACTTCTTATAAATTTGATCCAAGTCCTTAAATATTGAGCCTAACCTAATATGCAAATCATCTGCAGAATCTGTTTTAATGACTCCACCTTCAACAATTACTTCTTTCTGTTCTACGAAATCTATAATTCCGTAACCTGTAAATCTAAGGCCTATATCTATCCCAATAATTCTTTGCACAATAAAACTTGAAATTAAACTAATATCCTATTTTTACCCCTGCTAACTATCAATTTAGATAAAAAGTATGCCAAATTTGTTGAAAATATCTCTATAATCTGTACAATTCATTTATCAAAAATTATATAAGAAAAGAAAATGGCTCCATTACCAAAGAAAAAACATTCAAAAGCTAGGACACGAAGAGGCAGGGCTCATATGGGTCTAAAATCACCTCAGTTAGTAAAATGTCCTTCATGCCCAACATTAATTAGGCCTCATCATGCTTGTCCAAAATGTGGCATTTATAAGAGCGAATATTATGTAAATGCTCCCACATTAGAAAAAAAACAAGTTAATTTTGCAACAAAATAATTATGATTGAATTTAATAAAAATACAGCTGTTGTTTTTCCTGGCCAAGGATCTCAGATAGTAGGAATGGGATCTGATTTATATGAAAGTTCAGAAGAAGCTAAGAATATATTTGAAGAAGTTAATCAAACTCTAGATAGAAATTTGTCTGACATAATCTTTTCAGGATCTCAAGAAGAACTTAATAAGACTGAAAATGCACAACCTGCTATTACGGCTACTTCTTTAGCTTGTTTGGCTGTTTTTAAAGAGAAATATCCTGAATTTGAGCCTAATGCTACAGCCGGACATAGCTTAGGTGAATATACTTCTCTTTGTGCTTCTAAATCTCTATCAATATCAGAAACAATTAAGCTTGTTTCCGAAAGAGGCAGGTTAATGCAAATAGCTTGCGAAAAAAATCCAGGAGGAATGGTTGCTTTAATTGGAATGGATATTCAAACAGTTGAGGAGGTATGCAGGGAAGCTGGAACATATCCTTCAAATATAAATAGCGAGCAACAAATTATTATTAGCGGAGATAATGATTCGCTTGCAATTGCTGTAGACCTTGCAAAAGCAAGGGGAGCAAGGAAGGCAATAAAATTAAGTGTGGGTGGAGCCTTCCATTCAATATTAATGGAGCCTGCGAGAGACAGTTTGGTTGATTTTATTGAAACTCTAAATTTTGAAGACCCTGACATTCCATTAATAGGAAATGTTAATGCTGAACCACTTACGTCATCTGAGGATATTAAAAATGAACTTATCGATCAACTGATGTCGTGCGTACAATGGAATGACACGATTAAATATATGTCTGCTAATGGATATGATCAATTTATTGAATTTGGCCCAGGCAAAGTTCTTTCAGGTCTAATAAAGAGGATAGATTCTAGTTGCTCTATAAACAGTGTAGATTCATTAAAAGCATTAGAAGATTAAAATTAATCAAGGAACTCAAAATAGTAGTAGAAGAACAAAAAGAATTAATAGGGTCTAAAGACATTGAGTCAGTTGAAGAATACCCAATAGACATCCCTCTAAATAAAACTCAAATTAAAAGAAAGTTAATACTACAAGTTTTGTATTATCTTGATGTGACTAATGATAAGGATCATACCCTAATTGGGACAGCTATAGAAAAGAATAGTAATGACTTAACCGACAAAGAAATAGATAAGTCAACAAAAAAGGGTATAGAAATATTTGAGGATAAAGAAATCCTAGATCATGTAATCCAATCATTTGCAGAAGAATATCCCATAAATCAATTATCAGTCATAGACAAAAGTTTGCTAAGATTAGCTTTTTGGGAAGTAAAAAACAATAATTTTGAAGGTAGTGAAAAGCAGTTAGTTGAAGATTTTGAAAAATTAGGTTATCTTTTCGGTTCAGATAACTCTAATAAATTTATAAAAGGAGTTATCAAGTCTTTAATGAAAAAGATAAAAAAAATTGAATTAGAAAACAAGCGAAAGAAGGGTAAAAATGGCGACAATTGAAGAAAGATTATATGAAATTATCGCAGAATCTCTCTCTGTAAATACTGATGATATTAAATCTGATTCATCTTTTATTGATGACTTAGATGCTGACTCGCTAGATGTAGTTGAAATGATAATGGCAATGGAAAGTGAATTTTCTTCAGATGACAATGATCTAGAAATATCTGATGAAGAAGCAGAGAATATAGTAACAGTGGCTGATGCTTTGGCATTCTTAGATAAAAAAGGCATAACTGATTAGATTAAAATTACACTAATTCAACTGCACTCTAATTGATTTCTGAGTTCTATTTACTTACAGTAACAATAGAACAATTAATATAGGCCATATGAATAGAATTAGAGAATTTTGTATAAAAAATAGAATATATGTTTCCTCAGCAGTTTTAACTTTATCAGCACTGATTACGATTCTTCAAATAGAGATATTTTCTAACGGATATTTAAAAGTAATTTATCAGCCTTTCTTAGTTGATTTGCTTGGCGCATCATTTGCCCTGATGTTGTTATGGATCATTTCCTCCACCTTCATTGCCTTGTACTCAAATATATTATCTAAGAAAAAGGCAAAATTTTATATAATCATCATTCCATTAATAATTATTTTAGAAATATCTTCAATACTCAGCTTTTTTACATTTAACCCAGACGGAGCTTTTCCGTCATCTTACGGAGGCTTATTAGGCGAATCTATAATTAAATGGCCGACTAACTGGGATAGATATACTCCTACATTTTTAAACTATTCAACAGGAATATTAAGATTAATTTTATTGAATGTACTAATTTTAACTATACTCTTCCCTAAAAATTCTTTAAATCAATTTAAGAAGTTTATAGGTTTGCTATTAATCTCGTTAAAATCAATACCATTTAAATCTAAAATCCAGAAAACTCCAGAAAACTCTAGTGATAACAATATGCTAAGTTCTAATGAGCAAGAAATTGATGAAATTATTCCACAAAACAATATAGAATCTCTTAATGATGATTTAGCCCCTCAAGACCTCTTTCCAGTTAATGATAATATGCTAAGTCACACATTTAATCCAAACATAAATGAGAATTTAAAGTGGGAGTTGCCAGACAAAGAGATTCTCGCATTGATTGAATCAGGAACACAAAGTGAAAATGAAATAGCTACGAAAAAAGATTTGATTGAAAAAACATTAAGCGAGCATGGAATAGAGGTATCAGTTGATCAGGTTAAATCTGGACCAACTGTAACCATGTATGGGCTTGCCCCTGGTTACGGGAATTCAAAAAGAGTAAGAGTAGATCATATTCTATCTAGAGAAAAAGATCTTGCACTAGCACTTGCATCTCAAAATATTAGATTCCAATCTCCTGTGCCAGGAGAATCATTAGTAGGTATAGAGATACCTAACTCCAAAACATCTGTTGTTGGGCTGAAAAATTTAATTTTCAGCAAAAAAAATGAGCCTTTGGATAAATATACTCTTCCCATAGCTTTAGGAACAGGGAGCGATAACCAATCACTATATTGTGATCTCGCAAAATTACCTCATCTATTAGTAGCTGGAGCAACAGGTTCTGGGAAAAGTGTGTGTATAAATTCAATCATTGCTGGCTTTTTAATGAAAAAGAATCCTGATGAGCTTAGATTAATAATGATTGATCCAAAAAGAGTCGAACTGACTCCATATACAGGCATACCTCACTTATTAACTCCACCAATAGTTGAGTCATCTGAAGCAATAGTAGCTTTAAAATTAATGGTAGAAGAAATGCAATTTAGATTTAAGCAACTTGAAGAAGATAATTCAAAAAATATAGCAACTTATAATGAAAAATCTGCAAAAAAGGATAGGGTAAAAATGCCTTATATAGTTATTATAGTTGATGAGCTAGCTGACTTAATGCTAACTGCATCTAATGAAGTTGAAAAATTATTAGTTAGGTTAGCTCAGCTAGGTAGAGCCACAGGAATACATTTAGTTGTAGCAACCCAAAGACCTTCTGTAGATGTAGTTACCGGGCTAATAAAAGCAAATTTTCCCAGTCGAATTTCATTTTCTGTTACCTCACAAATTGATTCTAGAACAATAATTGACTCTCCTGGAGCTGAAAAATTATTAGGTAAAGGCGATATGTTATTTGTGCCAATTGATAATCCATCACCAAAAAGAGCTCAAGGTATTTTTATATCAGATGAAGAAATTGAATCAATAGTACAGCATTGGAAAAATCACAAAATTTATAATCCACTAAAATATCTTGATTTAGAAAAAATGGTAGATGTTTTCTCGGAAGAAGAAGTTGAGATAAATTCTGAAGATTCCTTGATTTTACAGGCACAAAATTTAGCTAGAGGCCAGAGAACTCTTTCAACTTCATTCTTACAGAGAAGGCTAAGGGTAGGATATCCAAGAGCTGCAAGACTAATGGATGAGCTAGAAGACCAAGGTGTGGTAGGTCCAGGCGATGCTGGAAAGGCAAGAGAGGTTTTATAATATGATCTTTGAAGAAGAGACGATCTTTGATGACAGTGTTAATGAAATATCTTGTTTTAAATGTAATAAGGATCTAGAAAAATCTTTAGACTATAAAAATTATAAAATTTGTCCGTATTGCAATTTTCATTTTCATATGTCTGCAAGAGAAAGGATAGCGTCCATAGCAGATAAAGGGACATTTACTGAAATATTTAACAAAATTACAACTTCATATGACGAAATCGCAAAAGAGGAAATTAAATCATATGACGAAAAAATTAAAACTGATCAAGACAGAACAGGTCTTAACGAAGCAGTATTATGTGGAACTTCTAAAATAGGTAATCAAGAAGCAATAATAATAGCGCTTGATTTTGGTTTTTTGGGAGGAAGTATGGGGTTAATTGTTGGAGAAAAAATTGCACTTTCTTTAGAAATGGCTACTAAGAAAAAATTACCAGTAATAACTCTAATTAATAGTGGAGGAAGCAGGATACAAGAAGGTGTAATGTCTTTAATGCAAATGTCTAAAACTGTAGCTGCAGCAAATAGTCTAAAAAATGCTAAGCAGCCTTTAATATCAATTTTAAGCAATCCTTCAACAGGGCAAGTTATGGCAAGCTTTGCAGCTCTTTCTGATATTATTATAGCTGAACCAGGCGCGCATATTGGTTACTCCCCATATAGAAAACTTAAAGAAATAACTGGAACCATTGAATCAGATAAGTATCTCTCTGAAGACTTTCTAAATTCTGGATTTATTGACAATATAGTCCCAAGAAATGATCTTAAATTTGAATTAACTACATTATTAAGCGTTTTGAAGCCAACTTTTACCCTTAAGAAAAAAAGTACAAATAGAATTAGTTCAGAAATAGATTATAAAGAAATTAGTGCATCGAATTCAGTTCAGTTATCCAGAAAGATAAAAAGGCCAAAATCAATTGATTATATCTCAAGAATATTCAGTGAATTCATCGAATTAAATGGAGACAGGTCTGGAGGCAATGACACTTCTGTAAAAATAGGTTTAGGCAATATATCGGGAGAGCCAGTGATTTTAATTGCTCAACATAGAGAAGTATTGACAAAGATGACTTCTAATAATGTCTCTAGGAACTACAATAATGAAATAATTCCTTCAGGATTTAGAAAAGCTTCAAGAGCATTAGATATAGCTCAAAAATTTAATATTCCCTGCCTATGCATAGTTGACTCTGTATCTCCTGAATTATCATTAAAATCAGAATATGACGGGCTTGCTTTTTCGATTAGCGAATTAATTTCAAAAAAATTAAATTCAGAAAATCCTATAGTTTCAGTAATAATTGGAGAAGGGGGGAGCGAAACTGCATTAGCATTTTCTATCGCTGATTCAGTAATGATGTTAAAGAATTCTATTTTTACTCCACTAAGCCCTGAAGAAGCGGCCAAAATAAAAACTGGAGATAAGAGAAAAACAAATGAGATTTTAAAAACTATGAGATTAACTTCTGTGGACTGCTTAGATTTAGGTATTATAGACAAAATTATTGATGAGCCAGAAGGTGGGGCTCATAGAAATCATGACGAATCTGCAAGACTATTAAAAGAATCTGTTTTAGAAGAGATAATTTCTATAAGAGATATATTCCCTAAAACATTATCAAGAAGAAGAATAAAAAAATTCAGGAAAATGGGTGAATATTCTCAGGAATACAAACCGGCTTTAACAGAAGAAATGAGAATATGGAGGACTGCTTTGACAGCAGGTGTTTCCAGTTTAAGAAGTAGGTCTAAATCGAAGGGTAAATAAATCTCTTCAAGGCATATGAAACGCCATCTTCGTTAATTGACTTTGTTACAAAATTAGCATGTTTTTTAATTTCATCACTCGCATTACCCATTGCTATTGAGTTTTTACAACTTTTAATCATAGATATATCATTCATGCCGTCGCCAATAACAAATGTTTTTTCATCATATAAATTATAGAAATCTATAAAATGCTTTAATGATTTATCCTTACCAGAAAGTTCATTATGGTAATTCAAAAAATTATTCCCATTTTCATCTATAGATTTCTGACTTATTGTACCTTGTAATATTCCTAACTTAGAATTAAATAGATCCAAATCTTCTTCTCTTTTAGATGAAACTACTATCGAAGAAATATTAGTTAAATTTCCAGGTGAATTCAGCAATGTAACTCCACCAGACACAACAAGGTAACTAAAATTAGATATGCTAATTTCATTCAAGATTAACTCAGCTGATTTATAATTTATAAGATTTTGAAAAATTAATTTTCCGCTTCTTCCATCTATAGCGCTACTACCATTCTCACCATATTGGGGGCCATAAAGATCTAGTATATTGGAGAATTTAAATACATCTTGTGGTCCTCTGCCAGTTACAATAGAAATTGGGATAATGTCCTTTAATTTTTTTAAATCAACAATTACTTTTTGTGAAATAAAATCATTCTTATTTAGAATAGTTCCATCCAAATCAATTAATAACCCTGATTGAAAAGTATCTTTTTTAAAATTCATAAAAAAAAATTCCTAATAAATTACAATAATGAAATATAATAATATTAAATATAAAAAAGTGACCGATAACAATGACTGATAAATTAATTATAGAAGATAAAGAATTAAAATCCAGATTATTTATAGGGACCGGAAAACATAGAACTTTAAGTGAATTAGAAAAATATATTTTATCTTCTGAATCTGAGATGATAACTGTTGCTATCAGAAGATTAGACCTAGAGAATAAATCTAATGATAAAGATTTATTACAACTTCTAAAGAAATTAAAAATAAACATACTGCCTAACACTGCAGGCTGTAAAAATTTATCCGAAATAATCCTGACTTGTGAACTTGCGAGAGAGCTCACAGAAACAAACTGGGTCAAGCTTGAGGCTATATTAGACAAAAAATATTTACTTCCTGACCCAATCATGACACTAGAGGCTGCTACCTCATTAATTAGCAAAGGCTTCAAGGTGTTGCCATATATCAATGCAGATCCTGCCTTAGCAAAAAGATTGGAAGATATAGGTTGTGCCACTGTAATGCCTTTAGCATCACCAATTGGATCTGGAAATGGCATAAAGAATCTAGAAAGTATAAAAATAATTATTGATCAGGCTAAAATTCCTGTTGTAGTGGATGCTGGAATAGCTGTTCCATCTGATGCCTCCAAAATGCTAGAAATAGGTGCCGATGCTGTTCTTGTAAACACAGCCATAGCCCGGGCTTCAAAACCTTACATGATGGCTAAAGCATTTAAATTAGGTGTAGAAGCAGGCAGGAATTCTTATCTAGCAGGAAGAATTGAGTCAAAGCCTGTCGCATCTCCAAGTTCTCCAGAAATAAATTTAATAGACACATAAGATATCTAGAGTGTTAAAGAAAAGATCAATAACTTTAATTACTAACACTGCAATTCTAAGTCAATCTAGAACAATTAGCTTAGTAAAAGAAATTCTGCCATGCGGACTCCAAAGAATTCAAATTAGAGAAAAATCAATCCCTGAAAATATATTAGAAAAATTTGTGTCTAAATTAAGAGAATTAACATTAGGAAAATGTGAACTAATCTTAAATGGATCAATGGCATTGGCTAATAAATATCAATGTGATGGGATTCATATTTCAGATCAATCTGAATTGCCTAATATTATCAAAAAAGATGGATATTCTGGTTTAATTATCGGTAAGTCAATCCATGAAAACTATAAAAAAGAAAGTGGGTTAGAAAATCTTGTTAATTATGTTCATTTAGGGTCAGCATTTAGAACAAAAACCCACCCAACATCTTCACCAATAAGCCGAAATAAAATAAAAGAAATATGTGAAATCAATGGGTTGTCAGTTATATTAGTTGGAGGTATAAATACTTTTAATTTAGATAATTTAAAAAATTACAAAATTAGTGGGATTGCTGTCATGCGCAGTCTGCTGTTAAGTAAGAATCCAGAATCTGCATATATAAATCTAGAGAAAAAATTAAATGAATCAAGATAAAAATAACACCACAGTATTCGTAAACGGCAAAGAAAATTCAATACCATTAAATTGTACAATTAATGATATGTTAAAAAAATTAAATATTAGCAACATTTCTATTGCCATTGCTGTAAATAGAAACGTTGTTCCAAAGAAGGAGCATGATACATTTATTATAGAGAACAATTCGTCTATAGAAATTATTAACGCTGTTGGTGGAGGATAGACAATATGTTTAATGTAATTAATTCTGATAACCTTTAATTCTTAAGAGGCAAAGATAGTGAATAATAATAAAATTTTAGAGAAAATAAGAAAAAAAGAGATAGCTAATGTTGTTAGCATCAAGTCTGAAAATTTAGATATAATAGAGTACGCATCAAAACTAAATTATGACGCTATACATTTAGATGCAGAACATGGATCATTTTCTGTCGATTCTATAGAAAGAATATGCCAGCTAGCCATCTCGTGCGGCTTAACTGTTACTGCTCGTATCCATAAAGTATCAGAAGCAGAAATTAATTTATTCATCGATAGGGGCGTGCAAGGAATTATGGGTCCTCATGTTGATACATTTGAGGAAGCAAAGCTGCTGGCAGATAGTTGCTTATTCCCTCCTCTCGGTAAAAGATCTTGGGGTGGAGGAAGAGGTACGGAATTTGGAGAGCTCTCTTTTATGAATAAGCACAATAATGTATCAAATAAATTAAGTTATGCTAGTTGGGCTAATGATAATATGGAGCTCACAATTCAAATTGAATCTGTAAAAGCTGTAGAAAATTTAGACTCAATTTTGAAAGAAAAAAGAATTAATAGAATTGCATTTGGGCCACATGATTTAGCCGCAGATTTAGGATTTCCAGGCGAACCCGATCATCCTAAAGTAATAGAGACTCATAATAAAATAGAAAAAGTAGCACGAAAAGCTGGTAAGTTAATGGTAGGTGACTATACGAACTCAATTAGATTTGAGGAGTCTGCAGTAGAAATGTTGAGTAAATTTAAGAACTAATGGCAACTTCTAAAAAAAAGGGAATAGAATTAAGAGATGACCTAACGCTTTATAAATCTACAAAAGGAATTAGGTTTGAGAAAAATATTGAAAATAATAATTTAATTTCTGAAATTAAATTAAATGAAATTAATGGTTATGAATTATCCTTTAGTAAGAAAGATAATTCTCAAGTAATCTGGGTAATTGCAGGATTTTTATTAGCTGTATTAGTCTGGCAATTATCATCAGTTCCAATTATATCCATTATAGGCTCTATAATTCTTGTATTAGTGTCTTTATTCCTATCTTTAGACTATATCTTCGCTAAAGCTAAGATTTCATTAATCTTATACATAAATGGTAAAGATTTTATAGAAGAAATAGAACATGAAAACATAGATGAAATTCAGAGCTTTCTAAGTACATTAAAGATATCTTAATAACTTAAAACTGAATATACATTTAAATTATCTTCCCTGTTCAATAAATTAACCCTAGAGTTTTCAACCACAAATGATGCAACCATTGCTCCATTATCAGTACATAATTTCTTTTCAGGAATAAATACTGGCAAATTTGATTTTCTGGCCATTTCTTCTCTAAGCCAAGTGTTGGCTGCAACGCCTCCAGTCAACACTATGCCTTTGCAATTAAATTTTATTGATGCTTCAATAGTTTTCTTTGTTAACACATCTACAACTGCTTCTTGGAAAGTATTGGATAATTTTGAAATTTTCTCATCTACCAGAGGTGATTCTGAATTAGATAAATTTAAAAATGCAGTTTTCATTCCACTGAAACTAAAATCATGTGTATTATTCATATATGCTCTAGGAAATTTATAACTATCTTGAGACAGCATGGCCTTCTTATCAACTTCTGGACCTCCTGGAAAACCTAATCCCATTAGTCTAGCAGCTTTATCAAATGCCTCACCCGCAGCATCATCTCTAGTGCGACCTATTAATTCAAATTGAAACTTACTATCTAATTTAACTAAATCAGTATGCCCACCAGATACGATAAGACACATCAAAGGAAATTCATTGGGAACTTCGTAAGTTTTGCCTGTTTCTTTATCTTCTTTTATCCATGCTGCAAATACATGAGCTTTAAGATGATTTACGCCAATTACAGGCTTAGAAAGAGAAATTCCTAACCCTTTTGCATAATTTACTCCCACTATCAAAGATCCTATTAATCCAGGACCATTAGTGACTCCAATAAGATCAATATCGTCCAATTCTGCCCCAGATTTCTCAATAACTTCGTCTACAACTTTATCTATATTTAGAATATGTTGCCTCGAAGCAAGTTCAGGAATTATTCCTCCATGCGGTCCATGAATTTTATTTTGAGAAACTATAATATTTGATAAAAGATGATTTTTCTCATCAATTAAACTAGCTGAAGTTTCATCACAAGATGTTTCAATACCTAAAACTAACATAATTAAAGTTAAATATTCATTACTATTAAGAGATTGTTATTGTATAATTAAAATACATTAAAAATAAAGGAAGGTGGAAATAATGTCAGAACAATTTCCAAATTGTAATAAATGTGATAATCCTGATGCTGTGTTGGTACCATTATCTGACTTTGGTGGAGGTGGCGCACCAATACACTATAAAGCTTGGGTTTGCACAAATGAAGAATGCGGGTTTAACTTAAAAATCAGAAATGGTGATGTACTCGTAAACGAAGTTATTTCAGATGGCTCTCAAAGAGAGAGAAGAGATAGATAAAATAATAAGAAATGGTTTCTATCTCATTTCAGAAAGCAAGCTTTCTATTTAATAAAAGATTCCTGAAGCTATTAATTATATTTTCGATAGTTGATTGTATTTTTCAAATAAGTTTAGGCGGGTTTGTAAGAGTAACAAGCTCAGGGTTAGGTTGTCCTGACTGGCCATTATGTTATGGGAAAATAATCCCTCCTATGAATTATCACACTCTCATAGAATGGGGGCACAGAACAAGTGGAGCAATACTAGGATTATCTATATTAATGATTAATTTATTTGTGTTTTTATATCAGAGAAAAAACAAATTATTAATAATTATGTCTGTCACAAGTCTATTTCTAGTTATATTGGTTGGGGGGATAGGAGGTGCAGTTGTGCTGACTGAATTAGAGCCTTCTCTAAGAACTCTGCACTTATTCTTGGCTCAAATAATAATTTTTACTTTAGGAATATCATTAATTTCTTTATACATTCCTAACGATGCATCATATAAAGATATGTGGATTTTAGATAGATATTCAATAATAGTTGGGGTAGTAGCAATAACAATAATTATGGCTTTGTTAACAGGCTCATACGCAGTATGGAAAGGTGCAGGAACAGTATGTTCTTCTTGGCCTCTATGCACTTCTGTATCTATTCTTCCTAAATCTGAATTAGGATGGATACACATGATACACAGAATAACATCATCTTTTGCTGGGATACTTGGATTATATGCATTTTATATTATTTTAAGAAACAATTTTGGAAGATCAATAATGATAATATCTGCTTTTTCATTATTAATGATAATCATACAAATAATTCTAGGAGCCCTAAACCCTTGGACTAAATTTGAAATATGGACAAGAGTATCTCACTTAGGCATATCAAGCGTATTATGGGGCTCAGTATCTACTTTATTTTGTCTTTTAACCCTAGATATATTTAGATCAAGGATAAAAAATTGAGTATTGAACAATACATAAGAGACTACACAACTTTAACTAAACCCAAAGTTAATCTTCTTCTAGTAATAACAGCCCTGTCAGCAATCTTTCTTGCGAGTAATAATTTACCAAGCTTGCAAGTTTTAGTAGCTGTTATAGTTGGTGGGACTTTAGCTTCTGGGGGAGCTGGCGCAATAAATCATTCAATTGATAAAGAGATTGATAATACAATGAAAAGAACATCTAAAAGACCAGTTGCAGGAGATAGAATAAGCAGAACTAATGCATTAATATTTGGAATAACTTTAAACATTCTTAGCTTTTTAATTCTATTCTTTCTAACCAATCTATTAGCAGCCCTAATGGCTATATCAGGAACTTTATTTTATATATTAATTTACTCACTTTGGCTTAAGAAAAAAACTATTCATAATATAGTTATTGGAGGAGCTGCTGGTTGCTTTCCACCTTTAGTTGGTTGGGCAGCTGTTACAGGAAATCTATCATTATCTGCATGGTACCTATTTGCTATCATTTTCTTTTGGACTCCCCCTCATTTTTGGGCCTTAGCAATGCTAATGAAAGATGATTATTCTAAGGCAGAAATACCAATGTTGCCTTCAGTTGTAGGTATTGATGCTACTTTCAAACCTATGATGCTACATACAATTACTCTAGTATTACTCACACTAACTATGGCATTTATTAACGATAAGCTAGGTTTGATATACTTAATATCCTGCTCAATCATAGGAATTTATTATATTTACATCACATTCAAAATCTCAAAAGAATATACTAAAGAACAAAACCTAAAGGTATATAAATTTTCTTTGCTATATATGATGGTGTACAGCTTTATAGTAATAGCAGATTCTTTAATTTAGATCAGATTTAACTTCTTGGACTATTTTTTCAAAAGCACTGAAATCATTAAAAGCAAGTAAAGATAGGGATTTCCTATTTAATTCTATATTAGACTCTTTCATTCCATGAATTAATTTTGAATAGCTTATCCCACATTTTCTAGCAGCTGCATTTACTCTGGTTATCATTAAAGACCTCTGATCTCTTTTTTTGGATCTTCTATGCGCAGTGCTATAAGCCAAGGCATGAATGAGAGATTCTTTAGCTACTTTAAATCTTCTATGTCTAGATCCAGCATGCCCTTTTACACTATCTAAAATTTTCTTATGTCTTCTATGGGTAGTGAACCCACCTTTTACTCTAGCCATCTTACCGCCTAATTAATTTTCTTATTCTTTGCCCAACTGCCTCATCCAATAATACTTTAGCACCAAAAAGTCTTTTCGTTCTTTTTGATTTTTTCCTTCTAAGGTGACTTTTCATACCTTTAGATCTCATTAATTTTCCATTAGCACTTAATTTAAATCTTTTGGCAGCACCTTTATGTGTCTTCATTTTTGGCATTATAACTCCGTTTAATAATCTATTTTGGCGCAAGAATTATGCTTAAAGTTCGCCCCTCCATACCTGGAGCCTTGTCTATCTCAGATAGATCTTTTAAATCTAAGTATAATTTTTTTAGTATATCTACACCTAAATCAGGATAAGCATTTTCTCTACCTCTAAGCATCAATGATATCTTTACCTTATTTCCTTCTTTTAAAAATGTTTCTATTTGTTTTCTCTTAGAATCAACATCGTGCTGACTAATTCTCATTCTCAATCTTATTTCTTTCAATCCAATTTTGACTTGAGATTTTTTAGCTTGTTTAAGCTTTTTTGCTTGAGAAAATTTGAATTTTCCGTAGTCCAATATTCTGCACACCGGAGGATTCTGATTAGGTCCAACCTCAACTAAATCTAAGCCTTGTTCTTGTGCTAGCCTAATAGCATCATTCAAGACTAAAACTGTTGAGTCTGAACTCTGATCTACAGAGCTTCCTAAAACTATCCTCACTTTTTCAGCTCTTATTCTCTGATTAATCCGATAGTCTTTTACAGTATTCTTATTCTTTTGTATTGCAGGTATTGATTCTCCTATACTTGTTACTTGTTCAAATCACTTATTAACTGCGAAATCTTAGCATCTTTTGCGCAAAAAGGTCAATCATAAGTGCTGTTAATTTGTCTTTGCAATCAATCGGTGTACAATCTTGCTTATTCAAATTAAAAATATAATGCTTTATGTTAAAATTATAAATAATGGGCAATCAAAGAAAAAATATGTTAATTTACCTTGCTGTAATCAGTGTGGTTATAGCAGGATTTTTCCTTCTTTTTGATAATGGGCTTAACAGTTCTGAAGAAATACCTATGTCCTCATTAATTGCTCTGACAGAAAATCCTCCTATAGGTCAAAGGGTAAATATAATCGTAAAGGGAGATGAATTAGAAGTAAAAATAGGAAACGACAATTATACTTCTAGAAAAGAGCCTGGAAGTAGCATATACCAAATTCTTCAAGAGGCTGAAATTAATTCTGCAAATTATGAAGTAGAAGTAGAAGGCTCAAGTGGATTGGGAGGCATCTTTTCAATATTACTTGGTTTTCTGCCTCTAATATTATTTGGAGGAATCTTAATTTTTATGATGAGGCAAGCTCAAGGTGGAGCTAATAATGCAATGGGTTTTGGGAAAAGCAAAGCAAAAAGATTTGTTGGCGCCAAAGCAACTATTACTTTTGCTGATGTTGCGGGTGTAACTGAGGCTAAGCAAGAACTAGAAGAGATAGTTGAATTTTTAAAAAATCCAGAAAGATTTTTGGCATTAGGTGCAAGAATTCCAAGGGGTGTATTATTGGTTGGCCCTCCAGGGACAGGTAAAACGCTAATAGCAAGAGCTGTTGCTGGTGAGGCTGGAGTTCCTTTTTTTTCTATTAGTGGCTCTGAATTTGTTGAAATGTTTGTAGGGGTAGGTGCTTCTAGAGTTAGAGATTTATTTGAACAAGCAAAGAAACACTCCCCTTGCATTGTTTTTGTTGACGAGATTGATGCTGTAGGTAGACATAGAGGTGCAGGTCTTGGTGGAGGTCACGATGAAAGAGAGCAAACTTTGAATCAAATTTTGGTTGAAATGGATGGCTTTGATAATTCTTCAAATGTTATTGTTTTGGCATCAACTAATAGACCAGATATTCTTGACCCTGCCTTACTTAGGCCTGGAAGATTTGACAGAAGAGTAGTGCTTGATAATCCAGATATATCTGGAAGAAAAGCAATTCTTGAAGTTCACTCTAAAGGCAAACCTTTTGAGGAAGAGGTTGAATTAGAAA
This sequence comes from Dehalococcoidia bacterium, assembly GCA_014239735.1. GTDB lineage: Bacteria > Chloroflexota > Dehalococcoidia > Lucifugimonadales > Lucifugimonadaceae. The sequence goes on from JAAZYI010000040.1 coordinate 43,901, forward strand.
AAATTGCCAAGCAAACTCCAGGTTTTAGCGGAGCTGATTTAGCGAATCTTGTAAATGAAGCCGCAATCTTGGCTGCTAGAAGAGGAGCAAAAAAAATAGGTTTAGCTTCTCTGGTTGAATCTATTGATAGAGTTATTGCAGGCCCAGCTAGAAAAAGTAAAGTTATAAGTGAAGAGGAAAGAGAAATAACCGCATTTCATGAAGCTGGTCATGCAGTAGTTGCACATAATATACCGGCAGCTGATCCTGTACATAAAGTTTCTATAATATCAAGAGGTCAGATGGGAGGATATACAAGATATCTTCCTGAAAAAGACAGATATCTGCAGACTAAATCTCAATTTAAAGCATATATAGCCGCAGCAATGGGGGGAAGAGTTGCAGAGAAATTAAAATTTGGTGAAATAACGACTGGCGCTAGCAATGATATACAAGTGGCTACCAACATGGCTAAAGAAATGGTTACTACATATGGGATGAGTGAAAAACTTGGATTGAGATCATATGGAAGAAAACAGGAAACTATTTTCTTAGGCAGAGATGGCACTGAACAAAGAGATTATAGTGGAAAAACTGAAGAGATTATAGATAAAGAAATAAATTTATTGCTAGATGAAGGTGAAAAAGAAGCTGAAAAAATTCTTAAGAAATATTCTGATCAAATGGAGAATCTCGCAAAATACTTATTAGACTATGAAACAATTGATGAAGCAGAATTAGTGAAATTACTGTCGGGAGAAGATGTAACTCCTCCTCTAGTGGGCGAGACCCTTGCTCATTCGGGTGATCAGCCTAATTCAAAAGCAAATAATAGTGAAATTCCTCCATCTGATACAGAGCCTCAAGCAAACTAATGAGTAAAATTTCAATCTCCTCTTCTATCTTAGAAAGCAAAGAAAGAAAAGGAATAGGAATAATTCCTTTTCTAACATCAGGATATCCATCAATTAATGAAAGCGAAGAAATAGTTAAAGCATTAATCGAGGAGGATTTAGCATCTGCTGTAGAAATAGGAATTCCCTTCAGTGATCCAATTGCAGAAGGTAAAACAATCCAGAAGTCTAGCTCTGTTGCTTTAGAAAATGGAGTAGATATAAAAACCACATTAGATTCGATTGAAAGAATAAATTCATTCAAAGAGCATAATGTTCCTATTATAACTATGGGTTATTACAATCCAATACTTAAAATGGGACTAAAAAATTTCTTTTCTGCCTCTAGTTCCGTTGGTGTAAGAGGAGTAATAGTTGCGGATGTGCCTAATGACGAGTTGCACAAAATTCAAAAAATAGCTAATGATTACAACATAGATACAATACCGCTTGTACCTCTTAATTCTAGTGAAGAGAGAATGACTCATGCATGCGAAATGGGCCAAGGCTTTATTTATTGTGTGAGTGTGTTAGGGGTTACAGGGACTAGAGAATCTCTATCAAAAAATGTAGAAGAAAAGGTTGTGGCCGTAAAAGAAAAAACTAACCTGCCAGTAGCCGTAGGCTTTGGTATATCCAAACCTAATCACATAAGTGAATTAAAAAAGTTTGCTGATGGTGCAGTTATTGGAAGTGCAATAATTGATGTAATAAAAGAGTCAAAAAAAGATGATAGCGTAACCAAAGTAATTGATTTTATTTCAAAATTATCAAAATGATCTAATATAGTTATATGAGCGAAATATATAAGAAAAATAATGTCAGAGGAATAAGAGGCGCAACAACCATTGAGTCAAATGAAAGCGAATTGATAAAAGATGCAACAAAAGAGCTGTTAGAAAAAATGGTTCAAGATAATAATATTTCTACGGAAGATATAGCTGCAGTATTCTTCACAACTACTCCTGATATATCGGATGAATTTCCAGCTGTAGCTGCAAGAGAAATGGGATGGGACACAGTTCCGTTAATCTGTGGACATGAAATGTCGGTACCTCATGGCCTTGGAAAGTGCATAAGAATACTTATACTTTGGAACACAGAAGTAAAGCAAAAAGAAATAAGGCATCCTTATCTTAGAAATGCACAATCACTTAGAAAAAGTAACAATGATTTTGAAGCTACATAAAACTTTGAATATATCTTAAATCAATATATAGTATTCGAATGAAAAAAATACATGACTTGAATATAGAGAGCTACTCCCCTATTACTCCGCCGCAAATTTACAGGGAAGATGTCAAAATATCTGACTTTTCTAGAAAAGTTGTAGCTGAGTCAAGAGAAACAATCTCTAAAATTATTGATGGACAAGATAAAAGAATTCTTTTGATTGCTGGCCCATGCTCTATTCATGATGTAAATGCTGGATTAGAGTATGCAAGCAGACTCACAGAATTAAGCAAAGAAATAAAAAACTTTTATATTGTAATGAGAGTTTATTTTGAAAAACCTAGAACAACCGTTGGGTGGAAAGGTTTAATAAATGATCCAGATCTTGATAATACTTTTAAATTAGATAAAGGGTACAGGAAAGCCAGGGCCTTTCTTGAAGGAGTGGCTTCTATGGGAATGCCAACTGCTACTGAATTTTTAGACCCTTTTACCCCTCAATATCTTGCTGATTTCGTTTCATGGGGAGCAATTGGTGCTAGGACTACAGAAAGTCAAACTCATAGACAGATGGCCAGCGGATTAAGTATGCCCATAGGATTTAAAAATGGAACGGGAGGAAGTATTCAAATTGCTGTAGATGCTATGACTGCAGCTAGGGATAAACATGCATTTCTAGGAATAAACGAACAAGGGCAGAGTTGCATAATCCATACATCTGGAAATAAATATAGTCACCTTATTTTAAGAGGAAGCACTCAAGGTACAAACTTTGATGAGAAAAGTGTTTCTGATGCTTTAAGTTTAGTAGAAAGCCAAGGCATGAAACCGACTGTGGTAGTAGATTGCTCTCATGCTAATTGCGGAAAAGATCATAAGAAAATGAATATAGCTTTCAAGGAATTAATAAGGCAAAGATCTAGAAATATTAACCCAGGAATTGTAGGAATCATGCTAGAAAGCCATATTAATGAAGGCAATCAAAAACTTTCAGACCTAGATGATCTTGCTTATGGAGTATCAATAACTGATCCATGTATTAACTGGGAGGAAACTATGGATTTAGTTAAAGAAGCTGATAAAGAGCTAGAATCGTCTCAATAATAAATTCTGTGAATCCTTCAGAAATCTTCTATAAACACAAGGAAGTAAAGCCTTCTATTGTAACTATAGGCACATTCGATGGAATGCATAAAGGTCATATTTCCTTACTTGCAGAGATGACTAATCTTACCAATGATCTAATTCCAATAGTTATATCATTTAATAGGCCCCCTAAAGATATAATAAATAAAAAAAAATCTAAGATGATTCTTCAATTAGCAGATAAGAAAAGAATAATAAAAGATATAGGCATAGAAAAATTAATTAGTATAAATTTTAATTCCGAAATTCAAGAATTAGATTGCAAAGACTTTATAAAAATTCTGAAGGATTCGTTGAATATGGAAGTATTAACATTAGGAGAAGATACATTATTAGGAAAAGATAGAAAAGGATACAAAAATGGATTAGTAGAAATATTAAATGATTTTGGAGCTAGGTTAATTTCAATTCCAAATAAAAAAGATAAAGAAGACAAGATTTCTAGTAGCCAAATAAAAAAATCCATTTCCGAAGGAAATATTACAAAAGCTAATTCATTATTAGGAAGAAATTTTTTTATTAATGGAAAAGTTATTGAAGGTAAAAAAATTGGGGCAACACTTGGTTATCCTACTGCAAATATTCAATATAATAATGACTTAATTATTCCAAAAGATGGGATATATAAAACTGAAACTTATGTTAATGAAAATACTTATTTATCTGCTACCAGCATAGGCGATAATCCAACATTTAATGGATCTGAAAAAACTATAGAAACTTTTATAATTGATTTTAAAGAAGACATTTATAATAAATATATAAAAGTAAGTTTTTTGAAATTCATTCGAAGTCAAAAAAGGTTTAATGATGTCGAATCTTTAAAAAAACATATGTCTGATGATATAAATTATATAATCAATGGAAAAGGTTAGACATGGATTTTATTAAAGAGCTTGATTGGAGAGGATTAATTTCAGATGAAACTCCAGGAATTAGAAAGATTCTTTCATCTGAAAAAATAAGTGGATATATTGGATTTGATCCAACATCCAAAAGTCTTCACATTGGGAATCTTCTACCAATAATGAATCTTATGAGGATGCAGAAATATGGGCATAAACCTATTGCAGTTGTTGGGGGAGGCACAGGACTCATAGGAGATCCAAGCGGAAAATCATCTGAGAGAAATATATTAAGCAAAAATGCAATTGAAGAGAATTTATACTCTATAAAATCTCAATTAGAGAAATTCTTAGATTTTAGTAAAGGCACAAAAAATTCAGCGCTTATTTTAAATAATGCAGAATGGCTTGAAAAAATAAATTATCTAGATTTTCTTAGAGATACTGGAAAGCATTTCACAATAAACTATATGATGAAGAAGGAGTCAGTTAAATCAAGACTCTCAAGAGATACTGGAATATCTTATACAGAATTTTCTTATATGACATTACAAGCCTATGACTATCTTTACTTATATGAAAATCATGATTGCATATTGCAAATGGGGGGCACTGATCAATTAGGAAATATTATCGCTGGAGTTTACTTAATAAATAAAAAAAATCCAGGTAATTCAACTCCTTTAGCCCATGGAATAGTATTTCCATTGATAACTTCAAGTTCTGGTGAAAAGTTTGGTAAAAGTGCTGGTAGCGCGCCTACATTAGATCCAGAAAAAACTTCTCCTTATAAACTTTATCAATTTTTCATAAATACTCCTGATGAGGACGCAATTAATTACATAAAGTATTTCACTAACCTTGATGAGGCAGGCGTGAATGATATTGCAAATGAGTCAAAAAATAATCCAAAATCAAGAATTGCTCAAAAAAAACTAGCAGAAATAATAGTAGAAACTATCAATGGCAAAGATGGTCTATCAGATGCTTTAAGAATTACGGATTATTTCTTCAAAGAAAAATATAATGAGCTATCTCTCTCAGACTTAGATGATCTTATGCAAAACTTTCCTTCTTCAGAAGTATCAATGGGATTAATAAATTCAGAAATGCAAATTGGAAAGCTTTTAGTTGAAAATAATATCTTTAAGTCTATGGGTGAGATGAGAAGGATGAGTAATCAGGGCGCTTTATATATAAATGGCGAGAGGATAACTGAAATTTCTAGTAACATAAGCGATTCTTATTTAATTAAGAAAAAAATAATGATAATTAAAAAAGGATCTAAAGAATTTTTTATCTTAAAGTTTTCTTAAATTACTTCATTAATTGCTTTAGCAATATATTTAGAATTATGAGTAGTTATGCCAGCAATATTTATTCTTCCAGAATTAACGATATATATTGAGTAATTTTTCTTCAAAGCATCAACTTGTTCTTTACTTAGTCCAGTATAACTAAACATGCCTTTCTGTCTTTCTATGAATGAAAAATCTTTGCTAGATCTTTCATTTTTTAGCTCTCTCGCTAATAAAGATCTCATGTTCTTTATCCTGTCTCTTATATTACTTAAGTCTTTTTCCCACTTATCTCTTAAAGAATCATGACTTAAAATGAATTTGACTATCTCTGAGCCGTGGGCGGGAGGATTTGAATAATTTGACCTAGCCGTTTTCTTCATATGACTTAAAACAGGAGCATAATTAGATCCGAATTTTGAATTATAAATTAAGCAACCGACTCTCTCGCTATACAAACCAAAATTTTTTGAATAGGACGTACAAATAATTAAATTATCTAGGTTCTGTAACATTTTTCTTACGCCAGCAGCATCATCATCTAAGCTATCTGCTAATCCTTGATATGCAAAATCACAGATTACTAATAAATTATTACTTTTTGCTATATCAGAAACTTCATCCCACTGATCACCTTTTAAATCTTCCCCAGTTGGATTATGACAACAGCCATGCATTACTAATACATCACCTTTAGGTATTTTCTTTATAGTAGAAATCAAATTATCAAAATCAATTGAATTTGATTCATTATTAAAATAAGGATAAGTATCAACTTTAAATCCGGATGCCTCGAATATAGGTTTATGATTAGGCCAACTTGGATTGCTAATCCAAACTTTTGATTTAGAAGAAAATTGAAATAAAAAATCAGAAGTAAGTCTTAATGCTCCAGTACCTCCAGGTGTATTGAGCCCAAAGCTAGTTTTTTTTATTTCAGAAAATATAGTCTCGCCTGCAACTAATTGAATTGATTTTTCAGTAAATTCCTTGTCTCCATCTATAGGCTTGTAGGTTTTGCTAATATTTTGATCTAAAATTTCTTTTTCAGCTTCTATCACAGAAGGCAAAGTTGGAGTATTCCCATCATTATCCTGATAAACACCCACTGAGAGATTAATCTTTTTTGGATTTAAGTCGCTCTTAAATTCTTCGGTCAATCCAAGTATGGGATCTTTTTCAGCTTCACTTATATTATTAAATATCATTTAAGTATTGTATAACCAATCCTGTAGGAAGTTTAGGGTAAAATAAAGTTGACTTTGGAGGAAGCAATTTACCTCTAGAAACCATATCAATAAAGTAATTCTTTGATAATGCATTCATAAAAAAACACACTTGCAGCTCATTTGAATCCAACTTCCTTTTCATTTCTTCTGAGTTATGTTCGTATCTAATATAATGAGTAATTTCATCTGGGGATAATACAGATTCTATGGCAGAATGGAGAGCCTCATAAGTTGAATTGAGGTTTTCTTTAAGAGAGAGAGATACCGAATTATTATTATTTACCATTATTATTTTGTCTTCATCAGAATAATTAGACTGATAAAAAGATTCTTTCCATTTTACTTCTGAAAATATAAAAAAATCTTGTAGTTTTCTATTTAATGAATCCAGTTTTTCTTCATCTAATCCAGCAAATGCCCTATGGTAACCCAAAAGCAATAAGCCCTCATCATTCATAGAAATTAAATTCATCATTCGTTTTGAATCTTTTTTTCCAATTATTTTCTTATATTCTAATGCTGTTTCATATCTATGATGACCATCAGCTATATATATATTTTCATGATCAAATAAATCAGTTAAAAAAGATATTTTCTCTTTGTCATCTATAATCCATATCTTAAATTCATGCATATTAGGAATTAAACCTTCAAATTCAGGATCAGAAGATGTCTCCTTTATAAGAAAATTAATCAAACTCCTATCTTTATCTTCTATGGCACTCATGATTGGACTAAAATTTGCATTTGTTGTTTTCATTAATTGGAATCTATCGTGTTTCTGCTTTTTTCGTGTCTTCTCATGAGGTAGCACAATTTTTTCTTCATAATCATAAAGATCAACATTAGAAATTATTGATCTCCTTTTTCTATAGTTACCCAGAACTTCAAATGATTCTTCTAGGATAAAAAAGCAGGGCTGATCTCTCTGAATTAGAGTTCCATTCTTTAACCACCTATTAAATAAATCTGATGCACGAGTATATTTATTTTCTTTTTCATTATCTGAGCTATTAATTCTGCCATTTTCAAGCCTAATAACGTTATATTCTGATAAACCATATAGTTCATCTTTTAAATCTTCGTTAATAACATCAAATGGAGGGCACAAAAAGTCCCCTAATTGATTTTTCATGTTCTTATTAAACATAATTCCTCTGAAAGGAAAAACTCTAGCCATCTATTGCCTCTTTCACATTAAGTTATAGGATTATAATATTGTTTTATCATGGAAAATTTTATAGATCCAAAAAATATTAGACAAAAGATATATGATTTAAGAGAGAAACTGAACATTTCTAGTCATAAATATTATGTTCTTGATCAACCTGATGTCACAGATCAAGAATATGATTATATGATGAGAGAACTTATAATCCTCGAAAAAAATAACCCTGAATTAATAACCATAGATTCCCCCACTCAAAGAATTGGTGCTAATCCGTCTAGCACTTTTGAGCAAGTAATTCATCAAAATGAAATGTTGAGTTTATCAAATGTTTTTAATTTTGAGGAGCTGATTGAATGGAAAGAAAGGTGCGAAAAACAATCTAATAAAATAATTAGTGAATTTGTATTGGAGGAAAAGATTGATGGGCTTGCTATTTCATTAACTTATATTTCTGGAATCTTAACTATTGGAGCAACTAGAGGAAACGGTAAAGAAGGAGAAAATATAACTGAGAACCTAAAAACTATAAGATCTATTCCTATAAAACTTTTAGGTGAAGATTATCCAGAAAATATAGAAATCAGAGGGGAAGTTTTCTTTCCAAAAAATGAATTTAATGAATTTAATGATGAGAGAGAAGGCAATGGGGAGGCCATATATAGCAATACAAGAAATGCGGCATCTGGAGCACTTAGACAATTAGATCCTAAAGAAACTGCAAAAAGACCCTTAGATGCTTTTTTCTATTCTATTGGGGACCCTCGAGCTGCATCAATAGAAACGCAAAAAGAAATATTGGATAAATTGGCTTCGTGGGGATTTAAAACAAATCCAAGCACTCTATTTGTAGATGAATTAGAGCAAGTTAAGCCTGTAATTGAAGAGAAGATTCAATATAGAAGCAATCTTGATTATTCAATAGATGGACTCGTAATTAAAGTAAATAGTATTCACGACCAAATTATATTAGGCACTACCTCTAAAGATCCTAGATGGGCCACAGCAATTAAGTTCCCTTCTACTCAAGTGGTAACTAAATTAAATGATATAAAAGTTAGTCTAGGAAGAACGGGGGTTGCGACTCCTTATGCTGTATTAGAGCCAGTAAATCTTGAAGGCGTAACAATAAAATCAGCCTCTTTACACAACTTGGACTATATTAGATCTAAAGATATTAGGGTTGGGGATTTGGTTGTAATAGAGAGGGCCGGAGATGTAATTCCTAAAGTAGTGAAAACTGCAGAAAACAATCGGAGAGATGCTAACTCATACAGATTTAATATGCCTAATAATTGCCCAACTTGCAGGTCTCAATTAGTGAAAAATGAAGGCGACCCTTTCACCAGATGCATAAATTCTGAATGCCCAGACCAAATAAAGAGATTACTTGAGCACTATTGCTCTAAGTCTTGTGTTGATATAGAAGGCTTAGGTGAAGGAATAATCAAACAATTATTTGATAATCAAATAATTAAGTCTATTGCAGATATATATAGAATTAAGCATGAAGATTTAGAAGGATTGGAAGGGTTTGGAGAAAAAAGTATCAATAACCTAATAAGCTCAATAGAAAAATCAAAATCTCAACCATTGAGCAGAATAATTCATGGATTAGGAATTCCTCATGTGGGAATAGAAATTTCTGAATTATTAGTGGCAAATTTTGGTTCACTAGATTCGATTTTCTCTTCTACGGACGAATCTCTTCAGGAAATTGACGGAATTGGCCCCAAAATTTCTAATAGTGTAAACGATTGGATTAGTATCCCAAAAAATAGAGATATAATAAATGAATTAAAGAATATTGGTTTAAGTTTAGAAAGTTCCACCGAAAGAAATCTAAACAATGCGCTATCAGGTGAGAATATATGTGTTACAGGACAACTAAGAAATTATAGCCGCCAAGGCATAAAAGATTTAATAAAGTCATTGGGAGGAAAATTTCAATCAACAGTTACTTCAAATACAAGCTATTTAATTGCCGGAGAAAATGGTGGGTCTAAAATCAAAAAAGCTCAGGACTTAAATGTAAGAATCATATATGAAGAAAAATTTATACAAATTATGGATGAAAAAAGGACGAGCCTATGAAAGATGAAAGATGGCTTATTGTTGGATTAGGAAATCCAGAAATAAAATATGAGCATAATAGGCATAATGTAGGCTATAAACTAGTCGATTATTTATTAGAAAAGAATAAAACAGAAAAAATAAAAAATAAATATAGCCAGCTAAATAAATTAATTATAAAAGACAAATTAATTTACTTTGCCAAGCCCTTTTTTTATATAAATGAGTCAGGAATTCCAGTAAAGAAATTATTAGATGAATTAAGTATAGATATAAACAACATATTAATAATTATAGATGACATGAATCTAGATATAGGAAATATCAGAATTAGAGAGAAAGGCAAAGACGGGGGCCATAACGGATTGAAATCAATTGAATATTATCTTGGTACTAATGAATATCCAAGATTGAGAATTGGGATAGGAAGTCCAAACAGCAAGAAAGATCACATAAATTATGTTCTAGGAGATTTCAATCTTTCTGAACAAAAAATAATTGAAAAAGTTTTTGATTCCACTGAGAAAGCTATATATGAAATTATTCAGAATGGATTTAGTTCAGCAATGGGAAAATTTAACCAATAGTATCAAATTTTGTATATTCCCTTAAAACCTCTGGGATCTCTATTTTACCATCAGAATTCAAGTAGTTTTCTAGAATAGCTATAATTATCCTTGGTATTGCCATTCCAGATCCATTTAAGGTGTGAGGAAATTTAATTTTAGAATCTAGAGGGTCCCTGAACCTAGTATTTGTTCTTCTGGCCTGAAAATCCGTGCAAGTAGAAATTGATGAAACTTCTAGCCATTCTTCGCAGCCAGGTGACCATACTTCAATATCATAGGTTTTTGCAGATTGGAATCCTAAATCTCCTGAACATAATTCAACTATTCGGTAAGTGAATCCTAGTTCTTCACAAAGGTTACAAACTTCATTCACCATTTCATGAAATGCATTAAGAGAATTCTGTGGATTCTCAAATCTATATAATTCAACTTTCTCAAATTGATGTACCCTTTTTATGCCTCTTGTATCTCTTCCTGCAGAACTCTTTTCGTCTCTAAAACATGGGGTATGAGTAACATATTTCAGTGGCAAATCTTGCTCAATAATTTCACCGTAAAAAAGACTATTAATAGATACCTCTCCTGTAGGAATTAGCCATAAATCATTCTTGCTATCTGAAAATAATGTATCTTCAAACTTAGGGAGGTTTCCTGAACCAATCATAGTTTTTTTGTTTACTAAGAATGGCGGAGCTACTTCAGTATACCCATTAACAAATACATGATTATTGAGCATCCATTGAACTAGCGCACGCTGCAACATTGCTCCTTTTCCAGAAAGGACATACCATCTCGTCCCAGTTAATTTTGCTCCTCTCTCCATGTCTATAATTTTAAATTTTTCTCCAAGATCCCAATGAGGTATAGTTTTATCTCTTTTTTTGTCCTGATTAAATACTTCTAAAACTTTATTGTCCTCTTCCGATTTTCCAACAAGTGTCTCATCTAGAGGTAAATTTGGAATTTCCAATAAAATATCACTAATCTTATTCTCAATAGATTTTAATTTTTCACTTTTCTTTGAAAGTTCAAGGCCAAAACTTTTCATCTTTTGAATTAAATCTTTTGAAGGCTTCCCTTTAGATTGGCCAATTTCTTTACTTGCTTTATTTCTAATCGAGCTTATTTCTTCTGTTTTTAGTATTAATTTTTTTCTTTCTTGGAAAAGTTCTTCCACTAAATCAAAATTTAAACTTTCTCCCATAGAAGCTAATTTTTTCTCTACAGATTGCTTATTTTCAATAATGAACTTTATATCTAACATTGCTCTTATTCTAATGATTTAAGTTGAGGAAATAATATAACATCTCTGATTGTAATTTTTTTTGTTATCAACATAACTAACCTATCTATTCCTAACCCAAGACCTCCAGTAGGAGGCATCCCATGTTCAACTGCAATAAGAAAATCTTCTTCTAGTCTGTCCAATTCATCATCATCAAATTTTTTCCTTAAAGATTCCTGCTCTTCAAATCGATTTCTTTGATCAATAGGATCATTTAATTCAGTAAACGCATTTGCCAACTCAGAACCCATTACAAAAGCTTCAAACCTTTCCACTACATCACTATTTCTGTCCTTTCTTTTAGCTAATGGGGACATTTCTACAGGATAGTCAACGAGAAAAGTTGGTTGCTTCAGGTTAGGCTCAACTTTATCAGATATTATTTTATCTATCATTGTTGCCCATGAAGAGTTAGCCTCTACATGTATACCTAAATTCTTCATTTGCTTAGAAAGCTCTGACTCATCCTTAATAGATATAAAATCAATGCCTGAAAAATCCTTTATGGCTTGTTGCAAGTCAAGTCTTTTCCATGGAGGCTTTAGATCTATAATCTCAATTCCTTCTCCATAATCAATTTCAAAAGATCCGTTAACCTTAAAAGCGGCTCCTGAAACTAATTGTTCTACAAGCTCCATTATCGTATTGTAATCAACAAATGCTTCATAACTTTCAATAGTGGTAAATTCAGGGTTATGACTATGATCAATACCTTCGTTCCTAAATACCCTTCCAAGTTCATAAACCTTCTCTAAGCCACCGACAATTAATTTCTTTAAATTCAATTCAGTAGCTATCCTAAGGTATAAATCTTTATTTAAACTATTGTGCTTAGTAGAAAAAGGCCTAGCATTAGCCCCCGCAGGAATATCTACTAAAACAGGAGTTTCAACTTCTATATATCCTTTCTCATTCATGAAATTTCTTATAAAAGATACAATTTCAGCTCTTTTTATAGCTGTATTAAAAGAATCTTCGCTAGAAATAAGATCTAAATATCTTTGCCTATATCTTTTTTCAACGTCTTTAAGTCCAGACCATTTATCAGGAAGAGGCCTCATAGCCTTAGATAGCATAGTTAAGTCAGATAGCTCTATAGAAGGCTCTCCCCTTCTTGTTCTAAATATCTTTCCTGAAAAACCAACTATGTCTCCTATATCTACAAGCTTTACAAGTTCAAATTTATCTGACAAAAGATCCAACTTAGCTGCTACCTGTATTACTCCCTCCCTATCCTTAACATCCATAAATATCATCTTTCCTTGGCCTCTTATTCCAACTACCCTTCCAGCAATCTTTGCATCTTCTAAGCTAGATTCTTTAAGTGATCCATTTTCAAATTCCTCAAGAGTCTTTACTGATTCAATAGAAGTATGAGTTCTTGGAAATGATTTTGGATATGGATCTAGGCCAGAATCGATTATTTTTTCTAGATTATTTTTTCTAGCTAAAAATAACCTGTCATCTTCATTTTTGATTTTTTGATTATCTTCCATACATTTACAATTCTAAATGTCAGAGTGTACCTAATTCAATGGATATACGGAATAATTATGAAATTTATGGGCTACAAAATGTAAAAAATAAGTATCAATTACTCTTGAAATTATATAGCCAAGAAAATGATAATTAACTTAAATAAATAAATAATGGCGTCATGAGACCTACTACATCCAAAGTTAAATTGGCTATTGTTTCAATGCTAGGAAGCAAGTTGGTGCAGGGTTCTAGAGTTTTGGATCTATTTGCTGGTACTGGATCAGTAGGCATTGAACTATCAAAATTGGGAGCAAAGAAAGTAGTTATGATAGAGCAAAATAATAGGCAATGCTCTGAAATAGAAGAAAGAATAAAATCTTTTAATATCAACTCTTTTGAAATAAAAAGGGGTAATGTATTTAGTGTATTACCTAAATTAAATTCAAAATTTGATATTATTTTTGCAGACCCTCCATATGAATCTAATTATTTTCACAAATTAACTAGGCTAATAGATAAGCCAAATATTACAACACAAAAGACTCTATTTATTTATGAACATTTCAAAAAAGATGAAACTCCTGAGTATTTCGGAAATTTCAAAAAACTTAGAGATAAAACATATGGGGATTCTAGGATTTCGATCTTTAAAAAAGGAGAGGTAAATTCAAATGACTAAAGCGATATTTCCAGGAACTTTTGATCCAATAACAAAAGGTCATTTAGACATTGTAGAAAGGGGCTCAGAGATTTTCGAGCATGTTTATGTGGCTGTTTATGAATCTACTGAAAAGGAGACATTATTCGATATGAATGAAAGAGTAGAAATGTTTAATTTATCTACCCAGCATTTGAAAAATATATCGGTATCTTCTTATAAGGGACTCACTGTTGATTTTGCAAAAAAGGTAGAAGCAAAAGTAATGATTAGGGGTTTAAGAATAGGTCAGGATTTCGAATACGAAAGAGGAATGGCATTAGTTAATAGAGAAATAAACAATAATATTGAGACGGTTTGCTTAATATCTGCAATGCCAAATCAATTTATTAGCTCATCAAGAGTTAAAGAGATAGCTGGGCTTGGTGGAGAAGTAAATTCATTCATACCTGAAAAAATTTATCAACAAGCAAAAAATAAACTAAAAGGAGAAAAATAATGAGTATTGTAGAAAAATTAAATAATATCAATGAATATCTTGAATCCTCTAAAAAGGTGATGGGTAAATCAGTTATTAATGTAGAAAAAATCAAAGAAATGCTAAATGAAGTTCAAGAAAATCTTCCTAGAGAACTTGAGCAATCTGAAGTAATAATTTCTCAGAAAGAATCTATTTTAATTGATGCAAGCGACGAAGCAGAGAAATTGACCGCAGAAACTTCACAGCATTGCGAAAATTTGATTAACGAAGCACAATCTAGAGCTGAAGAAATGGTATCTCAGAATGAAATAGTTGCTACTGCTGAGAAAAAAGCTGAAGAAATACTCTCTCAGACAGAGAAAACAAAAGAAGATACCATGGAAGCAGTTGAACATAATAAAAATGAAATTATGTCTCGAGCTTCAGCTATGCAAGAAGAAAGTGAAAATTACTCATCCCAAAGAAGGAAGGATGCTGATCAATATGCAAAAGAAGTTCTCTTCTCTTTAGAGGAGAGATTATCCTTATCTCTAGCACAGATTAGAAAAGGTTTAGAGACCATGGAATCAGTAAATCAGACCTCTGAAGAAAAAGTATCTTAAAATAGCTTTAAAAAGAGAGTATAATTTCACTCAATGAGTGAAACTAATCAAAGTAAAAAAACTCTTCTTGTTTTAGACGGGTTTGCAATGATATTCAGGGTATTCTATTCAAGGCAACCGATGGTATCATCAACTGGAATTACCACAACTGTAGTTCAAGGTTTTCTTTCAATCCTTTTCAAATTAATAAAAGAAGTAAATCCTTCTCATATTATTTTAGCACTTGACTCCAAAGGCCCTACTTTTAGACATGAACAATATCCAGAATATAAAGCTGGAAGAGAGCCAGCTCCTCCAGAACTAATTGAACAAATACCTACACTTGAAAAAGTTATAAACGCATTTAATATACCTATACATAATGTTGAAAAATATGAGGCAGATGACATTATTGGGACAATTTCTTTAAATGCATATTCTGAAGGATTTAATACTGTAGTTGTTTCAGGCGATAAAGATCTTTTTCAATTAATTAACGATAAAACTTCTATATGGTATTCAAGCCCTAATAGATTTTCTTCCGATAGACTAGTTAGTCAAAATAGTTATATAGATGAAAAAGGGTTTGAAGGAGTTAAGCCTCAAAATGTTCCTGATCTTAAAGGATTAGCAGGGGATTCTTCAGATAATATAAAAGGAATTCCAGGAATAGGTCAGAAAGCGGCTCTTGCTCTATTAAATAAATATGAAAATCTAGAAAATATATATGAAAATATTGAAGAAATTCTCGAATTAGATATCAGAGGAGCTGCCAGGGTTCAGAGACTACTAGAAGAGCATAAAAATAATGCTTTCCTATCAAGAGAACTTGCAACTATAAAGAAAGATGCTCCAATAGATTTAGACTTCCATAAATCTGAATTCTGGAATTTTGATAATAAACAAGTTATAGAAGCATTAAAAAATTTAGAATTAATGTCACTAATTAATAGAATTCCGCCTAAAGATGATTCAGAGATTAATTCTAATGTTATACCTAGAATTAAAGGTGAATACAGATGTGCTAATTCAGAATCAATGATTAATCTAATGATTCAATTAATAAAAAAAGAAGGGGTATTCAGTTTTGACACAGAAACCTCTTCCCTAAGCCCATTCGAATCAGAATTAGTGGGAATATCAATATGTACCCAGCCAGAGACTGGGTGGTATATTCCTGTGGCTCATGAAGAGGGAGAGAATATATCTGAAAGTGGACTTCAATTTGTTAAAGATATCTTTAAGGATCCTCTGATTGAAAAGATAGCTCATAATGCAAATTTTGATATTTCAGTTTTAGTAAATAATAACTTTGAAATAAATAATCTAAATTTTGACACCATGATTGCAGCTAATTTGTTAAGCAAGAGATCACTAGGGCTCAAGAAACTTTGTCTTGACATAATTCAAGAAGAAATGACACCAATAGAAGATTTAATAGGCAAAGGAAAAGATCAAATCTCATTTAAAAATGTAAGTATAGAAAAGGCAGTAGATTATTCATGCGCAGATGCTGATGTAACTTTAAGACTAAAAAATATATTTAAAAAAGATTTAGATAAATCTGGGCTAATGAAAGTTATGAATGAAATTGAGATCCCTTTAACTACTGTATTAGTGGATATGCAAAAAACTGGTGTTTTTGTTAATAAAGAACCACTTCATAACTTTTCAAAAGAGTTAAGTGAAGAAATAAAGGATTTAGAAAAAAAGGCCAAGGAAATTATAGGTACTGATGAAATAAATTTAGGATCAACTCAGCAATTAGCTGTAGCATTAACTGAAGAAATGAAAGTCCCTGAAAAAGGTTGGTTAAGAAAAACAAAAAAAACCGGAAAGTATAGTACTGATGAAAGTAATCTTAGGGAGATACTAACAAAATTAAAAGAGCCAGAAAATAAGGACTTAGTTCATCCAGGAACTGAGGATTTAGTTAATATAATCTTGAAGCTCAGAGAGCAGAGTAAATTAAAGAATACTTATACAGATCCAATCCCCAACTTAGTAAATAATAATACCGGAAGGCTTCACACTAACTTTAATCAGGCAGGAACATCAACTGGAAGGCTTTCGAGTAGCGAACCCAATTTACAAAATATTCCTGTTAAAACAGAAAATAGGAATCAAATAAGAAAAGCATTTGAAGCACGAGAAGGATATGTTCTTATGTCAGCAGACTATTCTCAAATTGAATTAAGGATTCTTGCACATATTTCTGAAGAGCCTAGCTTATTAAAAGCTTTTAGAAATAACGAAGATATACATGATGCTACAGCAAAAACGATATATCAAACAGAAAATGTAAGTAAGGAGCAAAGAAGAGTAGCAAAAATACTTAATTTTGGAATTATATACGGATTAAGTCCTGATGGAGTTTCAAGACAAACTGATTTAACTAGAATTCAAGGAAAAGAATTCATTGATTTATATTTTAGTAAATACCCTGAAATAAAAAGATATATAGACGAAGTTATCCAATCTACCAGAAAAAATAAATTTGTTGAAACACTAACAACAAGGAGGAGGCTAATACCAGAAATAAACTCTAGTGTTTGGAGAGATAGGGCTTCTGCAGAAAGAATGGCAATAAATATGCCTATTCAAGGTAGCGCCGCAGATGTAATTAAAATTGCAATGATCAATATAAGTAAAAAAATGGAAGAAAAAAATATGACTTCAAAAATGATCATACAAGTACATGACGAATTAATATTTGAGGTTCCTGAAGAAGAAATATTAATTATGGAAAATCTTTTAAATGAAATTATGCCACAGGCACTAGACCTAAAAGTTCCCTTATCAATAGCTATTTCTTATGGCAAAACTTGGGGAGATTTAAAGTAGTCATATTATTTTATTCAATGGCTTGAGTTAAATAATTTGTGTATACTCTTCTTTCAGACTTAACAAAGACGGAGCGATGGCTGAGCGGTTTAAGGCGGCAGTCTTGAAAACTGTTGTGCGTTAGCGTACCGGGGGTTCGAATCCCTCTCGCTCCGCCACCTTAATTATATGAAAATTCTACTAACAGGCGGATCAGGTATGATGGGAAGTTTCTTAACTCCCTACCTAAAGAATATTTACGATTTAAGAATTTTTGATTTAGCTGAGCCAAAATATAATGACTTAGAATTTATACAAGGCTCAATGACTAACCCTACTGATATTACTAAAGCATTAGATGGTATTGACCTATTTATTAATCTTACTATGAAAAATCCTCAAGGTGGATCAGAGAAAACACAAAATTTAGAAGACATCCAAAATAATTATGATCTTAATACTAAAGGGCTTCATACTTTTCTTTATATAGCTCAAAAAGAGGGAGTTATGCGTGGAGTTCATACAAGCACAATGAGTGTTCATTATAGAAAACGGCTTCACTACCCAAGTGAAGAATTAGTACCAAAAGATACTCCTTCTGTTTATGGATTAACAAAGGGGTTTGGCGAAGATATATGTAATTATTTTTGTAGGTGGTTTGGAATGAATATTGTTGCTCTTAGGCTAACTGGCCCAAGAAGTGATGAAGATTGGAAAAAAGAAATAAAGGAGAGGAAGGATAAAAATCCAGACGGATCTAGATTATGGATAACCCATGAAAAAGATTTGGCGAATGCCTATATATCAGCCCTTGATTTTATTCAAAAAGGTCATTCAAGATTTGACCCTATATTTATTGCCGGAGACCCTGAAAATACAGAGCATAATTTATCAAAAGCCTTTCATTTATTACAATGGACTCCAGAAATGAATCCGGAGGATTATAGATGAAGATAGAAAAAATAAACTCTTATTTAGTAAGAGACATGTATGTTGTAGAAATTATTACAGATAATGGAATAAGTGGGATAGGCCAAACAGCATGCTGGGCTTATCCTGAAGCTGTTAAATCTGTTGTAGATAAATTTGAAAATATACTTATTGGACTTAATCCTTTGGATACAGAGCATATTGGGCAGTTATTATTAAGATCAGGACCTTTTAGAGGATCTATTCTATCCGGAGCTATCTCAGCTATAGATATTGCTCTATGGGACATAAAAGGCAAATATCATAACGAACCAATTTGGAATTTATTAGGAGGCAAAGTAAGGAATAAGGTTAGGCTTCATCTTCTTCTAGGCATAGAGCATGGAAATAGTAAATCAAATAACCAAGGGATTATAGATGCAGCAAAAAAAGCAGTAAAAATGGGTTTTACGGCTTTAAAAATTGATCCACTTCCTTCTAATTACTTTGATCTTTCCTTAGATAAACTTATAAAAGAGACAGAAGATATAGTTGCTGCTTTAAGAGAAGGTGCAGGCTCTGAAGTAGATATAATATTAGAAATTCATAGAAAGCTAACTCCTATGACATCCATCCATCTTGCTGATGCTGTAAAAAAATTTAACCCTATGTTTTATGAAGATCCAATTCAAATAGACAGCATTATGTCGCAAGGAGAAATAGCAAAAAGAGTCTCAATTCCGGTAGCGAATGGTGAGAGAATGCATTCAATATGGGAATTTAGAGAATTATTATCTCATGGAGGCCCTCAATATGTTAGGCCAGATATCGGGTTAGCAGGCGGATTTACTCAAACAAAAAAAATAGCTTCTATTGCTGAGTCATATCATTCTGCGTTGGTTATGCATAATTTTTTAGGACCAATTTTGACAGCAGCTTCTGTTCATCTTGATTTAAATATTCCAAATTTTTTAACTCAAGAATTTACATTAGGTGATGAATCTGAGAAATACAATTTTATTGAATCAAGCTTAAAAAGAGATGGTGGATATATGCTTCTACCAGAAGAACCAGGGCTAGGAATTACAATCAAAAAAGACATAATAGACCAACTACCTTATGAACCACTAGATTTAAATAATCAAGTTCCTTTTAGGGATGATGGATCTGTTGCTTATTCGGTATAAAAAATGAATCAAAATAAAGATTACGATAGGAATGATAGGGTCACGAATGAAGAGTTAAAAGCTCTGAAATTAAAAGTATCACCAAGAAGAGGACTAATTATAATTGGAATTGTGTTTATTATAATTTTAATTATAGGAATGATAGCATTGCTTACTGAATATTTTATTCTGAACTACTAATTATTATTCAACTTCCTCATAATTTGAGATGTCATCTTCACTAGAAACATTTCTATCTTTCCAAACTACTTTATTAAATAAGAAGGTGAGCACTGAAAATATTCCTATTATGGCAGTTATAGTTGTAATTATTGGGAAAAATATACCAGGCAATAATCCCTGTTTAGATCGATAGCTTGAAATAACCCAAGATAGCGTTAATAATCCCCATATTAGAAATGCCATAATTTCTTTAGATCTAGATAACTTTACTTGCAACAAGTCTCCAAATATCAGCAATATTGGAACTATGCCCATCGCCATAAATAAAACCCAAAGTAAAAAAAATGGCACTACTCTATTGCGAAAAAAAGGAAATATAGATTTTGATAAACCATCAATTGCTTCTCTTTCAGAATAATATGAAAATGTAGAAATTCTATCTGTGCCGTCAAATACTTTCAAATTAAAGCCTTCTCTAGTTATGCTTCTTCCTAATTCAAAATCATCTAAAATATTATCTTTGATAGACTCATGGCCTCCTATTGAAAAATATGCGCCTCTTCTAAACAAAAGATACTGACCAAATGCAGAAGAAAAAATTGGATTCTTATTAGAAAATAAAATTGGCAAACACGAAAAGATAAACCACCCCACAGTAACAGAAATAATTTTATCAACAGCAGTCGATGTTACTCTTTTTGGAAAAAGTGATATTAAATCTATATCTGAAGATTCCATTTCCATAATAGTTTCCTCAATAGTTTTTGATTGTAATTTTGTATCAGCATCAATAAACAACAACATATCACCTTTTGCAAGATTGCTGAGCTGATGACAAGCCCAATTCTTGCCAAGCCAATTTTTTTCAATTGGCATTCCTTTAACAATCTTCATCCTTTTATCTTTATTAGCAATTTCACTGGCAATATTGAACGTAGAATCAATAGAATCATCATCTAAAATAATTATTTCTATATTTTTATAACTTTGATCAATTAATGAATATAAACATCTACTAATATTTGCCTCTTCATTTCTTGCAGGAATAAGAATCGATACAAGAGCATTTTGAGTTTTTAATGAATTAGGTAAAGATGCTTTTCTGATAAAAAAAAGATTTGCTATCCCTAGCAATGCAACAAGTATGGAAAAGGCAAATAAAACATAAAAAATAAAAATAGCTAATGTTTCTATCAACTCATTAAACATTATGTTTTATCTCCTAAAATCCAGTCTCTAAAGATTATTCTTTGCCTTAATTCAGATTTATGTTTATACATTACCAATAAAAAATTAATTATCCATAACAATATTATCTCTAAATTAGGAGAGAATAAAATAACCCATAATAATATTCCCATCCAGCCAAATATAATCGTCCATATATGAGTCTTTTGTATAAGATGAGAAAAAGCCATCATCAGACATATAATTGGACCAATAATACCGTATGAAATTGCTATCCAAACTCCGCAACTTACCGCTAAAGATTTTCCTCCTTTAAATTTTAAGAAAGGCGAGAACATGCTCCCAAAAATTGAAGATAATGAAATTATTACTAAACTCCAAGAATCTACCCCATAAGACAAAGCTAAATAAATTGGCAAAAAAGACTTAAATATCTCCAAAAAAATTGCAACTAATCCTACTTTAATACCTGCTAATTTTAAAGTATTTGCTCCTCCTGGATTTCTGTCCCCCACAGATCTTATATCTCGATCTGTAAATAAGTAACCAAGAATAAGAGCCCAAGGTATGCTTGCAGAGAAGAAACACAATATTATCCAATAAACAATATCCATAAAATAAAACCTATAATTGATTCACATTAATTTAAGGCAGAAAAAAGTACAAGTTTGATGCAATTAGCTCAGGTAATGAGTAAAAGAATTAAGACCAAATTCATATATAACCCATGCCCGGACGATAAAGAAAACTGTAATCAAAAAAATTATTCCAAATAATGAAGCAATAAAACTTGCCCCCATTAACAACAACCAAGGGTTTAAAGTTAGTGTCTTTGTTTCTGAATTGTCCATACATCCTATGATATCATTCATTTACTATGAATGATATTGCTACTGAAGCACTAAATAAGATCTTTTCAATGCTTGCCATTGCATCAATAGGCATATCTACAATTATTATTTTAAGTTATTTATTTACCAAGTTATTCCCAGTAAAATCAAGCATCATAAATAATTTTAATCAATTAATTTACGATAATTCAGTCGTTTTTTCTTGGGCCATAGCAACATTAGCTTTATTGGGAAGTTTATTCTATTCAGAAATTTCAGGATTTGTACCTTGCACTTTTTGTTGGTATGAAAGAATTGCAATGTACCCTCTTGTATTAATTCTTGGAATAGGAATTCTGAGAAGAAATAAAGAAATATGGGCTTATGGATTACCTTTTTCATTAATTGGGCTAGTAATCTCTATATACCATTATCAGCTCCAAATAATTCCAGACCAGCAATCTGTATCTTGTTCTAGTGAGACTAGCTGTTCTGGATCATGGATAATGGAATTCGGATTCGTAACTATGCCCTTCATGGCCTTGTCAACATTTTTACTTATTTCTGTATTACTATTAATACCGAATATAAATAACCTAAGGAAAGGTAAATGAATTCTAAGAAAAGGCCAGAAGCAAAAAAGAATAATCTGACCCCTATAATTATTGGTGGTGTAATTGCTATTGTTGTAGTTTTTTTTGGAGCTTTATTCATATTACAGCCTTCAGCAGAAAAGAATTTTTTTGGAGGCGAAATATCTGTAAAAGGAGATATGTTGCCAGACCTATCAGTTAATTTTAATAGAGATTGCGTATTTTTTGAGAACTTTAATTATTGCCAACAATTAGAGCCGGCAGCAAACTTTGATGCACCAATAATTTCAGGAACTGATATCAATGGCAATCAAATTTCTACTGATTCTGAAGAACCTAAGATTCTGCTATTTCTTGCTCATTGGTGCTCTCATTGCCAACAGGAAGTAAAAACTATCCAAAAATGGATAGATGAAAATGGAAGCCCTGACCCTATAAAAATTTATGCAGTGCTAACTTCAATAAATTCTAACCAACCTAATTTTCCTCCTGATAAGTGGCTTGAATCTGAAAATTGGTCATCCCCTACTTTTGTTGATAATGATCAGGATGGTGTTGCAGAGCACTTTGGGATTAGAGGATTCCCATTTTGGGTAATCGTTGATCATCATGGAAAAATAATCACAAGATTAAGTGGATCTTACACAGAAGAACAATTTCAAATTATATTAGCAAATACTCTAAAACATGATAAAAATGCATACGCAGATCATCATTGACTTAATAAAAAAATGATCAGAAAAATACCTCTAGCATTATTAATTTTCATTATTTTTTTATCATGCTTTAATTCGGAGGAGACTCAAACAAATAAAATGGAAGAGCCTGAAGTGAGAACAGAAGGAATTCCAGATTATTTATCTGATGCATGGCTTTGTTTAGAATCGAAAGAAGTTGATGATATGGATACAGAAGAAAATGATAAATGGAAGTGCCAAGTCGATCTATCTATTGAGAATGGAGACTTATTAATTAAAAGCACAGGGATTCCTAATCATGATTTTGAATCTGGACTTGGGTGCTGTGCAGAGGAAGGTGATTATACATGGATTATACCTAGTAGGCCTGCCATAGCAGATGAAGTAACTTGGGCTCCTGACAGAGGCCCAATAGCAATAACTGTGACAGGGGTAGCTATATTTGGTCCTGAGGAAGGGCCAGGTGGAGATGCAGTAGCACTACATTTCGAATACTTTGAAGAAGATAGACAGCCTATTCAAATTGGAGTATGCGGGGGTCATTCTGCAGGAAGCTTCTTTCATTATCATTTTGACGCAAACTGCATTCATTGGCACGAAGAAAATCCTAATATCTCTATGACTGAATGGAGAGATTATGATAGAAATAAGTTAGATTCTAAAATTCATTCTCCTATTCTAGGTTTTGCTTTTGATGGCTTTCCAATTTATGGTCCTTTTGGATGGAATTATGATGAAGATGTAGTTGAAATAAAATCTAGTTACAGATTAAAAGAAGGGGAAGATGGGTACAATGGAATTGGCAGTTGGGAATATATTGAAGGGTTAGGAGATCTAGACGAGTGTAATGGGCGATTTAGCCCAACCCCAGAAGTCCCAGAAGGAATTTATCACTATCATAGTACTCAATTAAATGGAGAGGGAGTCATAGGTTTTCCTTATTTTCTCTTGTGTTATAAAGGTATTGTAGAGGAATCCAATTTTAATAATATGGCTGACGCACAAGGTGGTGCTGGTCCTCCTGGAAGAAATGGTCCTCCTGGAAGAAATGGTCCTCCTGGAAGAAATGGTCCTCCTGGTGACGGAATGCCGAAAGATAGATACTCATGTGCAATTGACTCTAATGGATATTGTATTTTTACAGGAAATCCTCATCAAGAATTACTTTCTTCAGGAACCAATAAAATTTTAGATAGAAGAGGAAATTTCTTATTCAATATAGAAGATGCAGTAGCAACTAATTCTTCTGGTGAAATATTAAATGCAAAAGGCACGCCTTCAATGGAAGGAGATAGGTTAATCAAATCTTCTAAAGTCCATATGACAGAAGATGAAATAGCTTTTCACAGAGTAATGGCCACTATGTATCCTATAAGGAATGCACTAATGTACGATGTATCTGAACTAAATATTAAGGAATGGAATCTTCTGACACAAGAACTTGAAATTAGGAAAATCAAAGATTCAACTTTTACTGGAGGAGCAACTCCTAGAGATAATTATTTTGGGAGACAAGGGATATTTGATCTAGTAAAAAATCCAAGAGGAAGAGATATCCATCATGATGTAATGAAATTTTTAGAGGAATCGAGCATCTATCTTCTTTGTCATGTTACAAGTGATAATTTCAACGAAATGCTAAAAGATACACACCCTGAAGGACATGATCCATGTAAAGATGCTATCCTAGGCTCTAAAATTCCATTTAAACCACTACTGTCAAATTAGTTAGTAGCACAAATTATGAATTTAGATAAATTTAATATTGAAGAAATAGCAAAATTAGTAAGAAATATAATCTCTTCGTCCGGCGATGACCCTCAAAGAGATGGCCTGAATGATACACCAGAAAGGGTGGCTAAATTATATAAAAATCTACTTTCTGGGTATTCAATGAAAATAGAAGAGGTAACCAATAATTCTCTTTTTAGCACAACTCTTGATGACATGATAGTAATCAAAAATATAGAATTTAATAGTTTATGTGAACATGATCTAACCCCTTTTTTTGGGACAGTAAATGTTGGGTATATTCCTGAAGGCAAAATAATAGGGCTTTCTAAAATTCCTAAAATTATTGAGGTCTTCTCAAAAAGACTTCAAGTCCAGGAAAACCTAACCAATGAGATTTCATCAGCCCTAGACTCAATAATTTCTCCACATGGATTAGGAGTAGTAATCGAAGCAAAACATTCATGTTCTATACTAAGAGGAGATAATTTTTCAAGCTCTAACCTTACAACTAGTTCAATGCATGGCTCATTTAGAAGCAACTTAAATACTAGGCAAGAGTTTCTTTCACATATACAAAATAATACTTAAATGAAAGATTCAATAATAATAAAAAATATTGAAGCATCATGTCTAATTGGAATAAATCCTAATGAAAAAATAAATCCTCAGCCAATTATAATTAACTTAAAATTATTCACCTCATTTAAGAAAGTATCTCAAAGCGACCAAATAGAAGATACTATTAATTATTCAAAATTGGTTAAATCTGTAAAAGAATTTATTTCAAAATCTAAATACAACCTTTTAGAAACTTTGAGTGAAAGGTTAGCTAAAAAAATCCTTGAAAATAAGGAAATAAAAGAAGTTGAAATAGAACTAATAAAACCAAATGCTTTGATAAAATCTGAAAATGTATCAGTTATTATTATCAGAAAAAATAAGTAATATAATTTACGGTATATGACTATTAATATAGGAACACCAAATTCAATCAATTCAACCAAAGCTTTAATTCTAGGCTCTGGTGAACTTGCTAAGGAACTTGTCATAGAGTTACATAGATTTGGAGTGGAGACCATCGCTGTTGATAGATACGACAATGCTCCTGCAATGCAGGTTTCACACAAGAAATATGTTTTGGATATGTTAAATTCATCTAAATTATTCAAATTAATTGAGTTAGAGAAACCGAATTTTATTATTCCTGAAATTGAAGCTATTAACACAGATACTTTAATGGAGATTGAAAAAAAAGGATTCAATGTAATTCCAAATGCATCTGCTGTTTTTAAAACTATGAATAGAGAGAGAATTAGGAATCTTGCATCAGAAAAACTAAATTTACCAACATCAAATTATTTATTTGCTGATTCATACGAGGAACTTAAAATATCTGTAAAGAATATTGGAATGCCTTGTTTTATAAAGCCAATAATGAGCTCAAGCGGAAAAGGTCAGTCTCTAGTTAATAATGAAAGTGAAATCAGAAAAGCATGGGATTTTGCTCAGTCTTATGGAAGAGCAGGAAAAGGGAAGGTTATTATTGAATCTTTAATTGATTTTAATGATGAGATAACACTATTAACAATTAAATCAGAAAATAATATTGTATTTTGCCCACCAATAGGACATATTCAAAAAGACGGAGATTATATTGAAAGCTGGCAACCTCATTCATTACCTAAATCTACTTTAATAAAATGTAAAAAAATAGCAGAAAAGATAGTAAGTGAATTAGGCGGAAATGGAATTTTTGGAGTAGAACTTTTTATTAAAGACAATGAAGTTTATTTTAGCGAAGTATCACCAAGACCACATGATACAGGTATGGTCACGCTTATTTCTCAGGATCTTTCGGAATTCTCATTACATGTAAGAGCAATATTGAATTTAGGAATTCCTGAAAAAATTAAGGCAAAACCTTCTGCTTCAGTAGTTATAAAAGGAGATGGTAAAAGCGAAAATATAAAATTCATAATTAAAAAGAATATTCTTAATGAAACTGAACTATCATTTAAGTTATTTGGGAAACCTTCTATATCAGGCACAAGAAGATTAGGTATAGTTTTAGCTTCCTCAGTAAGCACCAAAGATGCTTTGAAAAAAGCAAAAAAATTAAGGAGCGAAATTAGTTTAGAGTATTAATAAATAATTATGTCACCTCTGCCGTGATTTGAACACGGGACCCCCAATTTAGGAATTCAGTTCAACCAATTCATAACATATCTATACAGATATTATTCAAATAACAGAATTCTGTAAGAGGTGAGTAAAGATATTATTCCAAGTGACTCGTTAATGGCTCGGGTGCCTTTTCCTATTACAAGTAATAACAAAATATTCCCTATAACAAATTATCTTCTTAGGCTAATGTGTACTGTGGAATTAGCTTTATATACAGAAATTTGGAAAAAATTTAGAAAAATAATTAAAATCAAGTTATGTTATCTGTAGGGTGCTTAAAAGAGAATAATGATAATGATTTCAGAGTATCTTTAACTCCAGAAACATCCAAGAAATTAATTGAAAAAAATATTAAAGTCTTTATTCAAGAAAATTGTGGATTAAAATCTGGATTTAATAATGAAGATTACGAAAATATTGGTGCAAAAATATTAAAATCATCAGAATCTATTATTGAAAATTCTGATATTTTAATATCTGTAAACCCATTAGATATAGAATTTGAAAAAATTTCTAAAGATACGAAATCAAAAATTTTTATAGGAAACTTTAATTTTAAAAATATTATTCCAGATAATCGATTTATATTTTTAGCCTTAGAAAAAATTCCTAGAATTGCTAGAGCTCAATCTATGGATATATTATCTTCTCAGGCATCAATTGCTGGTTATCAATCTTCTCTACTTGCTGCAAATCATTTAAAAAAATATTTTCCAATGCTGATTACTGCTGCTGGGACAATACCACCAGCAAAAATCTTGGTAATAGGCGCAGGAGTAGCTGGATTACAAGCAATAGCAACTTGTAACAGATTGGGAGCTAAAGTAACTGGATTTGATGTTAGAGAGTCTACTAAAGAACAAGTGGAAAGTGTTGGAGGAAGATTCTTAGAATTAAATTATGATTATGATGACTCTGATAAACAAGGTTACGCCAAAGAACAAAGTTCAGAGAAACAAAAAAAACAAAATGAGCTACTATCAGAATATATTCAAACTTCAGATTGCGTAATTACAACAGCAGCAATTCCGGGGAAAAAAGCTCCAATAATAGTTACCAAAAAAAATGTTGAAAGTATGAATTTTGGGAGTGTAGTTATTGACTTGGCAGGAGAGTCTGGCGGTAATTGTGAAATAGGTGATTATGGCGAAGTAACTAAGTATTCAGGAGTAATAATCGACAAACCTAAAAACATAACTAATTTAGTTTCTGAACACTCAAGTTTAGTTTTTTCAAGAAATGTAGAAGCTTATTTAGATTTAATAATTGATGAAAATAAAGTTAATTTAGATCCTAATGATGAAATAATTAAATCTACCAATCTTAATTTGGAGGCTAAAATTGAATGATGAATTATATCTAATTTTAATTTTCATAATGGCAATGCTGCTAGGATATGAATTAATAAAAAAAATTCCACCGACATTGCATACACCTTTGATGTCTGGCACAAATGCAATTTCAGGAATTGTAATTATTGGATCAATATTAGTCATTACATCCTCTTCCAGCCTAACAGTAAATATTCTAGGTTTTATATCCCTGATTTTAAGCAGCATAAATGTTTTTGGCGGCTTTATAGTAACTGATCGAATGCTAGAGATGTTTAAGAAACCTAGAAAAAGAGATGGTAATTAAATGGATTCTATTCATATAATTTTATACTTTATTTCCTCAATATTTTTTATATTAGGAATAAAGATGTTGAGTAGCCCATTAACAGCAAGAAAAGGAAATATAATTTCTTTCCTTGGAATGGCAACAGCAATTATAACCACTCTTTCATATGTTGAATATGAAATAAGTTCTATTATCTATATATTTTCTGGTATCACTATAGGTGGGATTTTAGGCTTAATATTTGCTAAAAAAGTACAAATGACTTCCATGCCGCAAATGGTTGCTATTTTTAATGGATTGGGCGGATTAGCATCATCTTTAATTGCATTTTCAGAAATTATTAAAGTTAATAGCACAATTTCATTTAACCTTGTATCTATAAGTATATTAATGAGTATATTAATTGGATCTGTAACCTTTTCAGGGAGTATTACTGGATTCTTAAAATTACAATCTCTTATCACAGGAAAACCTATATTAATTCCATTAAGAAATTATTTAAATTTTTTAATATTATTGTCTGTAATTGCACTAATGACTGCTTCGTTCCTTTATTCAGGTAATACGTTATTATTTTATATTTTGTTAGGTGTATGTCTTCTGCTTGGAGTCCTAATTGTATTGCCAATTGGAGGGGCTGACATGCCTGTAGTGATAGCTTTATTGAATTCTTACTCAGGTATTGTAGCTGCATTCACTGGATTCATTTTTAGTAATGTTGCTTTAATAATTAGTGGATCCTTAATTGGCGCCTCAGGCTTGATACTTACAAGAATAATGACAAAGGCGATGAATAGATCACTTGCAAATGTTGTTCTTGGTGGATTTGGAGCTACTTCTAAAAATATAGCCTCAGAGACATCTGATAAAAATTATAAATCTGGATCGAGTGACGATATAGCATCACTTTTAGAATATTCTGAAAATATTATTATTATTCCTGGATATGGACTTGCAGTTGCACAAGCTCAACATTCATTGAAAGAATTATTAGATGTGCTTGAAAATCAACAAAAAAATGTGCTTTTTGCTATTCATCCTGTTGCAGGAAGAATGCCTGGGCACATGAATGTTCTTTTAGCTGAAGCAAATGTTGACTACGAACTTTTATTAGATCTTGAGCAAGTAAATGAAAAATTCTCGCAGACTGATATATCAATAGTTATTGGTGCAAATGATGTGGTTAATCCTGCAGCTAAATTAGATAAAAATAGCCCAATATATGGTATGCCAATTCTTGATATAGAAAAGTCTAAATCAATAGTTGTTTTAAAAAGATCAATGAATCCAGGTTTTGCTGGTTTAGACAATAATATTTTTTATAATGAAAAAACCTTAATGTTATTTGGAGACGCAAAAGATTCTATAGATTCATTAACTAAATCATTTAAAGAATTGAATTAATGGCGCCCCTGCCGTGAATCGAACACGGGACACCCGGTTTAGGAAACCGGTGCTCTATCCTCTGAGCTACAGGGGCAATTGAGATATTTTAAACCTAAAACCCTCCCATTGGTAGTGGTTATTATCTAAATCATTTCTCTATTGGAGTACTTTATGGAGTACTTCCACTAAATTTTAAGCTAAAACATGGCACATTTTATGGCAACATGGCAAGTGCCACGCGACAACATTTACTATATATACAAGAAAGGTCGCCGATAGCCGTTGGACGGGTATTGTATATATAGATGTGGTAATGCGAGTGCTGAGATTTAACCCTCATATTTCATCAGATTCCCACCTCTATTACAGGAACCTACATAAGAAGGATTTTCTACTAATTATTAAGTTGGGTTTAGGATGATTTTTATAAGTGATTTTTATTTTTTCATTTTTTTTAAAGTTAGTTAATACTACCGGTCTGATAATTGTCCAATTTAAACCTGAAGTAGAGATAATTTTTTCATGTACTTGATGATCTTTATATGGATATTTTAAATTTGAATACTTAATTAAAAGTTGAAACCATTTTGGAATATTTTTATACGTTTCACCAACACCAAATGCAGAGATAGTAATCACTCTATTTATTTGCTTAAGTTTTGCAATATCCACAATAAGTTTTGAGGAGTCAGATATTGTTGATGTTGAATTAGATATTTTTGACCATGGAAAAAAATTCTTTCTTTTTACATTTATTGAGCTGATAATTACTGATGAAGTGCCAATGGAATTTAACAATTCATTAAAATTTGTTGCATCCCCATAAAATAATTTTAAATAAGGACTTTCAAAGTTAATTTTTTTTGAACTCCTTACCAAACAATTTACATTTATTTTATTTCTTAATGCCTCATTTAAGATCTCGTACCCAAGACCATTATTTGCTCCGATTAAAAATATTTCCACTAGTTTTTAGTAATAACTGCTTGAAGGAGGTGATGATTGGGATGGCATAGGTGTAGTAGGTGTAGGATCTATTAATATTCCATTTTCAGGCAAAACTCTTATCTTTCCTTTCATGTTGCTATGAAGACTACACTTATAGTTATATATCCCGGACTCTGTAAATTTATACGAATATTCCCCTGAAGAAGATATATACCCAGAGTCAAACTTAGAGTCTAATGAAGTAGCTGTATGAGTTGATGAGTCGCTGTTTGTCCACACAACAATCGAATTAATATTTATAGTTGTATTTGAGTTCCAAAAGCCGAAATCTATAATATTTACTGTCACCTTTTCAATTACTGGTGTGCTAGTTGGAACTGGCGTAGGTGTGCTAGTTGGAACTGGCGTAGGTGTGCTAGTTGGAACTGGCGTAGGTGTGCTAGTTGGAACTGGCGTAGGTG
>JAAZYI010000041.1 GCA_014239735.1 Dehalococcoidia bacterium
CCATATAGGTTCATATGCAATAATTGTGTCAGCGAAAATTTTAGCCCCGTATCTTTCTATAATAGCTTTTAATTGGGACTCGACGACAGTTTCCATAATCCCTGCCTCCCTCTCAATCAATGTCTCTCCAACACACAGAATGGGTATCATCCCTTGATCTTTTATTATCTTAAATTTATCCGCAATATTTTCATCAGATTCACAATATGCGGTATTTCGTTCTGAGTGTCCTACAATTACATATACGGATAGAAAGTCTTTTAACATTTCAGCACTGACTTCTCCAGTATAGGCACCTGATACAAATTTAGCTACATTTTGGCTACCCCATCCGATATTTGAATTTTTTAAAATTTCCTCAGCTTTGAAAAGATATGGATAAGGAACACATAATCCAATAAGAACATTATTAAGGTTTTTTAAATTTTCTTTAACATCATTAAAATATGATGAATAAAAATCTAGTGATCCATTCATCTTCAAATTACCAATAATAATTTTTTCTTTTCTTGTAGTCATTAAATTAAATTTCTTAATATAATTTGTATTTTCTTATTTTCTCGAAATTCATTAGTTTCAACTCTATAAACAGCCTCTATTCTATCAGGTAGACTTTCTGTATGATTGAAAAAAATTCCCTCGTACAGGGATCCATTGAAATTAAGCTTACATTTTTGATGCTTATCCATTAGGACAGATTGTTCAATTACCTCAAACTTATCAAGATATTGTGGCTGAATAAATCCTTGGCCCCATATACTCATATCAATTTTCTTAACAATGTCAAAATTCATAGAATTATCCAGAATAGACTCATCTACATTAATCAATGTGTTTAAATCCTCCTCAGTTAATAATTCAGTGCATGTCTGTTCAAATATTGTTACAAATAGATCAAAATTAGTCTCCTCAATTGTTAAGCCTGCAGCCATAGCATGACCTCCAAATGATTTTATAAGATTGCTATTTTTTTTAGAAATTAAGTCAAGGGTGTCTCTTAAATGAAGTCCGGATATTGATCTTCCTGATCCTTTCAACAAACCACTTTCATCCAATGCAAAAATTATAGTTGGTCTGTAATATTTTTCTTTCATTCTTGAAGCTAAAATACCGATTACTCCTTGATGCCAACTCTTGTTATATAAACATATGGAAAATGGAAGGGATAAATGATCTAAATTGATATCGTTTAAAGCTTCTGCATGCATTTTTGACTCTATCTCACGCCTTTCATTATTTAGTGCTACCAATTCTTTTGCATAAGATTCTGCTTCCTCATAACTATTAGAAAGTAAACATTTTATGCCAATTGATATATCATCAAGTCTCCCTGCGGCATTAAGTTTTGGCGCAATAGCAAAAGAGAGATCGGAAGTTTTGAGGTTTGGTAGAGACTTTTTACTTAGCTTGGCAATAGCCTGTATTCCAAAATTACAATTTTTGTTTCTTATTACTTTTAGACCATTTTCTACTAAAATTCGGTTGTTATAATCAAGTGTCACTAAATCAGCAATTGTGCCTAAACAAACAAGATCTAGTAAGTCATGTAATTTTGGTTCCGTCTTTTTGGTATATTTTCCCTTCTCTCTAAAAATAACCCTTAGAGAAAGAAGAAAATAAAAGATCACTCCAACCCCACATAAATTCTTACTAAGAAAACTACAATTAGGTTGGTTTGGATTAATAATAAAATTCGCATTAGGCAAATTATCAGCAGGTAAGTGATGATCGGTGACTATTACATCAATATTATTTTCTCTTGCAAGTTTTACACCCTCTATACTTGCAATACCGTTATCAACGGTGATAATCACATCGGGCTTTTTTAATAACGCATGCTCTACTATTTCTGGAGTAAGACCGTATCCGAATTTAAATCTGTTTGGCACCAAAAAGTCTACA
>JAAZYI010000042.1 GCA_014239735.1 Dehalococcoidia bacterium
AATATACGGGGAGAGTTGGTAACTACATCATAAGAGGAGTCGTCAGCTTTTTCTCCACACCCAACAACAAGAATTACTAATGTCATAAGTAATAATAGTTTTTTCATATCTCTATTTTACCTGAACGCACATAACGCAATCCACACATCTGTTAGTCAGTAGGTCATAGGTTCGAATCCTATCTCGGGAAACACGATTTTGAGCCTAAAAAAGTTTTTCTAATTTTTTTTCATCAAGTTCAAAACCTAGTCCAGGCTTATCATTTAGGTGAAATTCGCCATTAATAATCTTATATGGTTCTTTTAGGTAACTATTGTGAACTGGTATAAGAGATAAAGAATGTTCCAATCTGTAAAAATTTGGAATCGCACTTACAACATGAGCAGCCGATATAAGTTCTATTGGGCCTCCAGGGATAACATGAGGTGAGATTGGAATGTTATATGTTTCGGCCATATTTGCAATCTTAACTGTTTCAGAAATTCCACCTGTCCATACTGTGTCCGGCATTATATAATCTGCTAGTCTATTTTCAAGGACAGGTAAAAAATCGTATCTAGTGTATAGACGTTCTCCAACACAAATTGGTGCATCAGTATTTTCTTTAACTTGCTTTAAGCCCTTTATACTTTCCGGTGGAAGAGGCTCTTCAAACCATCCTATTTTATACCTATCGTATAAGTTATTTGCTAAACGTATTGCATTTGGTACGTTGTAATGACCATGAGCATCAATTAAAATTTCAAATTTTGGTCCCACCACATCTCTAACAGCAGCCACAATATCATAACCTTCTTCTTCTCCATCTTGTGAAATAAATCCATCTTGATACATAGTGTGATAAGGAACCATCTCAAGAAATGGATCTAATTTGCAGGCACTATAACCTTTTTCAATGAGGTTATTTTTTGCTGCTTTTGCGTATTCTTCAGGAGTATTACAACCATCGAACCACGAATTACAATAAAGCCTTACCGGGTCTCTAAATCTTCCACCCAATAAATTATATATTGGCATATTGCTAAATTTTCCTTTAATGTCCCAAAGTGCAATATCAAAACCAGCAATGAGTGAAGTTGTAAATCCTCTAGAACCCATATATGAGAACTTTCTGAAAAGCTTATGCCATAATCGTTCTATATCCATTGGATTTTCTCCGATAAATAATTCAGAAACTTCCTTAACTGCCGTGTTCATTAGATTTTCACTTACAGAAGAACCCGTGCCTATTTCACCCCATCCATAAATTCCTTCGTCGGTTTCAATTTTAATAAAAACCCATTTTTTTGGATGTGATTTAGATGACCTAGATTGTGAGGTAAATTGTGCTGCGTAAGGTTTGATGCTTGTAATTTTCATAATCTAAACATAAAACCATTTAAGGAAATCTGCAAAATTAGTTCACTTTTTACAAAAGTATGCCTAAAGATATCAATGGACTAAGTTAGTCTTATTTCTATAGATAAATTATCAAGAAATACTTCAATAATAACTGTTAGTCAGTGGGTCATAGGTTCGGATCCTATCTCGGGAGTCACCTTCTAATGATAGAATTTCTACATAAGTTATATTTCTAGCTGTTTCTCCTAACTTGCATTAATGTAAGAAACCCAGTGACGGACGTCATGATAGGAAAACCTAAGAAACCTATGAACCAAAGCATTCCAGCCCAGTTGTCTCCTGCTGAGAAAATACCACCTAATAAAACGCATGCCCCCAAAAATGTGAATAGTCCCCCAACTATTTGGCTCATATTTTTTTGTATTAAAATTGCCAAGCCCAAAAATAACATAACTAAACTATCAAGAACAAATATGCTTCTCGTAATAGCTTCACTTAGTGCAAACGCATTTATTGGATCACCGCCCTGTTTCGCCCAATCACTCGCTTTTTCTGTTGCAGCCAATTCAATACCTAAAGACACCATATAAATTCCTGCTATTAATATAGCAAAAATTGATGCCAATCCAGCAAGGTCAGAACCAGGTTTGTTTTCTCCTTGCATAGAACGAGCTAGGCTATGGATTCCAATAAAAATAGCTAGCATATCAATTGCAAATCCTATTGAACCTATAGTTGCTAATGCGTAATTATCAGACATTGCGATAAGTTGTTCCCCAAAAGAAGCATCCCCACCTCTACCATACGTTTGCTCTAGGATTATCATAATAACCGCTAAAATAGGCCCCAAAAACATAAAAAATCCAATAAGTCTTTTTGATAACATCGCCATCTCCTTAATAAATTAAAATTAATACTTAACATCTATCTAATAATATGAGGAAAATAATGTCAAACAGCGGGTCATAGATTCGAATCCTATCTCGGGAGAAATTTATATTTCGTTTAATCTAATTCCTCGAGAGCACTGATAAGTTACCAGTAAAATAAATTAAATTTTTAATTCCCTATATGATTTTGAGGTAAGGAGCACAATTAAATTAACAAAAACTATTATTAAGCATGAGATTAAAACAGTGATATTTATTCCAATCAACTCACCCAAGAAGCCACCCACAATAAATCCTACTCCTATAAGACCAAACATTGAAAGGAAAAATGACATAACTCTCCCCATGTATTTTTCATCTGGAAGAGTTTGTAATGAAGTGAACATGTTTGCAATCCAAATAGTTATGAACATGTTTCCTAAAAATAAATAAATTCCAGCTATTATAGGGTTTTGAGTAGTAAAAAATAAATATATAAATACTGAAAAAAATAAAATATATGTACTAAGTAATTTTCCAGTAGCGAGCTTTGATCCTAATAATATTAAGATGCCAGAACCAAATATTGCTCCCAGAAAATTAGCGCTAGTAATCAAAGAATATCCGGCGCTATCAAGGCCAAGAACATCTCTGCAATAAACCGGGATTAATGGTTGAGTAACCCCCCAAACTAAAGTAGAGCATCCTAAAATTAATATTGGCCTGACTTGATTATCTTTAAGTGCATATCTTAAAGAATCTTTTATTGAGGATTCTTTATTATTTTTATTGAGGATTTTTTGAGAAGGCATTTTAATAACTAAATATAAAATCATGAAGGAGGACAGGTAACTTATTAAAGGGAGCCCCCAATAAAGTTCGCTAACAGTGAAGATTGTTAAAAATAGAGCTGCTAATGCAGGCACAATTGCATTGATGATTCCATTTACAAGTTCTGTAAAAGCATTCCCTCTTGAAACATTTTCAATTCCCAGAATATCAACAAGCATATTTCTCCAAGAAGGTCCTCCAATTCCACCGGAGAAACCTAAGAAAACCGATAAAATTCCAATTGAAATTAAAGGTGAAATTTCAAAATTTACTAAAATTGCCATAAATAATAAGGACGAAGCTTCTAAAACTCTTGTCATAAATAAAATAAATTTTCTTGAATATCTATCAGCAAGTTTACCTCCAATTGGAGATGAAAAAGGTTGTAAAAGTATTGGTATTGAACTTAATAACCCAACCATAAAAGACGAATCTGTTTTTTCTAGAACATACCAATTTACTAAAATTAATCTTAAGAAAAATGTTGAAAAAGCTAGAGCTCCTGATAGTAAATGTATAGAAAAAAAGATATTTCTTTGATTAATAATATTTCACATCCTTTGCAAACTCTAGGTAGTTTTGCACTATTAAGAAATATTTACAATATGTAAAAATTTATGACATCAGGCCATTTGTCAAAGTTATTTATCTCTTTAAAATACTTTGTTCTATGACTTGTCTTTATTGCCACAATACCATTAATAACAACTACTTAATCAACTCTTATTTCGGTCAATATAGGTTATGCATTATCTGTTTATCAAGAACTATAAGAGAAGACCTAAAACAACATAAGGAATATTTGAACAACATAGGTGCTTTCAAAACAGATAACAGGTTCTGCATTTCTTGTGATGAATTTATTGGTAGAAACAAAAGTCTAAGTCATAAGATGGTTAGATGTTATAGATGTATTAATAGGAATGATCAGAGGGCAGCAGATAAGTGCTAATTCAAAAAACTCTGCTCATAAATAGGGCAATAATAATAATTACTGCAAAGGTTATATATAAATAATTTCTCATATCTTTTTATGATACACATAATACAATCGCACATGACACTCGTATAATGAAAAGTAGTGATTAAGAGGTTCATATTTTAATCGTAGTATTTAAGCAAAACTGACACAGTTTTTCTCCATTTCAATATTTGCTTATTAATTAATGATTTTTTGATTTTAGGATAGTAAAAATTACCTACATTAGAGGCATTTTTACTTTTCAATGGTTTTATTATTGAATCAATATTCTTGATCAGACCCGAGCTTAAGGCTGCTAGATAAGCTGCTCCTAATGCTGAAGCTTCTATGTTGCTTGATTTGACTATTTTTATTTGTAAAATATCTGAAAGACTTTGAATAAATTTATTATTATCTGCCATTCCTCCATCAACAGTAATTTCAGAAATTTTTGTGCCTGAATCTTTTCTCATTGATTCAATTATATCAAAGGTCTGATAGCACAAACTATCTAATGTCGCCTTGACTATTTCAGGAATTGAAGTATCTCTTGTTAGTCCAAATACTGCACCTCTAGCATCTGGTTGCCAATAAGGTGCACCAAGACCTGTAAGAGCTGGGACTACCATTATATTTTCGTTTTTATTGGCCTTTGAATACAATAATTCAGTTTCTTTTGAATCTTTGAAGAAAAATAACTTATCTCTTAACCATTGAACTGCTGAACCAGCTACAAATATACTGCCTTCATAACAATACATTTTTTGATTGCCAATTTTATAAGCAACAGACGTTACAAGTTTGTTCTTTGATAATTGAAATTTTTTTCCAATATTCATAAGTATGAAGCAGCCAGTTCCATATGTACTTTTTGTTTGGCCTTTTTTAAAACACGCTTGCCCAATCGCAGATGCTTGTTGATCTCCTGCCATTCCACCAATGTGAATTGGTCCACCAAATAAATCAGTAACACCAAAATCATATGTATTGCTGACTACTTTAGGGAGAATATTTTTAGGAATATCTAAAATTTTTAATAATTCTGTTGACCATTCTTCCTTCCTAGAATCGTATAGCATTGTCCTAGAGGCATTGGTTATGTCAGTTATATGCGATTCTTTTTCAGTTAAATTCCATAATAACCACGAATCAATTGTTCCAAATAGCAGGTTGTTTTCTTTAACAAGTTTTTTCGCCTCAGAATTGTTATCTAAAATCCATTTAATTTTTGTAGCTGAAAAATAAGGATCAATAATTAATCCAGTGATATTTTGTATCTTTCTGTCTAGTTTTTTTTCTTTTAAATATCTACAAATATCAGTGGTTCTTCTATCTTGCCAAACTATTGCATTGCAAACTGGGTTTCCTGTCCTTTTATCCCAAAGAACGGTTGTCTCTCTTTGATTAGTTATTCCTATAGAGTAAATCTGTGAAGCTTTAACTTTGTTCTTTTTTAATATTTTCTGAATTAATAATTTAACATCATTCCATATTTCAACAGGATTATGCTCAACCCAGCCATTTTTTGGAAAAAATTGCTTGAATTCTTTCTGGACAGAATCGATAACATTAAAACTATTGTTATACATTACAATTCTAGAACTTGTTGTTCCTTGATCAATTGATAGTATAAATTTCTTCATTTCTTCTATCTCTCTAATTCAGGAGATAATCGCTG
Organism: Dehalococcoidia bacterium; assembly: GCA_014239735.1. Taxonomy (GTDB): domain Bacteria; phylum Chloroflexota; class Dehalococcoidia; order Lucifugimonadales; family Lucifugimonadaceae. The sequence continues at coordinate 5,681 of JAAZYI010000042.1, forward strand.
TTTTGATTCATAGGATTTTTCAATTTCTTTCCAGTCCCACAACTGTGGTATTGTTTTTACTTCAGCCCAATATTGACTCTGGTCAGAATAATGCTTACTTCCTGGGTGTCCAGATGACCCTAATGGAACTATCCATCTAGAATTGTTCCAATTAGATACATCATGAATATATCTGTTTACAGAAATTGAATTAACTTCAAAGTTTTCTATATAACCTCCTTGCTGAGGAGTATCAGAATCTCCTCCAAAAGAAACTGAGGGAGGATTTAGATATTTTGCATAATCTGGAAAAACTTTTGATAAGGGATGTGCTGGATTAGTTTTGTGTACTTTGCCCCACGTAAAATTTCTCAAATCTTTTTTATCTCCATATTTCTTTGCAAGATCAATCATTATATTCCTCAATATTTCTTCGATTTTTTCTTCAGAAATATAAATATTAGATCCTTTCAATTGATTAACAATTCTATAAAATATTTGGTTTAATATTGTTCTTTTCGATCTTGAATTCTTAGGTAAAATATCATTATAAAAACTCTCACCTATTGTAACCTTAACAACCTGATTTATAAGTTCTTCTTTGATATCTGAATAAAAAGTTGCAGCTATAGAATCTGGTCTCATTTCATAATTCCAAGATTTCACAATTTCTCTTATTTTATCTGGCAATATATCAAGAAGTTCTAAAGATTTTAACTTTCTAAAAATTATTTCTGCGGGAATGCTGATCCTATCAGAATGTATGGATGACATATCATCTACATCAGCTGAATTATCATCTAAAGTAGTTATCCTAGAGACAATCCTAGATGCTCTATATTCAGGTGAAAAATCATTACCTATATAATACGGATATTCTGGAGAAACAACTCTCTGGTTGCAAGTAACAACAAATCCTGTGCTAGGATTACTTGATTTTGGCATTTTTTCAAATGGTATTAAACCTTTCCATTTATATTTTTCATCCCACCCTTTTACTAGCCCTAGATGATTGGCTTTATCTCTTACAGGAATCTTTCCTCTAAGCTTATATCCAAAAGATCCAGACGTATCAGCATATACAAAGTTATTTACTGGCTCTGTCCATTCCTTTAACGAAAATATTAGTTCTTCAGAATTTTTAACCCGCAATATTGAATACAAACAATCCGCCCACTTCGTGCCTGAATTTGTACCGGTATGAGAGAAAACTATTCCATATCCACAATCAATATTTTTTGAAATCACATAGCCATTTCTAGTTTTTATAACATCAACTTGAAAATCTGAACCGCCCCTAACTTCTATTTTCTTTTGAATTACCTCAGAAGTGATCCATTTGTCGTCAGCAAAGTACTCAATATCTCCATTAATTGTTCTAAATTTTTCTACATAAAGATCTTGATAGTCTGCATTTCCATGCGTCATCCCAAAAGCAACATTTTCCGTATGACTAAAATGAGGAGCTCCAGGAACCCCAGGAACAGAATATCCACTCACTGAAAATTCATTGCAACTGATATGAACCTGATAATAAACGCTTGGCGTATCAAGAGCGCGATGAGAATCACCAGCAACAAGAGGTAGTCCCGATTTAGTTTTATCTCCAGAAATTACCCAAGCATTACTTCCAACATCAGTCTCATTTAAGTAATTTAACAACTCTGCAGACTCAGATAAAGATTCAATATTAATTTGAAAGTTCTCTTCCAATAATTTATTTGGAGGGACCGTAAGCAAAGAGTTCTTTGGCACATCTTTCCAGAGTCTTTGAAAAACATCTTTATCCAGATGCTTATACATTTGGGTCTTAAGTAATTTCATTTCAAATGTGCCCATCAACATATTTCTTACCTTGTATACAGCTAAGCTATTCCATGACTCCCAAGGTTCAGGGCTGATATTCAAAATTTTATATTCAATAGGAAGATTATCTGTCGACTCAATAAATGCATTTACTCCTGCAGCATAACAATCAAGCATCTTTTTTGACTTTTTTGACGATACTTCAAAATCTGCTTTTGAAGACTCTTCAACTCCCATTTTTATCATTAAAAGATCATCACTAATAAGCTCCTTGCCTAATAACCTAGAAGATTTTCCTAACGCTCTTTGGCGATCAAAATCCATATGCCAAAGTCTGTCTTGAGCTGTTACAAAACCTTGGGCAAAAAAGGCATCAAATTCATCTTCAGTTTTAATATGAGGTATTCCCCATTTATCCCTAAAGATATCTACTTCTCCATTTAAATTATTGAAATATTGATCAGATTTAACATCAGGAAGAGATGTTTTTAAATCATCTAGAAAATTAATATCCATTTAACCGACTGTAAGAAATTAATTGATAGTAGTCAAAGATTGCAAACTTTTATACTCTAGATCTTAATATAAAAGAAGGGTTATTTATGACTAATAAGGTAGCAAGTCCTATTCAAATGATGATATCACCTGGCCCTAAGCCAAACGGACTACAGGCATCTAAAGAAGGTTTGTGGGTAATTGATCAAGGCGATTCAAGAGTTCACTTACTTGACTGGTCAACTGGAAGCATATTAAAAGAAATTCATACTGATACAGATAGATCATCTGGAATTACCATAGACAATGAAGGAAATATATGGATCGCCTCGACTTACAATTGCAAGATTTATAAAATCAGCCAAGATTCAGGAAAGACTATTGAAATATATGATTCTCCTGGAGCTGGGATTAATGCGACAAGAGAATCAATTGAAAACTCCGAAAAAACTGGCGATCATGGCCTTGAGTGGAAAAATGGAAAACTATACATCGCTTCTCCTCCTTCTCAATATATACATGAAATGGACTCAAAAAATTGGATTGAACTTAATAGAACTAAGGTTCCAGGTTTTAGAGTTCATGGAATAGCTTGGGCAGAAGAAGAAGGTACTATTTGGGCAGCTGACACAGCTATGGGAGTTGTAAGCAGGATAAGGCTCTCTGATTCAAGAATTTATGATGTATTTAGAGTTCCAGATGCAGTTGAAGTTCATGGAATGACCATTAAAGATAATGTTTTATGGTACTGTGATGACCGTAGGCCTATAGGAACACTAATAGTTGATATGAATCCTGATTTTTAAAGTTTAGTTACTTTGTTTTTATGTTCTAAAAATTTCTGCATTTGATTGAGGGTGAAAATCTAATATTTTCTGTTGGTCAGAAATATCCCAAATTTTCCATTTATTATCTGAAACTCCATAAAAAATATTAAACCCAATATTTTCTGAATTTATACAAGCTTCAATCAATCCAGAGATATCTTTATGGCTACACCATGTAGAGAAGAATCTATGTGAATCGCCTTCAATAGGCGTATCTACAGGTCTAACAGAGCCTATCCTCAAGCATGCAACCTTAATACCAAAAGTTTCATGGTAGTATCTTCCTATATTTTCACCGAAAGCTTTACTAACACCATAAAGACTGTCAGGTCTTACCTCGCAATTCGATTTAATAAGATCATAATCTTTAACATCTTTATAATCTCCAGAGACAATTTGTTTGTATGGATCATCATTTTCAAATAATCCGACAGCATGATTTGAACTTGCAAAAATAACTTTCTTAACTCCAGAATTTTTCGATGCCTCAAAAACATTAGCAGTTCCATCAAAATTATTACCTATTAAATTATCCCAAGTGCCAGAGACTGAAGTTTTTCCTGCTAAATGCACTACAACTTCAATATTATTTTCCAAAAATATATTTTCTAATTTCTTTGAGTTAGAAATATCTGAAATTTCATGGCTTGGGTATGAACAAGGAACAATATCCAATCCAAAAAGATTATTTTTAGAATTATGTTTTAGTATTATTCCACCTATTAATCCTGAGGAGCCAGTAACCAAAATATTTTTACTCATGTATTTTTCCTCTTAAGCTATTATTCATTATCTTTTGAAGGAAAGTTATAGTTCCTTAACTTATTTCCTATATAAAATCCTATGGTATTCGTAATTAAATCTGAGACTTTATTTCCCCAAGATTCTTTTGCAATATCATATGGAATAAAATATTCAATTGCCTCCCAACCAATAGATAAAAAAATAAATATAAACCAATTCTTTAAAAATAATCTGCCTATCACAACCCACATTATGAAATGACCCAAAGTCCATAGATTTTCATTATAAATAAAATTCATATTTTCCATATAATTCTAAAAAGATTCTGCTAATTTCATTCCTAAAAATATAGATACAATACAAACAACGTTATTTAAAATTATGTTAAATATTGCAAACATATACTCATCTTCCCTAAACATCTGAACTGTCTCAAAAGAGAAAGTTGAAAAAGTAGTAAACGCACCTGCAATTCCTGCGAGTAACAGATAATGGATCCAATTATCACTTCTATAGCTTGATAAATTAAAAATAAACCCAAAGAAAAAAGATCCAAGAATGTTTACAACTAATGTAGAAATAGGAAACACTCCAATTTTAGGTATCGATAAATAAAATAAATACCTTAATGATGCGCCTGCAGCCCCACCAATTAACACAAATATAAAGTTAATAGCCATGCATAATAATATATACTAATAATCATGGACCCCAAAGAACAATTTGATAGGCAAGCCAAATATTATGCTAACAGTTCGACTTTCTCTTCCGGGCTTAGTTTAGATCTTTTATCAAAATTAATAAGAGATAAAAAATTTTCAAAAGGTCTAGATATAGGCACAGGTTCAGGATTTACCGCATTTGAAATATCAAAAAATTGTACTTCAGTTGATGCAATAGATATATCAACAGGAATGTTGGGTGAGGCTAATAGAATAAAAAATGAAAGAAAGATAAAAAATGTTAATTTCAAAATTGGGTATTCAGAAGATTTAGATTATGAGGATAAGTCATTCGACTTAATTACATGCCGAACATCTGCTCACCATTTTAAAGATATAAAAAAAGCAATAAATGAAATTGAGCGAGTTATCAATAACGATGGATCAATTTATATAATAGATACAATAACCTCAGATCAAAAAATATTAAATAATTGGCATCAAAAAATAGAGTTAATAAGAGATAAAAGTCATACTAAAAACTACTCACTAATGGAATGGAGAAATTATTTCGAAGCTTCTGGACTAAATCTTCTTGAAACTTATCAAACTAGGGTTAATATGAATCTTGAAGATTGGATGGAAAGGTCAGGCACTAGTAAATCGGATAAGGAAGTAATTAGACATGAATATGATAAAGCCAGTAATAAAATAAAGAAATTCTTCGGTATAGAAAAAATAGATGATGATTTCAAATTTTATTGGCCAGTAGGTTTATTTTATTTAAAAAAATATTAATCTTTTCTAGATAATTTAACGTTTTCTCCTGAACTTACTTTCTTCAAAGCGCTTAGTTCTCCAACAATATTGCCTAATATATTAACCGGGCTGGCTGGTCTAATTTCACCTTCACTGCTAGCTGGAGTAAGTCCAAAAAAAATACAGAATGCATTTCCTGGAGGCCAATATCCTAGATCACCTAATTCAACTACTTCTTTAGGATTATCTTCATCATCAGACACAGGTATAGAGAAATAAATTTCATCTCCCCATGTGCTCACAGAACTATTAATCGGCAATGAATCCCAAATTAAATTAGATGTGTTCGAGTCATTAAGAATTCCTTCGAAAGATAAATTGTTAAATTCTATATTTATTCTTCTATCCAATTACTCGTACCTTAGTGCTTCTGCAGGATAAATTTTGCTGGCTTCATTCGCAGGAATAACACTTGCTAAAATTGACGCAACAATTGTAATAAGGATTAATACTCCAACCTCTCCTATTGGGACAGAAAAACTTGCTCCTTCTAATTCTTTAGAAATTTCCCTAAAGATAAGATAGGACTGCATAACCCCTAAAAATATCCCTATTACAATTCCAATAAGAGTAATAAATGAGGATTCTATAAGAAATTGAGCTCTTATCATGCTTTGTCTGAATCCTATAGCTCTAAGAACTCCCACAGATTGCCTTCTTTCTACCACTGCCCTTACAGATAAAACCCCTATAGCAGCAATACCTACGACTAACCCAAGTCCACTAAAGCCTTGAAAAAGTTTATTAAATGCATTACTTGTTTCTCTCTCCTGTTCAATATTATCTAGCAAGCTCTCTGCATTCATTCCGTTTGCTATAAATATTTTCTCTAATCTTTGAGAGTAATCTGATGCATTTTCTTTATTTTTAAGCGAGAAATAATAGGTGTCATTAGGCACATCTTCTCCAGCGATTTTAGAAACTAAATTATTAGAAGAATAAAAGGTAGCTCCTCCACCACCAAACCCAGTGCTACCAGCTAAATTTTCAATTACACCTATAATAATAAGAGGGGAGCCATCTTCAGAACTTCGCCTCTTCTTCATCTCTATATTTATAGATTCAATCTCTTTAAGATCACCTGGCTCAATCATTGAAGTTTTAAAGCCTCTATCTGGAGGACCAAATGGATCCCCCGATTCTATAATTGATCCGCTTGCTAAAACTAAATTAGGATCACTGCTTAATGAGTTCCAGATTTCCTTGTCATTTGTTCCATAATTTGGATCAAAATAAGAAAGTTGCCATTTATTAGTGCTAATAAAATCATCTCCTAAAGAAACCAGTCGAGAGCTCTTAAAAGTCTTATTTTCTCCATCAATTTCTTTCACCTCAACACTTATGCTTGATGATCCGGTAACAACTGAGAAATCATCCATATTCAAAGAGTCTTTTATATCACCTTGAATAGCTTTTTCAGGACTAATCGTTCCTTTGATATCATAGCCTCCTGTTATTCTATCTGGCTGATCTGTAGATATGTCGTTAATTCCATTTAGTACTGAAAAAATCATTAATGTATAAATAATTAAAGAAAACATGGCTACAGTTAATCCTGTTCTAAATTTTGAAGCCATAGGATAACTTATTGCAGTTTTGGTAACTGCTTTCAGTCCAGAGAATCTAGATAGAATTAGATTCATAACAAATATTAACAGCGGAGTATTACTCATTACTAACCATACTGCTGCCGCTGTATTGATTCCTCCTCCAAGAGGCCAAAACCATGGGCCTGGCTGGCTCCATTCTGCAGTAATTGAATCAAAGAAATCAAAAGGGAGGTTATTTACTAAAAGAACCATACCGCCTTCTAAAGTTCCAGCGATTTGATTAACTGTCTCATTATCTTTTATAGCCCTAGAAATAATAAATCTTATAAATAAAGCTATTGATAGAACCCCGCCAGTAATGCCTAGACTTAGATTCGCGAATGTCTCAGTTTGAAAAGCTAAAAATATTAACAATAAAGAAAATACTCCTAATAAGGCGTATGAGTGCTTTCCAAACAATTTAAATAATGAAATTAATATGTTTACTGGCCAAGTTACAGGGAATGCGATTAATAAAAGGATATTTCTTAATCTTCCACCTTTTCCTGTTATAAGTCTTACAATCTGTTTAATTGGAAATAATAAGTCCCATACAAGATTTATCATCCTCACACGAAAAACATCAGGAGCCTTCTTCACAAACTCTTCTTTAAGCCCTCTTATGGCAACAACTATATTTAAATTACTAGCTCTATAAGCAGAAATAAAAACTGTAATAAATGTCAAAATAAGACCAGCAGAAAAAGCAATTAGAGCAGAGGTCAAAGAAAAGTATGGTTTAATAACAAATGTGTCTGCATCTATTAAATCTTGAAGCACGTAAACAAGGCCAAAACTCAATCCTATGCCAATGGAAGTTCCAGCCATTGCAGCAAGAAATGAATATACAGTTCCCTCAAATGTAAATAACTGAATAAGATCTCTTCTTTTCAATCCCACTGCTCTTGCCATTCCTAATTCAGTTGACCTAGCTGCAGCCAATAACACAAATACTAAAAATATAAGCAGCATTCCAACCATTATTGAAAATGAACCAAATATTGAGAAAATAGTAGTTACGCCTTTTGCTACTGTTTCTGCTAATTTAACACCATTATTTTTTGAATCATTAACTCTCAAGGTTGTTAAATCGCCAGACATCATTAATAGCTTACCTGCATCTTCCTGAAGCCCTGCCTTATCTAAGGCGCCCAGAATAATTAATTGAAGCTGGTAATCACTAATACTAGTTATAAAATCTACATTAAACTTATTATTCTCCAAATCACTTGCAATTCTGCTTAATTCTTCAAAAGTCTCTTTGTCTCTTTCTTCAATAGATACTGCCTCTTCTTTAATTAAAGCAGGAATTCCATTCCCAGAGAGAATATCAAAAAAATTCTTTGCTACTTGATTATTAGTAAGATTAGATCTTAAAAATTTTGTAACATCATCAGATAATTCCAAAGACTTATCTCCATCACCTTTATTAGAAATTGCAATGTTAGTAATCATTCCATCTTTACCCAATAATTTTTGCAAAGTTTTTAGTTCAAATAAAATTGTAGGAGTTACACTAGCTCCTGCAAGGCCTCTATTTTTTAATACATCTGCAACTACAAATTCTTCTTTTTCAAGATTTAAATAAATACCTATAGTGTCTCCTTTATTTAAATCAAGGACGTCACCTAAAGCGGCATTTATATAAACTTGACTCGAATTAAGTGAATTAAAAGACATTAATTTATCATTCAAATTTTTAATATCATCAAAATTATCTGAATACTTTCCATCTACTCCTCTTATTTGAACTCTACTTTCTGCAATTCCAGATTTATCATTTTCAGCAGGTAGGTCGATTTCAATATATGGCAAAATGCCATCAACATTAGAATTTTTCGAAACTAATTTTTCTACATTCTCGAATTCTGAATATTCAAAATACTCAGTACCAAAAAGTTGTTTTCCTGGCCCAGTTATTACTTCATCTTCATTCCCATTAGAATCAAATACTACAGCGCGAACAGAATATCTTACTGTATCTCCTATACCCAAAGACACAGCTATAATAATTGAGCTAAGCATAAGGCCCATTACTATCAATGAACTTTGCCCTTTCCTTCTAGGAATATTTCTTGTTCCCATTTTAACGAGAATAAATCTCCTAAAGGCTGCAAAAAATATAACGATTGCCACAACAATTAAAATTGAAACCATGGAAATGGCCAGAGTGTTTGCAGGTATTCCAAATACTTTCTCTTCCACTTTACTTCACCACTTTCCCGTCTTTCATTTTAATTATTCTATTAGCTCTTCCTCCCACATAGTTAGAGTGAGTAACAATTACAAAAGTTTGATTATTCTTTTTATTTAAGTCAGTAAGAAGGTCCATAATCTCTACTTCATTAGTACTATCTAGATTACCAGTTGGTTCATCAGCCCACACTATAGCAGGCTCGTTCACTAAAGCTCTGGCAAGCGTGGCTCTCTGTCTCTGCCCACCTGAAAGTTCTCCTGGGAGGTGTTGCTTCCATTCAAGAAGCCCAACATCATCAAGTTTTGCTTCTGATTTCTTTCTTGCGTCTTTGGCAGATGTGCCAGAAACCAACAATGGGAGTTCTACATTTTCTACTGTAGTTAAAACAGGCAATAGGTTATAGCTCTGAAAAACAAATCCCATATTTTTAGCTCTAAATTCACTTAACTTGTCATCAGATAGGCTTTCTAATTCCATGCCTTGCAATTTTATGCTTCCAGAATTAATAGAATCTAAGCCAGAAAGACAATTTAAAAGGGTTGTCTTTCCGCACCCACTAGGCCCCATAATGGCAACCATTTCTCCTTCAGTAATACTGATATCAACACCATCTAAAGCTGTAACTTCAACATTGGTACTTTTATATATTTTAACTACGCCGGTAGAAGTAATTACCACAGGCCCCTTCCTTTTTAAAGAAATTGCCTTTTTTTTGGTTGGTTTTTTGGTTGCTATCTTTTTTACTTTGGGAGACGATTTAGATACTATCTTTTTCTTTCTGGTTGTCATTATAATTTTACCTTTCATGGTTAAAATATTAGCCTTTAAATATTAACATAAGGGGAAGACAGATAAAATCGAAATATTATAAATTCATTTATTATCAAATAATATGAATATGAGTTAATTAATGATAGATTTATTACTTACGCATATAAGGGGGAAATTTTGGCAAAAACTAGTGAAAAAACTAATGATTCAATTATAAAATGTTCAGATAAAGATGAAAATTGTTATTGGATTATCGATCCGCCTAATGGGCCTGTTAGTTCTGGAAAATGTAAAAATTGTGGCACAGAAAAAGAATTCAAAAATTCTTTTGAGTACAACACTTGGCATGGCGAAAGGCCTAATGCAAAAGATAAAGCTAAGGGAGATAAAGCTAAGGGAGATAAAGCTAAGAACCAAAGTAAAGGTGCTGGCAAATAACTTAAACTTAAACGTATAAAAAAAGAGAGGGCTAAAAACCCTCTCTTTTTTTTACTTTAATCTTTATTAAGCAACAGTAACTTCTGCGCCTACTTCTTCCAGTTGCTTCTTTGCTTCTTCAGCTTCAGCTTTAGGAACGCCCTCTTTAACAGGAGAAGGAGCACCTTCAACTAAGTCTTTAGCTTCTTTAAGCCCTAAGCTTGTTAAAGCCCTAACAACTTTAATAACTGCAATCTTATTAGCACCAAATGACTTTAATGTTACAGTAGCTGCATCTTCATCCGAAGATTCTTCAGACCCTTCACCACCAGATCCTGCTGCTGCAGGGGCTGCTGCAGGGGCTGCTGCCACCACACCAAATTCATCTTGCAATGCCTTAACTAATTCAGAAAGCTCCAAAACAGTCATTGATTTAACAGATTCAAGAATATCTTTTGCTGTATCGCTCAAATTAGCACTAGCTTTTGGCTCTTCAGCTTTTGGCTCTTCAGCTTTTGGCTCTTCAGCTTTTGGCTCTTCAGCTTTTGGCTCTTCAGCT
>JAAZYI010000043.1 GCA_014239735.1 Dehalococcoidia bacterium
CAACCTGAAGGAGGGTTAGATGCACTTGGAATATCACCTTTAATAGGGCTAAACTTCTTCTTTCTTTCGATTTTCGGATCCGGTACAGGTATAGAGTTTATGAGGATTTTTGTATAAGGGTGCATGGGATTAGAAAAAATTGTCTCACTATCCGCCATTTCTATAATTTTGCCTAGATACATTACTCCAACCTTTAAGCTAAGATATTTAACAACTGACAAATCATGGGCAATGAACAAATATGAAATATTTAACTTCTTTTGTAAATCCTTTAATAAGTTCAAAATTTGTGCTTGAACAGAAACATCCAGTGCTGACACAGGCTCATCACAAATTATTAACTTGGGATTAGTAGATATTGCTCTAGCTATACCAATTCTTTGCCTTTGCCCTCCACTAAATTCATGAGGAAATCTATTATCCATTCTATTATCTAAACCGACCATCTTTAGTAAATTTTTTACATCCTCTTCAACATCTTTTTTGCCTTGAACACGTAAAGGTTCCGCAATAATATCTTTAATCTTCATTCTTGGATTCAGGGAACTATAAGGATCCTGAAATATGGCTCCAATTTGCTTTTGCTTGCTTCTTAATTTTGAACCTTTCAATTTTAATAAATTTTCTTCTTCAAGGTTTATTTCACCAGAATTTGATTTCACAAGATTTAGTATTGCTCTTGCTACTGTACTTTTCCCAGAACCACTTTCGCCAACCAACCCAAATGTCTCTCCTTCATTAATATCAATATTTAACCCATTAACAGCCTTTACAATATTTTTACCAGTAAAAAATGAACCAGATGATTCATAAAAAACTTTTAAATCTTTGATTTCTAGAATTTTTTTATTACTCAAAATACTTTCCTCATTTGCAATTTACACAACATTTATCTACCCAATGACCCGGCTCTATTTCAATAAGACCCATTTCTGATTTTCCATCCTTACAATCATTAGTAGGATTAGGGCATCTTGTTTTAAAAATACAACCTTCATTAAATTCAGCTAAATTAGGAACTTCTCCTCTAATTGTTGGTAGCTCTATATTAGGATCCAAATCTAACCTAGGGACTGAATTCAAAAGGCCTGCAGTGTAAGGATGTTTTGGGTTATAAAAAATTTGATCTGTAGTCCCTGATTCTATTAAATGACCTGCATACATTACATTTATCTTGTGAGCATATCTAGCTAAAATTCCAAGATTATGAGTAATCAATATTACTGAAGTACCTAATTCATTTGATAACTTTTGAATTAATTCTAAAATCTGTGCTTGAATTGTTACATCCAGTGCAGTGGTAGGTTCGTCTGCAATTAATATTTTAGGCTTGCAACTTAAAGCTATTGCTATCATAATCCTTTGCCTTTGGCCTCCACTTAATTTGTGCGGATGATCATTAATTCTTAATTCTGGATCAGTAAGACCCACAAGCTTAAGTAACTCAATAGCTTCATCAATAGCTTCTTTTTCATTCATATCTTGGTGCAACTCAAGAATCTCAGTTATTTGCTTGCCTATTGTCAGAACAGGATTAAGAGAAGTCATTGGTTCTTGAAAAATCATGCCTATTTCTTTGCCTCTTACTTTTTCCATATCAGATTCTGAAAATTTTAATAAATCTTTTCCTTCTAGAAATATCTCACCACCTAAAATTTTGCCAGGAGGATCAGGAACTAACCCCATTAAAGACAGTGCAGTAACGCTTTTTCCGCAACCACTTTCTCCTACCAACCCAATTATTTCTCCTGGGTTTAAATCAAATGAAATATCATTTACAACTGTTACATCTTTACCTTCTACGTTAAATGCAGTTCTAAGATTTTTTACATCTAATAATTTATAATTATTCTTCATAACTAATCTTTAATCTCTCCTTTTAATTTCGGATCCAATCTGTCTCTAAGTTCATCGCCAATTAAATTGAATGCCATAATAGTTAAGGTTAGGGCGATTCCAGGAAAAACTGCAATCCACCATAGTGGTCTTAAATAATTCTCTGCAACTACTGCCATCATACTTCCCCAAGTAGGCTCATTAGGTGTGATTCCCAATCCAAGGAAGCTCAATGCAGCTTCTGCAAATATTGCACCTCCAAGGCTAGCGCTAGCAATTACAAGAAGAGGTGCAATGCATTGGGGAGCAATATGTCTAGAAATAATAATTATAGGATGAACTCCCATAGCTTCTGCAGCCTCTACATATGCCATATTTTTTATTGATAAAACTGAAGACCTTATAATTCTTACAGTACCTGCTATGCCTCCAACTGCAATAGCAATAATTACAGTAATTTTTCCACTACCTAGTCCAGCTAATAGTAATAATGCTAGTATCAATCCTGGTATTGATAGCATAATCTCTACAATTCTTTGTGTGATCAGATCAAACCATCCTCCAAAATAACCAGAGGCTAATCCCCAAGCAAACCCAATAGTTTTTGAAAGGATGACGGCAGAAAATGCTATAATTAAGGTGGTTCTGACACCATAAATGACTCTACTTGCAATATCTCTTCCAACATAATCAGTTCCCATAATATGATCTCTGCTTGGCGGGGATCTTAATGCATCATAATTGGCTTTTTGAGGGTCCATAGGTGCA
>JAAZYI010000044.1 GCA_014239735.1 Dehalococcoidia bacterium
AATTCCTAATTTGTCCTTAATTCCTAAAGATTTACTTTTAAGATTAAACAAGTCATCTTCATAACCATTTTGTATAACTGAAAATTCTTTAGCCTTTGAATTCCATTCAGATATTTGATCTCTAAGTATAGAACTTACAGTAAAACCTCCATCGGCTAATTCTATTTGCTGGCGACATGAATGAATTGCAGATTTATTATATGGCCAAAGTCTAGCTACTTTAGTTGCTGATAATTCAGACCTCATCCAATTATCATCCACTTGAAGGATAGATTTTACTCCCGTTTCAAAGGCAGCTTGTACACCCGAACCTGCAAAGATATAGCCTCTATCATGTACTATATCAAAATCACCTTCACTTATCTTAGATTTAACTTTTTGATAAGCGTGTCTTGTAAATATTATTCTTTCAAAAGGTATTCCCGGATCTACTATTGATATGAAATTTAAATTTGGACTAAAATTAGAAATATCAATTTTCTCTTTATCACACCGGCATAACAAGGTAACTTCTATACCTTTTTTAGCAAGACCATTTGCAAGAGCCAATTGATGTAGGGTCTGTCCTAAAGTGTCTGGAACCCTCACAGAAGGGGCTACCATCAATACTCTCACAAAGTCATAGTGGTGAACAGGTTTTAGAACTGCCGCCATAGGGTAGTGTGCCAAAAATTGCTATGATTTGCGACAGGGATTTTTTTAAGCCCTTTGATCAACGTGTTTGGAAAGAAGCAATTACACTTCATAATGCAGGATATGATATTCACATTATAACTCCTCACTCAAATAATAGCATAAAAGAAATTGATGGATTGGTAGTTCACTGCATATCTAAATCAGATATACCTGGTGTAACTGCACTCAAGATTTTAAATTGTGCCTTAAAAGGTAATTATGACTTATTTCATTGTCATGAACTAGATCCTTTACTTTATTCAGTTGTTTTAAAATTATTAACGGGTAGAAAAATAATATGGGACTGTCATGAGGATTATCCTTCACTAATTAGCACTAAAATAAGACAAAACGGAAAGGTGGTCACTAAACTCGGATTTGAATGGATAATCTCTTTAATTATCAGATTAGGACTTCTAAATACTTCAACAATAATTACTGTTGTACCTCCGCTTGTCAAACGATATAAACAAATTAAACCAACGTTTTTAATCCCAAATTTTCCAAAATCTGACTTATTCAACAGAGAATATTATTCAAATGATGTAAAGAATTTATACCTTAACAAGAAAGTTATAGTCTATCAAGGGGGCATTAAGGCTGGAAGGGGGCTAGGAAAATTACTTCTAGCTATAGAAATTCTCATTAAAAAAATACCTAATATTTTGTTTGTAGTTGTTGGAGGAGAAATCGAAGACTCTGGATGGAATAGTCAAGTAAAAACGTTCTTAAATAAAAATAAAAATAACCTATTGATTACTGGATGGATAGAACATGCAAATGTTGCACCCTATCTTGTCCATGCGGATGTTGGAGTAGTTCTAAACAGGGCAACACATTACAATAATCTTATTGGTTTGCCAAATAAACTATATGAGTATATGGCTTGTGGATTGCCAATTGTAGCTAGCAATATGCCTCAAATGACAAAATTAATTAAAAAACACAAATGCGGAATCTCTGTAAATCCTGAAAATGAAATGCATATTGCAGAAGCAATTTTAAAAATATTATCTAATCAAAAAATATATAACGAAAAAAATAAAAGCGAACTAAACTGGAAAATGTGTGAAAAAAGTCTAAAAAAAATATATCTAGATTTACTTAAAAAATAATCAAAAAACTACCTAGTTCCAAAATAGTGATTATTATCATTTCTTTTTATTCCAAATCTCTTATTTTCTAATTTCAGTTAGAAATTCAACCGATTCTTCTAATCCTTTCATCATTAATAAATATCTTCCAGCATGTTCCGAATCTTCTTCATCTAAGATAAATTTCCGATAACGCCAAGCAGCAACTGAGAGACTAGCGTACCTGTATAATTCAGGTAAAGCGGCCCTTTCTTCTGGTGAA
>JAAZYI010000045.1 GCA_014239735.1 Dehalococcoidia bacterium
AAAAGATGACAAGTTAGGTGATCCATTAGTAGCCGAAGAACATATTTTAGCTTTTGACTGGGCTACAAAAAAAGAAATCGATAAAGTTAAGAAAATGATGTTAAGAATAAATGACTTTATGATTGGAATGTTTAGAGGTGTTGGGATTAGATTGATTGATTTTAAATTAGAGTTTGGAAGACTAAAAGTTAACGACAAAGATGAAGTTATTCTTGCAGATGAAATTAGTCCTGATACCTGCAGACTTTGGGACAGTATCACCGATAAAAAATTAGATAAAGACAGGTTTAGAAAAAATTTAGGTGATCTTATCCCTGCGTATACAGAGGTTGCGAAAAGACTTGGAATACTTCACGAACAATCGAACGTTTCAGCAGTGAACGTTACAAAATTGTCCTCAGTTAAAAGGAAACGAAAATGATAATTTCTGTAATTATCACACTTAAAAAAGATGTGCTGGACCCTCAAGGAAAAGTTATTCATCAGACCTTAGATGGAATGGGTTTTAATGACATTAATGAAGTAAGGCAAGGAAAGTATTTTGAAATAGACACTAAAGAAAATGATCCAAAAAAAGCAAAAGATAAAGTTGAAGAAATGTGCAAAAAACTTTTAGCCAATCTAGTAATAGAAAATTATAAAATTATTGATGTACAATAATTAATGAAATCATCCGTTATTACATTTCCTGGTTCTAATTGTGATAGAGATATGGATGTCGCTCTTAGAAAATTTGGTTTTAAAAATAAAATGGTCTGGCATGATGATACTGAACTTCCAAAAAGTGATTTAGTAGTTTTACCTGGTGGATTTTCTTATGGAGATTATTTGAGATGCGGAAGTATGGCATCGAAGTCCAAAATAATGAAATCAGTAATTAACTTTGCAAATTCTGGTGGAATGGTGATGGGTATTTGCAATGGCTTTCAAATTTTAGTTGAAACAGGATTGGTTCCAGGTGTCCTATTAAGAAACAAATACTTAGAATTTATTTGTAAAAATGTTTTTGTTAAAATTAAAGATAAAAAAAATACTTACTTTAAAAACATTGATAATGATGTTTTAGAATTTCATATAGCTCATAATGAAGGAAACTATTTTTGTACTAAAGACCAATTAAAAGAAATTGAAGATAACGATCAAATTGCAATTAATTATTGCGATAAAAACGGTAAAACTGAAGAGCAATTTAATCCTAACGGATCTATTAAAAATATTGCAGGAATCTTTAACAAAGAAAAAAATGTTCTAGGAATGATGCCTCATCCTGAAAGAATGATTGACCCTTCTCTATCAGGCGAAGATGGTTCTCTTTTTTTTAATAATTTAATCAATAATTTAAAATGATAGTAAACCAACAAGTAGCCATAGATCATGGTCTTAAAAAAGATGAGTATGCTAAAATTTGTGAGCTTCTTAAAAGAACTCCAAATATTACTGAACTTGGTATCTTTTCTGCAATGTGGAATGAGCACTGTTCATACAAATCATCAAGACTTCATTTAAAAACACTACCAACTAAAGGAAAGCAAGTTATCCAAGGTCCAGGAGAGAATGCTGGTGTAGTTGATATTGGGGATAATGATGCAATTGTATTTAAAATTGAAAGTCATAACCATCCTTCATTTATTGAACCCTACCAAGGAGCTGCTACTGGTGTTGGTGGTATTATGAGAGATGTCTTTACAATGGGAGCTCGTCCTATTGCAAACTTAAACTCTATTCATTTTGGTTCTCCTCAACATAAGAAAACTAAGAATTTATTAAGAGGGGTTGTACACGGTATTGGTGGATATGGAAATTGT
>JAAZYI010000046.1 GCA_014239735.1 Dehalococcoidia bacterium
CAAGATTGTTAATCAAAACAAAATAATTTCAGGAATGGCAGAAATTAAGGAATAGATTATGAAAGAAGATTTTCAAACCAGAAGAGATTTTATAAAAAAGGCAGGAATTTTTGTTGGGATTTTCACTGTCATATCTTCAATGTTAAAACCAGGGAAATATTTATTTCCCTCAAAAACAGATTCAGACTCAGCATTTAATCCTAGAGATCCTCAGAATAAATTATAGAATTTAAAAAGGTAATACATGGAACAGAAAAAACTTGAATGGCTTTTTGAGGCAATGTATAGAATTAGAAGATTTGAGGAAACTATGCTTGAGCAAACCTTCAAAGGCAAATCAATGGGAGTGACGCATAGTTCTGATGGCCAAGAGGCTGGGCCAGTCGGTGTTTGCGCTCATTTAACAGATAAAGATTGGATTGGCTCTACTCATAGAGGGCATGGCCATTGTATTGCAAAAGGATTAGATACAAAAAAAATGATGGCTGAGATATTTGGCAAGTCTACCGGTCAATGCAAAGGGAAGGGTGGATCTATGCATATTGCAGATTTTTCTAAAGGCATGTTGGGTGCAAATGCAATTGTTGGTGCTAGTATTCCTCTTGCAGTTGGAGCTGCACTAAGTTCTAAATACAATGGCACTGAAAATGATTCTGTGGGAGTAGCTTTTTTTGGTGACGGAGCAACCGGTCAAGGTGTTTTGCATGAGAGTATGAATTTAGCTTCAATATGGAAATTGCCTGTAATTTTTGTATGCGAAAATAATCATTATGCAGAAGCAACTCCAGTTGAATATGCTGTTTCAATTGAAGATATTTCTGATAGGGCAGCAGCTTATTCTATGCCAGGAGTTACTGCTGATGGTATTGATGTTTTTGATGTTTATGAGGTAGCTGGAGAAGCTATTAAAAGAGCTAGAAAAGGTGAAGGTCCAACTTTAATTGAACTTAAAACTTTTAGGTATCATGGCCATTTCCATGCTGATGATCCTAAAAAATATAGAACTATTGAAGAAGATGAAAAGTGGAAAGATAGAGATTGTTTAAAATTATTTGAAGAAAAAGTTACTTCTAATAAATCTATGAATTTAGAAAAAATAAAAGAAATAAAAAATTTAATTGATGAAGAAATGTTAGAAGCAGTAGAATTTGCAGAAAAATCGCCAATGCCTAACCTAAACGAACTATACAGCGATGTATACGTAAACTATAAGGATTAGTATATGACTTTTGATTATTCACAGACATTTAGAGGTTCTGCAGGATTACCAAATACAGATAATGTCCCGGGTTCTGAAATGAGATATAGGGATGCATTTAATTTAACTTTGAGGGCAGAACTTGAAAGAGACTCTTCAGTGTTTGTAATGGGGGAAGATATTGCTGGTGGTGCAGGTAGATTTGAAAAAGATGGAGAAGTTTCTTATGAAGAAAAAGAAGGATATAAGCCTCTTGATGCATGGGGTGGTCCTTTTGCGGCTACTAAGGGGTTAATTCAAGATTTTGGCCCAGAAAGAATCAAAGATACGCCTATATCTGAGGCAGGGGTTTTAGGAGCTGCAATTGGAGCTGCTTTGACTGGAACTAGACCAGTAGTTGATTTAATGTATTTTGATTTTGTGACTGTGGCATACGATCAGTTGCTTTCTAATGCAGCAAAAAGTAGATATATGTTTGGCGGTCAAACTAAAGTCCCTTTAACAATGTTTGCAAGATCTGGCGCAGGAACTGGTCATGCTGCCCAACATTCAGAATCTTTTTATTCTATGTTGGTTCATATACCTGGACTAAAAGTTGTCGTTCCATCAGACCCTCTTTCAGTTAAAGGACTTCTGTCTGCTTCAATAAGAGATGATGACCCTGTATTTCTCGTAAACGATAAAAAATTGATAAATTTGAGTGGATTTGTTCCAGATGAAGAAGTTGTTTTTGAATTAGGAAAAGGGAGATATCTTAAAAGAGGGAATGATGTAACTTTGATTGGGATGGCTTACACTTCTGAAATTTGCAGAAAAGTTGCAGAAAAATTAGAAGAGTCCGGGGTAAGTTGTGAAGTTATTGATGTTCTAAGTTTGTCACCTTTAGATGAGGATATAATTTTAGAGTCAGTTTCTAAAACAAATAAAGTGGTAATAGTGGATGAGGATACCCCTATGTGTAGTATGGCATCAGAAATATCTTCTATCATTGCTGATAAAGGATTTGATTATTTAGATGCACCTATAAAAAAAGTTACCTCTCCGCACACACCAGTTCCTTATAATAGAGATTTAGAATTTTCGTTTATGCCAAGTGAAGAGAGAGTTATAAAAGCCATCCAAGAAATTGTTGAGTATTAAGGAGAGTTTATGATCAATATTGGATTTATAGGAGCAGGAGCAAACACAAAGAATGCTCATATACCAAAATTAATCGAGCAAAAAGGAGTTGCTGCTTTTGGAGTAGCAAATAGGAGTTATAAGTCAGGTGAGGTTGTTGCAAAAGAATTTGGAATAGAGAATGTCTATAATTCTTGGGAGGAACTATTAGATGAAGACAGTATTGATGCAGTATGCATAGGAACTTGGCCCAATATGCATTCAATTTTGACAATAAGAGCACTAGAAATGAATAAGCATGTTCTTTGTGAAGCAAGAATGGCAATGAATTCATTAGAAGCAGAACAAATGTTTGAGGCATCAAAAAATTATCCTAATTTAATAACCCAGATTGTTCCCGCCCCTCACACATTGCCATATGACAATACAATTAAGAATTGGATAAAGAACGAAATGGGAGACCTAATTTTATTTGATGTCAAATGTACTACTGGAGAGTTCCCAAACTATAATAAATCAATGCATTGGAGAGAAGATAGAGATATATCAGGTAATAATATTATGCATATGGGAATTTTTTATGAAGCAGGCATGAGGTGGTTAGGGACTGCATCCAGTGTATCTTCTCATTCAAATGTACTCATAAAAAAGAGAATCGATGAAAATACAGGAGAAGAAAAAGAAATCTCAATTCCTGACCATTTAGAAGCTATTGGCGATATGTCATGTGGAGGTAGTTATCATATGACTCATAGCACAATATTAGGAGGCTCTTCTTTAGTAGACATATACATTTATGGAACTGAAGGAACTCTTCATATATTTGATGATAATGATGTTAAAACCAAGCAAGCATATAATAGTTCAAAGTTAAGATTAGAAAGCATAAAGCCTAATCAGAATAAATGGAAAGTGCTATCTCCAAAAAAAGGCGAAGTTGGAGGATGGAGGGTTGAGGAAGAATTTGTTAATGCAATTAAAGGCAAAGAAAAAATAATCCATACTAATTTTTTTGATGGAATGAAATATATGCAATTTACTGATGCGCTAAGAATGAGCTGGGAATCAGGAAACAAGATAAATTTACCACTAAACTAGAATGAACGGCGTAATAGACTTAAATGCAGATATAGGTGAATCTTATAGCCTTATGAAGTCAGGCAAAGATGAATGTATTTCTCCCTATGTAACTTCAGTAAATATAGCCACAGGGTTTCATTCAGGAGATCCTGATTCAATAAAAAATACAGTAGATTTAGCTTTAAAAAATAATAATTCTATTGGTGCACATCCAAGCTATCCAGATTTACAAGGATTCGGAAGAAGGTTTATGGAGATGAGTAAATTTTCTATTGAAAATATTATGACTTATCAAATAGGAGCTTTATCTGCATTTGTGCAAAACGAAATAAGCCATGTAAAGCCACATGGGGCACTTTATAACGCAGCAGCTAAAGATATAAAAATTGCAGAACCAATATTTGATTCTATTTCAAATTTTAACCCAGGGCTTATACATGTGGTTTTAGCAAATTCAGTTTGGGAAGATTTCGTGAGATCTAAGAAAGTAAAATTTTCTAGAGAAGGCTTTGCAGATAGAGCTTACACAGATGATGGCCAATTAGTTAATAGAAATATTCCTGGTGCGGTTTTAAAAAATCATGATGAGATATTGGAAAGAGTTATAGATATGGCCTTGAAAGGAAAAGTTAAGTCAATTGAAGGAAAAGAAATTAATCTTGAAATTGACACAATATGTCTTCATGGAGATAACCAAGAATCAGTTGAATTGGCAAAGAAGATAAAGCATGAATTAATTGCCATGGGATGCGAAGTGAAGAAAATGACTGATTTTATTAGTTAAAATATATGAAATTTAGAATTCAAGATATTAGCGATTCAACTTTAGCTTTTAATTTTTCAAATTCTATAGATGAGGAAGTAAATAAATATATAAATCTACTAATTAATTCCTTAGACGGAAATAATTTAGATTTATTATCCGTTTATCCAACATATAATTCGTTAATTATTACCTATAATCCGCTGAAAACAGAGAGAATCCAAGTAATAGAACTCATAGAAAAACTTAATAAAGCTGAAAGAAATTATAAGAAAGTTGAGGGGCAAATTCTGAATATTCCAGTTAATTATGGGGGAAAGCATGGAGAAGATTTAGAAGAAATATCTAAAATTTTATCTATGAGCGAAGAACAGATTATTGACATTCACTCTTCAAAATCTTATTACGTTTTTATGGTAGGATTTTCGCCTGGTTTTCCATATTTAGGTGGACTTGATAAAAGATTGGAGTGTCCCAGACTTTCTACTCCAAGAGTTGAAGTGCCTGCTGGATCTGTAGCAATAGCAGATAGGCAAACAGGAATTTATCCTTTTAAATCATCAGGAGGTTGGAGAATAATAGGAAATACCGATCTAAAACTTTTTGATAAAGAAAATAGTAATCCAAGCTTAATTAATCCAGGAATGAGAGTAAAATTTACCCCATTATGAAAATATTAAAAGTATTAAATAATCCTATTTTTTCTACTATTCAGGATGCCGGTAGATATGGTTTTGAAAATCAAGGTGTTCCAAATTCAGGGGCAGGAGATATATTGTCATATAGATTAGGTAATCACCTTTTAGGAAACAGAGATGTTCCGAGCGTGGAGATAATCCATGGTAATCTTGAGGTTGAGTTTTATTCAGAATGCTTAATCTCAATTACTGGCTCAGACATGACCCCTAAAATTAATTCAGTGCCTGTAAAAATGTGGGAATCAATTCAAATCTACGAAAGTGACATTTTAACATTCAGTACACAAAAGAATGGCTTAAGGGCTTATCTTTCTATAAAAGGAGGTTTTAAGGTAAAAGAAATTATGAAATCTTCTTCCACTCATTCTAATTTTGATGTTGGAGGGAAGAAATTAACAATTAATGATTTTTTATATTGGGACCCTGAAATAGTTAATTTTCAAAATAAGAAATTAAATATTTGCCCTGATTATTATAAATTTTCTCAACTTGAAGTGAGCGAAAAGAAATTAGATGTGATAAAAGGCCCTGAGTACAATAATTTATCAAGCACAAGCAAAAAGAAATTACTTGATTCCAAATTCAAAATATCTAATAGGATGGGCAGGACAGGAGTAGTTTTAGACGGGATAAAAATAGAATTTTCTAAGAACTTTACTGATATTATTTCAGATGGAACATGCAAAGGGGTTATGCAAGTACCTAAAGATGGTAAATTATATGTCTTGATGGAAGACTCTCAGAGAATAGGAGGCTATCCTAGAATTTTAAGTTTTACATCTCAAAGTTTAAATTATTTCAGTCAGTTAATGCCAGGCGATAGTCTAATGTTTAATTTAATTACTATTGAAGAAGCTCATATAAAAGCAAAGGAAATGGAAGATAATTTCTTTAGAGATAATTTATCTGAAAATTTAAATATGAATGAATTTATATTAACTCATGATAATGAAAAATTTACTATTAAATCAGATAAAAATAATAATAAGATTATAATAATTGATGGCAAACCAATTAAATTAGAGTTTTAAGTATTATTGCTAATATAATATTACATGGATATAGCAGAGGAGAAGTTAAATGATATCTGATGGCTTATATGTTTCATTGATTGGATTGGCAATTGTTTTTTTGGTGTTAATAGTTCTATTTATTGCTATAACTTTATTAAATTTAATAGAAAACAAAAAAAGTATTAATAATAATTCAGGTGAATTATCTGAAAAATCTTCTAATAAAAACTTTTCAAAATTAGAACTTACCGCAGCTTTAGTTGGAGTAAGCCTTGCCCTGGGAGCCAATAAAAATGAAAATAACTTTCCTTCAGAATCTGTAAAAAAATTTGAAGATTCTAATTGGAAAGCATTGGGTCAACAAAGGTTATTTAAAGGAAGAGGTGGTTAAATGAAAAAATATAATTTCGAGATAGATGGAAAAAAATTTGAAGTAGAGGTGAATCTAATAAGCTCTAATAGTGCTGAAGTAAGAGTTAACAATAAGAATTTTGATATTAAGATTTCTAATGACTTAACTGAACCCAAAAAAGCTGAACCCAAAAAAGTAGAGCAACCTGTCCAAAGTAACCCTGGAGATTTATTAGCATTAATGCCAGGAAAAATAATCAAAGTTCTAGTTAGCGAAGGACAAAAAATAAAAATGGGTGAACCAGTAATTATTATGGAATCAATGAAGATGGAGCAAACTATAGTGTCTTCAGCTGACGGAGCAATAGAGAGTGTAAATGTTAGTGAAGGTGAGACTATTGAAGTTGGCTCAGTAATGATAGTAATAAGGTGATAAATTGGATGACATTAAATTAATATTTGAGGGTTTAATAAGTATCTTTGAAGATCCAAGAGGCTTAGTGATGTGGTTTGTCGCAGGGTTTCTATTATATTTTGGTATAGCTAAAAAAAAGGAGCCGCTATTATTAGTTCCAATCTCATTTGGAATTTTATTGGCTAATCTTCCTCTTGGAGAGGCAGTAAAGCCTGCAGCCAAAGAAGGTGATCCGATGGGCTTTTTACTCTTTTTCCAAGAAAATGGATTGCATACAGACCTGCTTCCATTATTGGTTTTTTTGGGGTTAGGAGCTCTAACAGATTTTTCTCCAGTAATTTCGAACCCTAAAACACTTTTATTGGGAGCAGCAGCTCAAGCAGGAGTATTTTTTGCATTAATTGGAACTTTATTGCTTGGAATGACTCCATTATTTGATTTTAGGCTATTAGAAGCTTCTGCTGTTGGAATTATTGGAGGTGCAGATGGTCCAACTACAATATTTATAGCCTCAAATATGAAAGCATTAAGTCAGCAATATGGGGTAGATATGCTTGATATAGTTGGAGCAACTGCAGTTGCCGCATATTCATATATGGCCCTAGTTCCGTTGATTCAACCTCCAATTATTAAGCTGCTTACAACAAAGAAAGAAAGGCAGATCACTATGCCTGTTCCTAAAAATATTGTTACTAAGAGAGCAAAGATTTTGTTTCCAATAATATGCACTATTATTATAGGAGTACTAGTCCCTAAAGCAGCGCCATTAGTTGGGATATTAATGTTTGGGAATTTAATGAGAGAGTGCGGTGTTGTTGAGAGATTAAGTAATACTGCACAAAATGAACTCATGAATATTGTAGTTATTATCCTTGGGTTAGCTGTCGGATCTACTATGCCAGGAGAAGTTTTCCTAAAGCCTGCAACACTAGCAATATTTTTTCTTGGCTTGTTTGCATTTATTACTGCAACAATATCAGGTTTATTGCTTGCAAAATTAATGAATGTGTTTAGTAAAGAAAAAATAAATCCTATGATTGGGGCGGCTGGCGTTTCAGCAGTTCCTATGGCCGCAAGAGTTGTTCAAGAAATTGCTCAAAAAGAAAAGCCAGGAAACATGTTGCTAATGCATGCCATGGGTCCGAATATTGCAGGAGTAATAGGCACAGCAACAGTTGCAGGAGTTCTCATGACTTTAGTTGAATCATTAATTAAGTAAGAAAGAGGCAAACAATGTCAAATTTTATGAGTGGAGTTTTTCCAATATTATCAACCCCTTTTGATTCTAATGACAATATTATATTTAGTGATGTTGAGTCAGAGGTTGAATATGCGATAGATTCTGGGGTTAGTGGAGTTGCAATTGCACTTGCAAGCGAGGTATACAAGCTAACAAATTCAGAGAGAGATGAATTGCTTAAACGAGTAGTAAATTATTCCAATAATAAGATAAAAGTTTGCATGAATACAACGGCAGAATCTACAAAGTTATGCATTGAATATTCAAAAAAAGCTCAAGATTTTGGTGCAGATGCTGTGATGATAGCGCCACCTTCATTTGGAGGTGTCGATTCAAATGAAATAAAAAAATATTTTATTAATGTAGCTGAAAAAATAGAAATTCCTATATTTATGCAAGATGTGTTTGATACACCTATTTCTCCAGAATTAGCTGTTGAATTATCTCAATCAAATAAAAATTTATCATATTTAAAGGTTGAAGTACCTCCCACACTACCTAGGTTTAATAGGCTGAAAAATATTGCTGGTAGCAAATTGCCAATCCCATTTGGTGGTGCTGGAGGATTATTCATGATTGAAGAGATGAGAAGAGGATCTAAAGGCACAATGCCTGTATGCGCAATACCTGAAATGTTTGTTAAAACTTTTAATTTATGGAATGAGGGAAAAGAATCTGAAGCAGAGGAATATTTTCATAAGTACATTCCTTTGATTAGAACACTTGGTCAGGGCTTAGGGATTTGGAACTGGCTTCCAAAATATATATTGAAAAGAAAAGGAGTTTTTACCGAGGCATATGCACGAGAGCCTTCTCTAAAACCTGATCGAAATCAAATATATGAACTTGATAGGATGATTGAAAGGCTAGAAACCTGATCGAAATAAGTATAATAAATTTTATTTTTTTATCCTTTTGCCTTTTAGTCTCTGGATATTTTGCTGGATTGGTAGGAATGCCTTTGGGCCCAATTAGGGTATTCTTTATGTTGTTATTTGGAGTTGAGGCGTTGGTGGCATTTGGAACAAATCTGGCAATAAGTTTTTCTATGATGATTCCTACAGTTTGGAACAATTTTAGAAGCAAAAGGATAGATTTAAGAATGGGTATTATGTTTCTTATTTCAGGAGCTATTATAGGGCCATTATTCGGAGGATTATTAAGCGAGGCACTTTCTCAAAACTTCCTATTATGGAGTGTAACTATATTAATATTTTTGTCAGGCTTTTTAATTTTTAAAGCTGTGCATTTTCCTTCTAAAAAAATAATCACTAAAAAAATCCCCTTTCTAAAGAGTGTTATTGCATCTTTATTAAATTTGATTATTGGAGCATTAGGCGGAGCAGTAGGAATGGTTTTGGGAGCATTGAGGTATCCGGTAATGGTAAATTATCTAAGGGCTGATGCTAAATCTGCATCAGCAACAAATTCATATATTAATCTAATGTTCACAGTTTTTGCATTTATCGGACATTTAGTTACTTCTGGGTTTTCTGGGAATAGTCATTTTGATTTTATCTTATTTTTACCTCTAGCTATTTCGGGCTTTATAGGATCGTATTTTGGTTCAAAACATGTGAATAAATACTCAAATTCATTTATATTAAAGACACTTTATATTTTATTATTTATAATGGGTTTCTTAATGTTGATAAGGGAAATATTATAATGACTAAAATTACTGGAAGCGATTTAATAATTAAATGCCTTAAAATGTATGGCGTTGATACCATATTTGGTATTGCTGGTGATCATATTCTTCATCTTCTGGATAAACTTATTGACCAAGATTTTAGGATGATAGATGGTAGGCATGAAGCAGCATCAGTTCATATGGCTAATGCATACTCTAGGATTTTAAGAAAGCCTGGAGTCGTTATGTCTACGACACCAGGTCATGCAAATGCTCTGGCTGGTCTTGCAAATGCTATGCATTCTGAGGCGCCTGTTATTAATATTGCAGGGTCAGCAGATTCTTCAAATATTGGTAGAGGAGCTATGCAAGAATTTGATCAAATAGGTATTGCTAATCCTGTGACTAAAGGGTCTTGGGAAATACCTTCCGTGGAAAGAATTCCCGAATATATATCTTTAGCCTTTAGAACCGCAATGGAAGGTCGAAGAGGCCCAGTTCATTTGACTATACCTCACGACTTACAGGAAGCTGAAGTAAATGAAGAAGTTTTTGCAAGATTTAAGAAAAGTTCTTTAGATGATAATGATGATTGGCTCACATATCCTAATCCCACGCAGGTTAATAAATGCCTGAATTTATTAAGTAAAGCAAAAAAGCCAATGATAATTGCTGGCCTTGGGGCTGGAGCTACAGTATCTGAAAAAGACTTGGATAAATTTTTACTTAATACAAATATTCCATTTATGGGAGTAGATACTGGAAGGGGTTTGGTGGGAGATTCTCATCCAAATTCTATAGGTATTGGGTATATTCCTCTTAATAAAGCTGCTCAAAGATTAGATGAATGTGATGTAGTTTTGTTGCTTGGAGTGAAACTAGATTATCAATTAGGATTTGGGGGTTCTCCGCCATTTAGCAAGGAAACAATAATAATAAGTGTTGATCCTGAAATTTCACAAATTAATCGCCCAAGAACAGTTAGCCTTGCTATAAATAGTGATGTAGGATCTTTTGTAGAAAAAATATCTGGTAAATCTGAAGAATTTGAATGGCAAAATAACGATTGGGTAAAATCTTTGAAAGAAACAAAAAAAGCTTACTTAGATGAGATGGATAATTTGGCTGACAATTCTCTTCCTATGCATCCCATGGAAATAAGCAAAGCGATTAGAGAAAGTATTGATGAAGATACCTTTGTGGTTTTTGATGGAGGAGATTATTGTCATTATTCTAGAGCAACTATACCAATAGAAAATTATCTTAGAACAATGTATGTAAGTAGTTTTGGCATGATTGGTGTTGGACTTCCTTATGCAATAGGAGCCAAGGCTGCATTGCCAGATAAAAAGGTCGTTTTAGTGGTTGGAGATGGCTCTCTAGGCTTTCATGTTCCTGAAATAGATACATCAGCAAGACATAATTTGCCGATTACAATTGTTGTCGGAAATAATAGTTTATGGGGAATTGACTATTGGATACAGAAAGGTCTATATAATAGAGATGTGTGGACAAAATTAGATCAAACAAATTATGAACTTATTGCTAAAGGTTTTGGAGCCAATGGAGTAATAGCGGATAATCCAGCAGATCTAAAAAAAGAAATTCAAAAATCTTTAAATTCAAATAAAATTTCATTGATTAATGCTATTGTAAAAAAAATATCTAGCCCTGTTGCAGATGCAGCAGTTACTAGAAAGTTAGGAACTCACGGATAATGCCTTTTTTTGATCAAAATGACCTAGAGTCCAAAGAGATTCACCCTGGAATTAAAGTTAGAATAATGTGGGGAGAAAAAATAATGATGATGTTAGTTGATATATCACCTCATGCAGAAGTTCCAACTCATACCCATCCAAATGAGCAAGCTGGAAGAGTTTTATCTGGATCATTTAAATTAATAGTTGATGGCGAAGAAAGGCTATTGAAAGAAGGAGATCACTACTTAATTCCTCCTAATGTTCCACATAGCGCACATGGAAACGATTCTAATTCGCTTGCTTTAGATATATTTTCTCCGCCAAGAGAGGATTATAAGAAACTTTAATTACTTTTTAGTTTCCCAAAAAATATCACCAATTTCTTCTAAAGTCGCCTTAAATTCTTTTGCCTTTTCTAAATCAACATTCACTTTTAC
This sequence comes from Dehalococcoidia bacterium, assembly GCA_014239735.1. GTDB lineage: Bacteria > Chloroflexota > Dehalococcoidia > Lucifugimonadales > Lucifugimonadaceae. Next base: position 11,648 of record JAAZYI010000046.1, read on the forward strand.
AAATGATCCAAGTTTACAGGCATTCCAAACTTTTTCATGTAGATCAGGATATTTTTCTAAGTGTTCTGGCTTAAAATAGTCTGTCCATATAACTAATATTTCATCCTTTGCTTTTTTGGCGTGTATTTCTTTTGCATTCACAAATCTAGCCATAGAATTTCCTAGAGAAGCTGAAGGACCTGCTGAATAATCTAGTCCTTCTATTAGTTCTGTCATTCTAATAACAGTTTGGGCAGCTTGAATTGCATCATTTGGATCATAAATTCCACATGGAATATCACAATGTGCTAAAACAGTGTCAGATTTTATTAGGTAGTTTTTAATTCTTTTTGAACTTATCATAACAATTACTCCTAGAGAGTTTATTTTATGATTTAATTATCTGAATTTTTTTTTAAATGTAAAGGAATTTATAATGTATGTTTCAAAAAATTAGATTTCAAAAAAATATAGTATTAGAAAATAGCATGAATCCTAATATATATGAAGGCGATGAGATTCTTATAAAAAAAATATTTTTTAATTATGTGCCTTCTAGGTTTGATATTGTGAAAGTAAACTTGAACAAGAAGAGTTATATCAAAAGAGTAATTGGTTTGCCTAATGAAAATTTGATGCTTAATAAGGAATCTGTCTATATAAACAATAATGAGCTTGAAGAAAAATTTAAATTAATTCAAGCCGAATATTCTCCTTTAGAAATTAATTTGGGAAAAAAAGAAATTTTCTTAATGGGGGATAATAGAATTAATTCAATAGACAGTAGAGTATTAGGTCCATTTAATTTAAGTGATGTAGTGGGAATCTTTAGTCAGTAATTAATTTAGCCACTTTTCTTCCACTAATTACAGCACTCTCCATAGTTGATGGCCATGAAGTGTTTGTCCAGTCTCCAGCAAAAAATAAATTATTAAAGGGAGTATCTATATTTCTCTTGTTAGATGAATTATCAATGCATCTAAAAGTCGCATTAGGTTGTTTTACTACGCAATATTTTTCTAAATCACTAACTTTTATGTGAGGAAATAATGAGATTAGTTCATCTAAAAACAATTTTTTTATATAAGATTTATCTTTATCTATCCATTCCCATGCTGCACTTTGAGATATGACTATATGATTATCCTTTTTGTTATGATTTTTAGAAACATTAAATACCCATTGGATTTTACTGCCTGCTGATGCAATATACCTTTCCTTAATAACTGACTTTTTGAACCAAAAATGTATTCCAATAATTGGAGATGTTTCAAGTGGAGTACTATTAATATTTATATTTGAATCAGATAATAATTTTATTGCTGCACTTTGAGATGTAGATATTATGAAATTTTTAGCTCTAATAATATCTCCATTAGATAGTTTTATTCCAACTAATTTTTCTTTTGATGAAATTAAGCTTTCTACATTTGTTTTTTTAAAAATTCTTGATGAACCTTTTTCTATAATTTTTTCAATGGGTGCCCATAATGAAGATAAATTTGTTTTAGGTAGCCCAAGGTAAAGTTGCTCTTTACCAAAAAAACTTCTTTTAATTACAGACAGTGCTACATTTGTTTCAACGATTTCTAGATTATCATTAAGTGCAGGCTTTATGATTAATTCCCAAAAACACTTGATTGATTTAGAGTTTTGTTTATTATTGTTTAACCAGACCCCAAAGTTTTTTTCTTTGAAATTGCTATTATCTATATCTGTAAATTTTATTTTTATTAATGCAATTAAGAGGTAGTATTTTTCAATAAGATTTAAGTGTTTGTATCTTGCTAATGAAATAAACAGCCCAAAGATTGATTTAAAATATTTAGAGCCAAGATAAGAAGTTTCGCCCTCATAAATTACAGGAACTTGAAAATTATTAACCTTGATTATTTTATTTTCAGAATCTATATCTTTTATTAAATTAACAAATTCTTTGCAGGCTCCTACTATAACATGCTGTCCATTATCTACTATTTCACCTGTATTCTGATCTTCAAATGAAAAAGCTCTTCCTCCTAGAAAAGCTGATTTTTCTAGGAGCAAAACTTTTAATCCTTTGTTATTGAGGGTGATTAATGAAGATAGGCCAGATATGCCTCCTCCTACAATAACCACATCATATTTTTTTGAATTTTTAATCAAGATATTTTTTCTTATTTGATAAGCTAAGCCCGAATAAATAACTAGTTATTGTTTTGATAGTTAATATTGATTTTTCAGATTTTGTAATCACTGGCCTTACTTGAAGAGTTTCGTAATTTATTTCATGTATTTTTATTAGTACTTTTCTTCCGCTGCTAACAAATAAGCTTATTGGTATTTTTTTATATCCTTTTAAAAGATTTATTAACTGAACGCCATCATTGAACATATCCCAACATCTTCTAGATTCAAATTCTATTAATTTATTGAAATTATTTGTTGAAGTTTGGTTAATAATTTCACTTTCTTTTACATTAAATTTTTTTAAATCTTCAATAGGAATGTATATTCTTCCTAGCTCTGAATCTCTTTTAATATCTTGCAGGAAATTAGCAATTTGTAGCCCAGTGCAAATCTTGTTAGATAAATTAATATGCTCTGTAGAATCATAACCAAAAATCTTTAAAACGATTTCTCCAACAGGATTAGCTGAAAGTTTGCAATAATTAATGAGGTCCTTATATGTTTCGTACCTATTATATTTTGTGTCTAAATCATTTGCTTTAATGAGACTTTTAAAAGATCTTTTAGGTAAATCGAATTTAGTTATTGTGTTCATTAATGGGAATAATCTGTCGCTAGGGTTACAATTTTTATTAAAGCATGTATCTAAATCATTTGCCAAATCTTCTAGTTGTATAGTCGCAATTTTTTTTTTCATATCGCCAATATCATCAACTGTCCTACAGAAATGATAAATCGCAGTCAAATGAGGCATTAAATTTGTTAAATAAAAAGATGACCAAAGAGGAAAGTTTTCGTAAGTTTGTTGAATTTTTTTTCTATTATTTCTATTTTGAATATTCATTAATAATCTAAAATTAAATTTTTAAAAAGAGCTTTTAATTGAATTTTTTTTGAAGATAAATATTCTTTTGGATCTCCAATTAATATGTTATAGGTATCTATTTCATAAGAAGTCAATGTCTCATTAATCGTGAAACATAAGTTATTTATTCCATCGAATTTATTTAGTGATTTCAATTCTTCAATAATATACTTAGAGTAATTATTATTGTTTAAACTAACTATTCTTCCATATGAAAAATCTAAATTAGATTTGTATACAGAGTACCGTATAATTTTTTGTTGGGAGGATTTAATTTTTATTGAGCTAGAGATCATGCCTCTGCCCCATTCTAGTTCTGTTTGATTAATATTAAATAAATCACTTGGAATCACTATCTGATTTTTTAATATTGATGAATTTATTGGGTCTATCAAGCCAATAAATATTGATGAATTTATTTGTTTATAATTATCTAATGACCATTTGATTCCAACTTTGCATTGAACTATTGACTCATTGCATTTGAATAACATAACTTCGTCTTTTAAAACTTTTGAGTTAGCAATATAGATTTGCATTTCTCCTGGGCAAGGTGTCAATTTTAAACCTGATAACTCTAGGAAATCTTCCATTTTAATATCTTCTTTAGTGCAAATTAATATCATTTAAGCTTCTCTGTTCATTAAAAAATTTGTTATTTCATTGAATGTTTTTTTATGTTCATCGGAAGTTGGTATATTTGAAATAGTATTTTGTATTTTTAATAAATATTTTTCAGCTATATTGTCACATTTATTTCTGATATTAATCTTATCCATTATATTTAGAAACTTATCGATATCGCCATCATATATTTCATTTTTTTTCATTATCTCATTTATTTCTTTGCCGTAAGTTGAATCACTATTTATAGTTAGTATTATAGGAAGACTTTTCTTCTTCTTTCTTATATCCCCTCCAACAGGCTTTCCTGTTTTGTCAGTCCCCCAAACTCCTAAAATATCATCTCTTATTTGGAATAGTAATCCTATATCTTTTCCGAAATCAGAAATTAATTCTAAGTCAGATTTAGCAAGATTTTGATTTGATGAAATAGCACCTAAAATAACTGAACATTCAATTAATGCTCCAGTTTTTAAACCAATCATTTTTAGGTATTCGTTTTCTGAAATTCTAGATTTTTTCTCAAAAGATATATCTAGAAATTGTCCTTCCATCATTTTTAAGTAACTTTCAGTAAGTAGTTTTTGTGAAAAAAATAATTTTTCATGACTAATCCCATGTTCAAGTAATTTTCCTAATTTTTGATTTCCTAGTACCAGTATTGAATTTCCTGTTATTAGGGCTTTTGGTATCCCCCAGATAGTCCATAATGTAGGCCTGTGTCTTCTTAATTTGTCATTATCTTCTATATCGTCATGAATTAAAGAGAAGTTATGAACTAATTCTACCGATATGGAACATGGTAAAGCGGCATTAATATCTCCAGACAGTGAATCGCATAAAGCAATACATAAAGCAGGCCTAAATGCTTTTCCTTGATAGGAATTTTCTTTGCCATTATCTTCCCATCCAAAATAATTATTAATATATTTTGAAATATCTCCATCATATGAAAGAACAGAAGATTTCAAGTAATCACTAATCATTACTTCATATTTTGTTAAAAAATTAGGTTTTTTAGTAAATTTTTCCATTTATAGATTAGATTTTACATTCCAATGAGCCAAAAAACTAAGTATATTTGTAAGTAGAAATAAATAAAAGTATTGTTGACATGATCTGTATCAAGTTATAATATGCATTATGCAATAAGAAATAGAATATGGTATATATAAATATATATTGAAAGGAAATAGTGGTTTTACCTAGAAGAGAAGATTATACAAATGAGGCATCTGAGGCACTTGAAAGAGCGCATGCTTGGGCATCAGATATGAGAAATGCTCAATTAGATGCTGAGCATTTGGCATTAGGAATGTTGTCCATTAAAGATGGTATGGCAACTAAAATCTTTGATTTTCTTGGTGCTGATTTAGAAAAAATTAAGAAAGATTTAGAGTTCTCTTTAAAAAAATTTCCTACTTTAGGCCAAAAGCAATCATCCACCAGAATGATTTATATTGAACCAAGATTGAAAAAAGTTCTTGATGAAGCGCAAGAGGAAAGAATGAGACTAAATGATGATTTTATTGCAATAGAGCATCTATTGAAGGGCTTAGTTTCACTTGAGGATGGAGAAGTTAATAAGCTATTTAATTTTTATGGCATTACTGTAGAAAAAATCTACCATGCCTTAAAAGAAATTAGAGGTAGTCAGAGAGTTACAGACCAAAGTGCCGAGAAAAAATATCAAGCATTAGAAAAATATAGTGTTGATTTGACAAAATTAGCCAGGGCAGGGCAACTTGATCCAGTTATAGGAAGAGATAAAGAGATTCAAAGAGTACTTCAAACTCTTACTAGAAGAACAAAAAATAATCCTGTAATTATTGGTGATGCTGGAGTTGGTAAAACAGCTATTGTAGAAGGTCTTGCGCAAAGTATAGTAATAGATGATGTTCCAGAATCTTTAAAGAATAGAAAATTACTTAAATTGGAAATGGCATCTTTACTTGCTGGTGCAAAATTTAGAGGTGAGTTTGAAGAAAGATTAACTGCCGTAATGGATGAAATAAGAGCAGCGTCAGGTGAAATTGTTTTATTTATTGATGAGATACATATAGTAGTTGGAGCTGGAGGCGCAGAGGGAGCAATAGATGCTGCAAATATGATGAAGCCTGCGCTTGCTAGAGGAGAGGTCCAATTAATTGGGGCCACAACTCCAGAAGAATATAGAAAATATATAGAATCCGATAAAGCACTTGAAAGAAGATTTACACCAGTAAATGTTAATGAGCCTGATCAAGAAATAGCTATAGAAATGCTGAAAATACTGAGGCCAAGATATGAAAAGCATCATAAAATTCAGATCACTGATTCGGCATTAGAAGCTTCGGTAAACTTAAGTGCAAGATATATGACTGAAAGATATCTTCCTGACAAGGCTATTGATTTAATAGATGAAGCAGCAGCCAAACTTAGAATTAACTCTGAGTCACTGCCGTCTAATATTAAAGACTACGATGATCAGATAAAAAATTTATTAGACAAAGAAGAGGCAGCTTCAGGTAGAAATGATTTTGAGGCAGCTGCAAAATTAAAATCTGAAAGATTAGGGCTGCACAAAGAAATGATTTCAGAAGATAATAATGAAAAAGTAGATAAAACCAGAATTGTAGACTCTGAAAGTATAGCCACATTGATAGCCGAAAGAACTGATATTCCTGTAGCTAGATTGATAGAAAAAGATAAAGAGAGACTTTTGAATTTAGAAAATAGACTCCATGAGAGATTGGTTGGTCAAGAAGATGCTGTTACAGCACTATCTAATGCTATTAGAAGACAGAGATCTGGTGTTAGTGACCCCAAAAGGCCAGTAGGAACATTTATATTCTTAGGTCCTACTGGTGTAGGAAAGACAGAGTTAGCAAGAGCATTAGCAGAAAGCTTATTTGATGACGAAGATAATATGGTTAGAATCGATATGTCTGAATATATGGATAAAGGATCTTCTACAAGATTAATTGGCGCTCCTCCTGGATATGTCGGCTATGATGACGCTGGCCAATTAACTGAAGCAGTAAGAAAAAGACCATTTAGGGTTATTTTATTTGACGAAATTGAAAAAGCTCATCCCGATGTAATGAATTTGTTATTACAATTACTTGATGATGGCAGATTAACAGATGGTCACGGTAGAACTGTTAACTTTAGGAATACAGTAATAATTATGACTAGTAATCTAGGCTCATCTCATATTGCTAAAGAATCAATAGGATTTTCAGGATCAAATAGTGAAATTCAAAATAGGAAATCAAAAGTAGAAGATGCTTTAGTTGAACACTTTAGGCCAGAATTTCTTAACAGAGTGGATGAAACTATAATTTTTGACTCTTTAACTCATGAAGAACTTTCAAAAATAGCATTGATAGTTACCAATAAGTTTATTGAAAGAGTCGGGAAGTTAGGAATTGTGATGAAGATATCTAAAAAAGCACTAGATTGGCTAGTAAAAAATGGATTTGATAAGTCTTATGGAGCAAGACCTTTAAAAAGAGTTGTTCAAAGAAGTATAGAAAATGAATTTGCTAAGAAAATGCTGGCAAGTGAATTTATGGAGGGGGATTCCGTATCAATTAATGTAAAAAATGGAATTTTATCAATTGACAAAGATAAGAAGATTGAAAAAAATAAAACCAGAGTTAAGACTAAGTAAAAGATAAATCCTTTAGTTTAATTATGATAAAATTTGATTTGTGAATCTGAATCGAAATGAAAACCAATCAGCAGGAGCTATCTTATTATGTGCTGGAAAAAGCTCACGAATGAATGGTTTAGATAAACCCACTTTAATTTTTGATAATATTCCAATATTTATAAAATCCTTGATTAAGTTTATAGACTCAAGCTTATTTTCAAAAATAGTCCTAATCGCATCAAAAGAAAATATTGCAGATATAAAAAAATTAATTTCTGATTATAAGTTTCCTCAAGAAGTGATATTAGGAGGGGAGAGGCGCCAAGATTCTGTGTCAATTGCTATTGATTATCTAAACCAATTTTCTATTGATAAAGTGGTAATTCATGATTCTGCAAGACCATTATTTTCTGAGTCAATATTAACTAAGGGAATGCAATTATTAGATAATAATAATGGAGTAATTCCCATTATACCTATTCAAGATACAGTAAAAAGAGTTAGTTCCAATGAAGTTATTAAAACATTAAATCGTAATGAGTTATTTAGATCCCAGACTCCTCAGTTTTTCAATTTTAATATTTTAAGCGAGTGTATTAGCAAGACTTCAAAAAAAATAAGTTATACAGATGAATCAGAGTTATTAGAAATAAATGGATATAAAGTTAATTGTATAAATGGAAATATAGAAAATCAAAAAATAACTACCCATGACGACCTAAAATTATTACAAGATTTTGGTCGGAGCATTAAATTTAAAAATGGTATTTCTTTAGATGTACATAAACTAATTGAAGGAGAAAATTTAATATTAGGAGGCTTAGAAATACCATTTGAAAAATGCTTAGAAGGACACAGTGATGCTGACGTTGTACTTCATGCGATTTCAGATTCAATTATCGGAGCACTTGGACAAGGAGACTTAGGAAAATATTTTCCATCTAATCAGGATAAATGGAAGAATGCATCATCTGAAATTTTTTTATTTAAAGCAATAGAATTAATGAACGAATTGAATTTCGAGATTTTTCATATAGATATTCAGGTTATTCTGCAGGAACCTAAATTATCAGACTTATTAATTAAAATTGAACAAAACGTATCAAATTTACTAAACTTGAATATTGAAAAAATAAACTTAAAAGTAACTTCTACTGATAATATTGGATTGATAGGATCTGGAGATGCTATTGGAACTTTATGTGCTGTTACATTGAGAGAATCTAATGATTGAAACATACGACTCTTTTTCACGAAAATATAAGAAATTAGGACCTCCAAAAAAAATTAATTTGTATGTCTGCGGAATAACTACCTCAGATTATTGTCATTTAGGTCACGCATTTTCTTCTATAATATTTGAAATTTTGGATAGATTTTTGTCTCATCAAGGTTTTGAGGTGTATAGAGTGCAAAATTTTACAGATGTAGATGATAAAATTTTAAATAAATCAATTCAAGAGGGCACATCTATGAAAGAAGTTGCTGAAAAATATACCAAAGCCTTCTTTGAAGACATGGATGCCCTTGGTATAAAAAGAGCTTCAATTTATCCAAAAGCCACAGAAGAAATAAAAAATATAATTTCATTTATATTAGAATTAGAAAAAAAAGAATTAACTTACATTAGAAATAATAGTGTCTATTTTAAAACAAATAAATTTAATGATTATGGAAAACTCAGTGGCAGGAAATTAGATGATGCCAAAACAGGCACTAGGATTAATGTTGATCTAGAAAAAGAATCTCAAGAAGATTTTGCGTTATGGAAATCAGTAAAAAGTGAAGAACCGGGCTGGGAGTCTCCTTGGGGATTAGGTAGACCAGGTTGGCATATAGAATGCAGTTCTATGGTAATCAATACTATTGGAGAGACTGTTGATATTCATGGCGGAGGGATTGACTTGATATTTCCTCATCATGAAAATGAAATAGCTCAAAGCGAATCTTTAACTGGTAAGAAATTTGCAAATATATGGATGCATAATGGAATGGTAAAGCTTTCAGGCGAAAAGATGAGTAAATCATTAGGAAACCTTATTACAATCAAGGAAGCCTTAAAAAAGTTTGATTCTGATCAAATCAGAATGTGGATACTATCATCTCATTATAGAAGCCCATTAATTTACTCAGAGGAACTAATTTCTAGTCAGTCTAGACCACTGTCTAGATTAAGAAAATCTTTAAAAAATATAGAAAATAATAATATTAAAAAGACAGATTGTTTAAAGGAAAAAGAAACTTTTATTAATGCTTTGTCTTCTGATTTGAATACTCCTGTGGCCCTTTCTCAGGTACTTTTATTATCTAAGAAAATTAATTCTGGTAATAACGAAGGTCATGATACCTCTGAGGCAAGAGAAGCACTGAATTCTATGCTTTCTGTTCTTGGTTTATGCCAGAATATAAATGAGTTTAAAAAAGATATAGATGATGAAGGAATAAAAGAATTAATAAATAAAAGAGAATATTACAGAAAAAATAAAGAATTTGATAAGTCTGATCAAATAAGAGGTGAATTAATAGAAAAGGGAGTCAAATTAATTGATAAGCCAGATGGAATTACTGATTGGGAGTTTATTTAGAATCTAACATTTAATACAGCAACAACAACAAAAATTACTGCCAAGGCAACAGTGCCTCTAAATAAAAGTCTTTCAAAGCCTCTTCTGACTCTAAATGAACTTTCAGCTTGACCAAAAAGGGCAGTTCCATTTCCTCTAACTTGCAAAAGTATTATTGCTATTAAGGATAAAGATATTACTATTTCTATTATTGTAAACATTATTTCTCGATTATATTCATGATAACGTTCGACAGTTTATCAGAGTCATGGTGTCCTTTAAAGTTAGAATTCATTAAGTCTTTTAGAATTATCTCTCCCCATTCATTATTTAAGTTTCCAATTTCCACACATTTACTTGTTGGAAAGTCTTCTCCTAAGTTACCAATGTTATTATTTATAATTATGTAATCTAACCCTAAATTGTCACTGTAATTTAGTAGAGTTTGTACGTGATCGCATGCATCAAATCCAGTAGTTTCTCCTAATTGAGTAGCTATATTGCAAACATATATTTTTTTAGCAGCAGTATTTTTGAGAGATTCTGAAATTTTAGGGACAAGAAAGTTAGGTATTATACTAGTAAATAGTGAGCCTGGACCTATTATAATATAGTCTGAATTCATAATAGCCTCTGTAGCTTTTGGATTTGCAGAGGGAGAAATAGGATTTAGGTTTAACCTGGAGATACCTGAAGAATTTTTTTGAATATTTGATTCGCCATCAATTATAGTCCCATCTTTCATATTTGCAGATAAGTTTATCTGTTCAAGAGTTGAAGGTAATAATTTACCTTTCACATTTAAAATTTTGCAAGATTCTTCAAGCGCTTCTTCAAAGCTACCAGTAATTTCTTCCATAGCAAGTATAAAAAGATTACCAAAAGAATGCCCAGATAATGGGTCATCTCCTTCAAATCTATGCTGAAATAATTTTTGTAGTATTGGTTCAGTATCTGACAATGCTACCAAGCAATTCCTGAAATCTCCTGGAGGTAATATTCCAAATCCTTCTCTTAATCTTCCTGAACTTCCTCCGTCGTCTGTTACAGATATAATTCCTGAAATATCTATATCTTTATTTCTGAGGCCTCTAAATAAAGCAGAAAGGCCTGTTCCGCCACCTATTCCAATTATTTTTGGTTTATTATTCATTTTTTAATTGTTTGATGATTTCGGTCTCAGCAGAATTAGGATTAGCAGTCCCCTTAGATTGCTTCATGACTTGCCCAATCAAAAATCTTACAGCAGTTTCTTTTCCATTTTTATAATCATTTACCGCCGCCTGATTAGACTTAATTGCATTTTCGACAATATTGGAAAGTTCATTAGAATCTTCCATTTTTTGGAGACCTCTAGATTTAGAAATATTTTCTGCATCTTCATTGGTTGAGTATATTTCTGATAATAAATCTTTAGCAGTATTTTTATTTACCTTATTTTCTTTAACAAGCATGATTAATTTTCCAAAGTTATCCGGAGAGATTTCCATTTTTTCTAATTCATCGTCTTTCTGAGCATTAGAAATAGCATTTAAATCTACATTTATCCAATTGGCTACATATTTCCCATCTAGCTTTGTTGATGAATTTAGTACTTGATCAAAAAATTTAGCCTTTTTTTGGTTAGACACCAAGATTCCTGCATCATATGAAGATAGATTGAAATCATTTATGTATCTAGCCTGTTTATCTTCAGGGAGCTCTGGAAGAGCCTCTTTGATCTCGTTTACAAATTTTGCAGTTATTTTTATGGCTGGTATATCTGGTTCTGGGAAATATCTGTAGTCATGAGCATCTTCTTTTGACCTTTGAGGAATACTCTTTGATTCTATGTCATTCCAGCCTCTCGTTTCTTGGACTATTCTTTCTCCTGAAGCTACAGCCTTTTTTTGTCTTAAAATTTCATATTCTATAGCTCTTGCTACAGCCTTAATCCTATTCATATTTTTTATTTCAACTTTTTCATTAAGTTTTTCTGTTCCTTTTTCTCGGATACTTACGTTTGCATCGCATCTAAAACTACCCTCTTCCATATTTGCTGTGCCTATTCCAAGATACCTAACAATTGATTGCAACTTTATTAGGTAGTTTTCAGCTTCTTCAGAAGATCTAAAATCAGGTTCTGTAACTACTTCTAGGAGGGGCATGCCTGAGCGATTTAAATCCATAAATACGGAATCATTTAGTTCATTATGAATTAATTTAGCTACGTCTTCTTCCATGTGTACTCTATTTATACGTATCAAGGATTTTATTTCTGATGATTTATTTTCAACATTGATCTTTCCATTTGTGGCTATGGGCATATCAAATTGAGATATTTGGTATCCTTTCATTAGATCAGGATAAACATAATTTTTTCTATCAAATTTTGTTACATCTGATATATCACAACCTAGTGATAGCCCAAGCTTGATTGCTGAATTTACTGCTTCTAAATTAACTGAAGGTAGTGATCCTGGTAGCCCAAGGCACACTTCGCAAACTAAGCTGTTAGGTTCCATTTCTTGATATGATCCAGAACATGAACAAAACATTTTGCTGTTCGTATTAAGTTGCACATGGACTTCTAGTCCAATCACAGGTTCAAATGACATCAGAATATTATACTTCATTTTAATAAAAATTAAGATAGAATTAATTATTAATAAGAATTTTTGTATAGATTGGAAATTTAGTATGGTATCTGATAATAATTCAATATCTCGGAAAACAAAATTAGAAGATAAAGATTATAAATGGGGATTTACAACAGATGTAGAAACTGAAGTTGCTCCTAAAGGGCTTAACGAAGAAATTGTTAAGATGATTAGCAAGAAAAAATCAGAGCCTAAATGGTTATTAGATTGGAGACTCAAGGCATATAATCATTGGCTTAGCCAAGATGAAAAAGAAGGTGAGCCTGAATGGGCAATGGTTGATTATCCTCCGATTGATTATCAAGATATTCATTACTATGCAGCTCCTAATTCCTCTGATTCCCCTAAATCTCTGGATGAAGTCGATCCAGAAATGCTAGAAGCATTTGAAAAATTAGGAATACCTCTAGAAGAAAGAGCTCAACTTGCTGGAGTTGCTGTAGATGCAGTTTTTGACAGTGTTTCTGTTGCTACAACTTATGAGAAACAATTAAAGGAGTTGGGAATTATTTTTTGCCCATTAAGTGAAGCAATAAAAAATCATCCTGATTTGGTTAAAAAATATTTAGGAAGTGTCGTTCCTTATTCTGATAATTATTTTGCTAACTTAAATTCTGCAGTTTTTTCAGAAGGGTCATTTATTTATGTCCCTCCTGGAGTTAGATGCCCAATAGAACTAATGACTTATTTTAGGATTAATACTGCTGACACAGGTCAATTTGAGAGAACTCTCATTGTGGCAGATAAAGATTCTTATGTTAGTTATTTAGAAGGGTGTACTGCTCCAATAAGAAAGAACAGTCAATTGCATGCAGCAGTCGTAGAACTTGTTGCCTTGGAAAATGCAGAAATAAAATATTCTACATTGCAAAATTGGTACCCTGGAACCAAGGAAGGGGTTGGAGGAGTTTATAACTTTGTAACAAAAAGAGGGAAATGTTTAGGTAAAGGGTCTAAAATTAGCTGGACTCAGGTAGAGACAGGATCTGCAATTACTTGGAAATATCCAAGCGTAATTCTTCAAGGAGATAATTCTGTAGGTGAGTTTTACTCTGTAGCTTTAACTAATAATCGTCAGCAAGCTGATACTGGAACTAAAATGATACACATTGGAAAAAATACTAGGAGCAATGTAGTTGCGAAAGGTATTTCGGCTGGCGAAGGTAATAATACTTATCGTGGTCAAATTAAAGTGCTTCCTTCGGCAGAAAATGCTCAAAACTTTACTCAATGTGATTCTTTACTTATAGGAGATAAATGTGGGGCTCATACAGTTCCATATATAGAAGTAAAAAATCCTTCTGCTAAATTAGAGCATGAAGCATCTACATCTAAGGTGAGTGATGATCAGCTTTTTTATTTAATGCAGAGAGGTCTTAATGAAGAAGAAGCACATCACATGATAATAACCGGGTGGAGTAAAGAAGTTTTTAAGGAGCTTCCTTTTGAATTTGCTGTTGAGGCAGGCCAACTATTAAAAGTTAGTTTGGAGGGAGCAGTTGGTTAATAAAATATTAGAAATAAAAAATTTGAAAGCATCGGTTTCGGAGACAGGTGAAGAAATATTAAAAGGGTTAAGTTTAGAAATTGCAGAAGGAGAAACTCATGTAATTATGGGTCCTAATGGAGGTGGTAAAAGTACCCTTGTAAATGTGATTGCTGGGAGAGATAGTTATGAAGTTGACTCTGGTTCTATTAAATTTAAATCAAAAGATTTGTTGAATATGACTATTGACGAAAGAGCTAGAGAGGGAATTTTCTTAGCTTTTCAGTATCCTTCTGAAATACCTGGAGTGAGACCATGGCAGTTCGTTAAAGCTGCAGTTGATGCAAAAAGAAAGGCTAATGGAGATTCTGAATTATCTGTTAGAGAATTTTCAAAAATTTATGATAATAATTTAAAAGAGATCAACATTATTCCTGACTTGATGAAGCGATCTTTAAATGAAGGTTTTTCTGGAGGAGAAAAGAAAAGAAATGAGATATTTCAAATGATGATGCTTGAACCTAATCTTGCATTATTAGATGAAACTGACTCAGGCCTTGATGTCGATGCTCTTAAAGCAGTAGGTGATGCAGTAAATAAGATGAAAGATACTAAAAGATCTTTTTTAATTGTCACACATTATCAAAGATTGCTAGATTATGTAAAACCCGATTTTGTCCATGTATTAATAAATGGAAAGATTGTTGAATCTGGAAATTATGACTTAGTGAAAAAAATTGAGGCCGATGGATATGAAAGCTTTTGGGACTAGGTATGAGTTACTTAGATCACTATAAAAAGCTGATTGAAGCTGAATTTAAAAGCAACAAAAACTTTAACTTTATGAGAGCTGTTACCCCGGGGGCAGATTATTTTATTGAAAATGGATTCCCATTAAAGAAAAAAGGAAATGAGAGATGGAAATATCTTGATCTTAGAAATGTAACAAGCTCAAATTTTACCAAAAGTATTTATGAGGAGAGAATATCTAATGACTTTGATTCAGTTTTAGAAAAATTAGCCCCATGCGGAATTAATATTGTAGAAGATGAAATTCTTATAGTTGGGGATAATAAAAATCATTTATCTGGAAGAAATTTTGTTGATTCTGAAGGAATAGGAGCTTCTAGTCCTTCTAAAACAATTATTGGTGAAATTGCTGATCCAGAAGAAGATGGTTTTATTGCATTGAATGCAGCAGTTGCTGATATAACAAGCTTTTCTATTAATGAAAATTTTTCGCAAAAAGCCCTTAATATAGTATTTGCTGGTCAAAGCCAGAGTGACCGCTTATCTACTGAAAGAATGTGCATAAAAATACATGCAAATACAGAAGTTACAATAAATGAGATTCACTTTGATTCAGATTTCAATACTCTTAATATTCCTGTTTTAGAAATATATCTTGATAAAGATTCAAAATTAATTCATAACAAAGTTATTTTAGGCTCAGAAAAAGATATGAACTTTAACTTTACTAGGGTCTTTCAAGAAGAAGGCAGTTACTATAAAAATACTTCTTTTTGCCATTCCCCTTCTCTTGGCTCGAATGATATTAAAGTTATTATGGCAGGGCAGGGCAGTGAATGTGATTTGGGAGGGATATATTTCACTGATAATAAAACCCAATTTAATACTCATGTAACAGTTGATCACCTTGCACCAAATTGTAAAAGCAATCAATTCTATAAAGGAGTTCTTTCCGATGAATCAAAAGCTGTATTCAGCGGCAAAATATTTGTTGAGAGGAATGCACAAAAAACATATGCCACACAAAAGGATTTAAATTTACTTATGTCAAAAGGGGCTGAAATTGACACAAAGCCAAGTTTAGAAATATATGCAGATGATGTTGAATGTTCACATGGAGCTACAGCCGGACATGTAGATGAAAGCTCATTGTATTATATGATGTCTAGAGGGATAGAAAAGGAAATAGCCACGCAAATGCTTGTTAGAGGTTTTGTTGATGAAATTATTGATTCGATTTCTGACGATAAGATAAGAAAATTTGCATTAAATCAAACTGAATTAATTTTGCCAAACCTATCATTTAAATAAATGGACTTAGAAAAAATAAGGAAAGACTTTCCAATATTAAAAACTAAAATCAACGGAAATGACTTAATTTATATTGATAATGCAGCTACGTCACAAAAACCCAAATCAGTTATTGATTCTTTGGTTGATTATTATGAAAAATATAACTCTAATGTTCATAGAGGAGTTCATTCTTTGAGTGTAAAAGCTACTGATGAATATGAAAAATCAAGATCTAAAGTTAGAGATTTTATAAATGCTAACAGAGACGAAGAAATAATTTACACAAGAAATGCATCTGAATCTCTAAATATTATTGCTTATAGTTGGGGCTCTAGAAATATTAATAAAGGTGATGATATTTTTATAACACCATTTGAACATCACTCTAATATAGTTCCATGGCAAGAATTATGCAGGAACAATAAAGCAAACTTAAAATATATCCCTCTTACTGAATCTGGAGATGTAGATTTAGATAAATTTAAATCTATGATTGGTGCAAAAACTAAGCTTATTTCAGTTACACACATGTCAAATGTTTTAGGTATTTTACTCCCTGTAAAGGAAATAATAGATATAGCTAAGTCTACTCCAGCTGTTACAGTAATAGATGCTTGCCAGAGTGTTCCACACATGCCTGTTGATGTTAAAGATTTAGATTGCGATTTTCTTTGTTTCTCTGGACATAAAATGCTTGGCCCAACTGGCATAGGAGTTTTATATGGAAAATTTGATATTTTAAACGAAATGCCTCCATTTCTTTTTGGTGGAGATATGATTAGTGAAGTCACATATGAAGATGCTAAGTGGAATGATCTTCCTTATAAATTTGAGGCGGGAACTCCTAATATAGCTGATGCGATTGGTTTAGGGGTTGCTTGTGATTATTTAAAAAATATTGGAATGAAAAATGTATGGAATCATGAAGTAGAAATTGGTGAATATATATTTAATAAATTTAATGCATTAGATAATTTTGAAATATTGGGTGATAAATCAAAAGAGGAAAGGGGAGGTGTAGTTTCTTTTAGTCATAACAAAATTCATCCTCATGATATAGGAAGTGGATTAGATAGGTTTGGAGTAGCTATTAGGACAGGGCATCATTGCGCTATGCCTTTAGTTCGAAGTTATGGCATAGTCGCTGCATCTAGGGCAAGTGTTTATATTTACAATACTAAAGAAGAGATAGATATTTTTATTGATTGCCTTTTAGAAGTTGAGGAGTATTTCAAGTAATGAGTGATTTATCAGATTTTGATGATATGTACCAGGAAGTGATTATAGATCATTATAAAAATCCCAGAAATTCAAAAAAATTATCAGGTAATTATGATGAGACCAAGGCCCATAATCCATTTTGTGGAGATGAAATAGAACTTCAACTGATTATTTCTGATGATGGAATAATTGAGCAGGTTAGTGTCACTGGAAGAGGTTGTGCAATAAGCCAATCATCAGGCTCGCTAATGAGTGATTCTGTATATGGAAAATCGATTGAAGAAGCAAGGAATATTAACCTAAATATCAGATCAATGCTTAAAGATGAGGAGCTATCTGATGAAGATTTGGATTCTCTTGGTGACTCTTATGCTATTGAAGGCGTCAAAAAGTTCCCCGTGAGGATTAAATGTGCTCTTCTTTCATGGGCAGCTTTGAAAGATTTAATAGATAAGCACTAATAAGGTTTATCTATTTTTGTCTCTTCATTTTTATTCGCACCACCTGATCTTAATTTTTTAAAATCCTCTTCTATTTTTTGACCCAAGAATGATGCATCGCTTCCATGTAGAACGAACCTAGATCCTAAATTTAAAGAAAGATTGCTTTCCTGCATTGTTGCATGATGAATCATAACTGGTATTGAATGACTTTCAGATATACTGATTATTTTTTTTAATGCGTCAACATATAAATCCGAATCTTTTTCATCAGGAATACCCATTGATGTTGTTAAGTCATTAGGTCCTACAAATATTCCGTCAATTTTTTCAACTGAATTAATCATTTTTTCAAGATTATTCATTGCTGGGACACTTTCAATTCCTAATATAAAAATCTTATCTTTATTTCTATTCCTTAGGTAATCTTCAGATTTCTTGCTTGGGAATTCGCCTGTATTCAGTGCTTTTTCTAAGTATTCACCTTTTAATGGGTTAAAGTATGTCCTTCCAAATGAAAGTTTTAGCTCATCTATATTTTCTGTATATGGAACTAAAATTCCATCTGCGCCTGCATCTATCATTGCTCCAGCAACTTCTGGATTTGGCGAAGTGATTCTTACGATACTAGCGATTTCAATAGATCTTAACGCTGCAGTCAGCTCGCTAATTTCTAACCTTGTTCTTGCTGCATGCTCTGCCTCTATGACAACATAATCTAAATATTCTGAGCTTAAAGATTGGATTAATCTTGTTCCTTGAATTCCCCATAGCATTGTTCCATAAACTTTTCCTCCAGAATTGAGAGTCTCTTTTAATTTATTAGGTAGCACTTTAACCTCCGTGTGTATAAAATAAATATATAATATATGTTATTAGTAATCAAAAAAATATTTCTTACTATAAAATATATATATATAGTTATAAATAATATTAATAGTAATAAAACATGGAAAATATTACTGATCAGAAAAATGAAGTTTACCTAGCAGAAAGATCGCAGAGATTTTACGCTTTTTTTATTGATGCAATTTTTTCATTTGGTATTAGCTTTGTAATTCCATTATTTTTTTCATTATTTTCAGTTAAATCTGGAAACATTGTGTCAATCATTAGCTTATTGATAGTAATTATTGTTCAAGGAAATTTTTTAATTAAGGATGGCCAAACTATTGGAAAGAGATTAATTTCCATTAGAATTATTGATTCAAACACACTTGAAGTGCCTAATATAAGAAATATTTTTATTATTCGTTATTTAATGATCTGGCAAATACCTAACTTCTTAAGTATATTTTTTATCAATGATGATAGTTTTCAATTTAACTCATCTACTCAATCTTTTTCATCCACTACTTCAGAGAATGTAATTTCATTTGTAGCTCTTTTAGTGCTTGTACAAACATTATTAATATTCAGATCTGATAGGAGATGCGGCCATGATATTTTATCTGGAACAGTAGTAGAAAAAATAGAGCCGAATAAATTAGATCCTAGAATATTCAAAAGATAAATTAGTTTTTTATATCAGCAAGTATTTTTTTTAGTTTTTTATAAACTTCTTTTGTTTCTTCGTTTTCATTGCAGGATATTATATTTTTTTCATCTGGATCATCTAATACATTAAACATTCTGTCATCCGAATATAATTTCCATTTTCTTTCTCTTACAAACTCTGAGACAGGTCTTTTGAGCCTAGGACTGTTCGGATCAAAATAAAAGTAAATCCATTCTCTTGGATTTCCTTTTTTTCCACTAATTTGAGAATAAAAAGATCTGCCATCGGTTATGTCATTATGCTCAATATTGCTTATATCTAACATTGTAGGTAAAAAATCTGATGCATCTACAAGGTCATCAATCACTGTTTCTTGAGGAACAGCTTTTGGCCAATTGCATATTAAAGGTACGTGTGTCCCTGTGTCGCTTGTAAGCCCTTTTCCTCCAATAATTTCTTTGTCACCCATCATAGAAACAATCCCTCTTGTTGTTCCATTATCGCCCGCATAAATTATTAAAGTGTCATCTCTTAAATTAAGTGATTCTAATTTTTAAACTATTCTACCAATTATTTTGTCATGATATTCAACCATATCCTTGTAGAACTTTGGATCATCATCCCAATTTTCAAGTTCATCAAATGTTGTCCCGCCTAGGGTTTTATTTGATGGAGGCTCAAAAAGTTTATATTCTTCACTATCAGGAGTTGGTTCTTTTGGATCATGAGTTAGTGCCATGGGAAAGTAAACAAAGAAAGGTTCATCTTGATTTTTTTCAATAAAATTATTGATATAGTCAGCAAATATATCATCTCCATATTGTTCTTTTGTATCTTTTAAGTACTCGCCGTTTTGGTAAATTATTGGATCTTTATATCTAGATCCTTTTTCTTCAGTTTGATGAGCATGCCATACACAATATTCATCAAAACCTGCATCTTCAATTTTTTGGCCTTTATTTCTATCTTCAGGTTTTTCGCCAGGAGGGTTATAAGAATACAATTGCCATTTTCCAGCTATACAAGTTTTATAACCATTTTCAGAATATATATGACCAAATGTTCTTTCTTTAGGATCCATTAATCCAAACCCAATATAATTTCTAAAATTATATTTTCCTGACATAAGCTGCACTCTAGTTGGCGTACAAAGAGGTTGAACATGAGCATTATTAAAGCGAGCGCCTGTTTTAGCTAAATTGTCTAGATTAGGTGTTTTGTAGGAAGTTCCTCCATAGCAACCTAAAGTTTCATATCCAAGGTCATCTGATAATATAAAAATTATGTTTGGTTTTTTATTCATAGAATTAAAAAATTTATTTTATTAATAATAGTATTAATAATAGTTATAAAAGGATTTTGTTAATATGTCTATAGAGATAGGGGATAGTTGCCCAAGTTTTGAATTAATTAATACTTCAGGCTTAAAAAAGAAATTAGAAGATTATTCTGGAAAGTTATTAGTTATTTATTTTTATCCTAAAGACAATACTCCTGGGTGTACAAGAGAATCTTGTAAATTTAGAGATATTTACTCAAAATTTAATGAATTGAATTGTGAAGTAATAGGAGTAAGTGCTGATAATAATGATTCTCATAAGAAATTTTCCAGCAATTTTAATCTAAATTTTGATTTATTATCTGACACTCATTATAAGATTTCTAAAGAATTTGGAACTTTTTTTATAAGTGAACAATTTGGTAATTCGATTAAAAGAGAAACTTATCTTATAGATGAAACCGGAATCTTAATTGAGACATGGAAAGATATTAATGATCCAGAGAATCACCCGCTTGAAGTACTTAAATTCGTACAAAATAGGGTAAAAACATAATATATAAATAAGAAAGGATTAATTATGATAAAGTTTCTAACTAGCCCACCATTTCTTATTGCTTGTTTGATAGTAGCAATCATTGTTATTTTGGCTGTAGCTACTGGCGGAAGATAATATAGAAATTATTTAATTTAATTTATCTAATAATTTCACTAAACTTCTTAGTTCTTCTGGAGTCAAAGAGCTTAATTTTTTTTCAAAGTCTTTTATATTAATGCTATTTAAATAACTTTTTGCTTTTTCTACATCTTCACTAAAATTTAAATAAGATTTTATTTCCTCGGTGCTTAAATTTGTAATAGAAGATATTTTGGTTAAATCACCTTTTAAATTTTTATTGAGATAATTGATAGCTAATGTTCTATCTTCATCGTTTAGCATATCCTCTAAGCTGGTATAGCATAAAGCAATCGCTGTTACTTCGGATCTATCTACTTTTCCATTAATTACACCGCAAAAAATTGAGCTGGTGTTAACTTTTTTTGCCGCCATAAATCTTTTGGTGCCAAGTATAAGTGAGTATTTATTGTCTTCTAACGAAACAATTATAGGCCTAGATAAACCTTTTTCTTTTATGTCTGCAACAATATTATCTATATCCGCTTCATTTATTAAATCTTCATTGATATTAGAAATATTAATTTTTTCTAGAGAAATGTTTTTAAATTCTTGAATTTCTTTCATTAACAAACATTATAAAGAATTGATACAAAAAGAAAGAACTCCCACCCATTGCTGAGTGAGAGCTATCCTCCCGATACGGAATAGTGGTTCTTCTTCCAGATGCAGCGTCCCTTGAGTTCACCTTTCCAATTTCCCACTCGTTACGTCTAACGTTGAAATGATCTTACA
>JAAZYI010000047.1 GCA_014239735.1 Dehalococcoidia bacterium
AACTAATTTCTACCATTAATATTTGTCCTACTTTTTCTTCTAAGGACATTTCAGAAAGATAAGAATTTATTTTATTCTCTAAGGTAAGGTTCTCATCAGCACCCAAAGAAAACTGGTATATGAAAATACACAAAGAAAGGGTGAATTTAAATGAGTTTGTGCGCATTAAGTTTTATCAATAAAGTTGATTATATTTAAATAAACTTAACCCTAATAGATAAAAGAGGACCAATGCCCTCTTTTTAAGTAGTTTATAAATTTAAAATTAGAAATTGGTTCTAAAGCCAATTTTATAAACTGGACCATGATCTTGTGATAAAAATAACATCTCTTCATAACGTGCATGCAAACGAGTTGATTCATCATTTATATTCATAGCATCAATAAAGAGAGTTGTATTTTCATTAAGTCTATATTGGTAAGACGCATCTATTTGAGTTCTTTCTTCCACATACAAAGGTTGTGTGTAGTTGCCAAAGCCCGCAACAGTCTCTCCTCTATAATTTAAGGCTAACCTCGCAGTGTGTTTATCGTCTTCATAAAAAATTGAGAAGTTACCCGAATCACCCAATCCAGGCAAAATGAATTGTTCTCCAACTAAATTTCTATCAACATCGACATCCCCACCGCTAATTTTGGTAGCATTAAATAATAGTCCGTAGGGAGTTCCTTGAAACAAATGCTGTAAGACTATTTCAAAACCATCAACAGAACCTTTTTCTTTATTATAAGGTCTGGTAATCTCAAAATTAGCCAGAGGGTCTCCCGGTTGACCATCTATATACCCTGGATCACATCTCCACCAACCATCATATTGGCATTGGCCCCAAGGGAAACCTGCACTAACATCGGTTCCATTGGCCATAGCAACAGCAACCCAACCCATGTGATGAAAGTCATTCATCCAACCTTGAGCCCATAGTGCCTGTTGTGATACGCAATGGCCTGTCGCTCCTGCATCTCCCGGAAAACCTGTTTGAGGACGACCAGCTGCTACCCATTCGTTTACACAAGCAACAGCAAATGCTCCTATTGTTCCTTTTGAAGGATCAGTTAGGCCATCAACAGTGCCAAATACAGTTTTAGTCCCAATAAAGTCTTCTATATCTTTCTTAAAGTAATTTATAGCCAGATAACTTCCTTCTGCATAGTAATTTTCATAACTAATATCAAAATTCTTTGACATTAGGGGTTCTAAATCTGGATTTCCTCCGCTAGCAGTTCCTTGAATGAAATTTTTATTTCCATAAGAAAGCTGAGACTTGAGGTCTTGCAAACTAGGTCTTGCCATTGATTCGCTATAAGAAAATCTAATTACTTGACTATCAGTAATACCAAGAGACATGGCTAAACTTGGAAGAAGAGCATCATTTGAACCGTATCTTGGGGCATCAATAATGCCATCCCCAACATAAGTAAATCCATTAATCATATCCCACCTTATAATGGTAGGTTTTTCTTCTAAACTAATTGATTAAGTTTCAGATTGTTCATACCTTAATCCTGCAACAATATTCAAAGGCTTGTTTAAAAATTCTGTTTCCATGTTAATTTGAACAAAGGCTGAATCGAGAGTTTCATTAACTCTTTCATTAGTATCAATATCACCA
>JAAZYI010000048.1 GCA_014239735.1 Dehalococcoidia bacterium
TTATATTATTGGTTCTGTAGTTGGGCCTCATCCTTACCCAGATATGGTAGCAAAATTTCAATCTATTGTTTCAAAAGAGATTAAATCACAACTTTTTGAAAAAGAAGGAACTGAAAATCCAGACTATTTAATTGCAAATATTGGAGGAGGTAGTAATGCAGCTGGACTATATTATGAATATTTAGAAAATGAAAAAGTCAAAATTATTTCAGTTGAAGCTGCAGGAAAAGGAGTTCAATCAGGTAAAAGTGCCGCAACATCTGTGCTAGGTAAAGTTGGTATTATTCATGGAAGTAAGACTTTATTGATGCAAACAACTGATGGTCAAATTATTGAACCATACTCTATTTCAGCAGGACTTGATTACCCCGGTGTTGGACCGCTTCACGCACATCTTCTTGAGTCTAAAAGAGCTCAATTTATTTCAATTACAGATGAAGATGCAATGAAAGCCGGATTAGAAATTTCTAAACTTGAAGGAATAATTCCTGCTATTGAAACAGCTCATGCATTCGCTGCTTTTGAATATATAGAATTTAAAGAAGATGATATAGTAGTTGTGAATTTTTCAGGAAGAGGAGATAAAGATTTAAATACCTACATAGAATATTTTGATTTATAATGAATAGAATTAATAAAAAATTAAACGAGGAAGGAAAACTTCTATCTATCTATTTTACTGCTGGATACCCTAGCTTAAATGATACCGAAGAAATTATTGTAAAGCTTGAAGAATCTGGAGTAGATATGATTGAGATTGGATTACCATTTAGTGACCCACTAGCTGACGGACCTACTATTCAAGACAGCTCTTCAGAAGCTATTAAAAATGGAATGAATTCAAATGTACTATTTGATCAATTAAAAAATATAAGATCTAAGGTTTCTATACCATTAATAATTATGGGATATTTTAATCCAATTCTTCAGTATGGAGTTAAAGATTTTTGCAAGAAATGCAGCGAAGTAGGAATTGATGGTCTTATTATTCCTGATCTACCAATTAATTATTTTGAGGCAAATTATAAATCTATATTTGAAGAGTATGGTCTTCATAATATGTTTCTAATTGCACCTCAAACTAGTGAAGAAAGAATTAGGCATATTGATAAAATTTCAAATGGATTTATTTATATGGTTAGTTCTTCTAGCGTGACTGGTTCAAAAAATTCATTTGACTCTGACCAATTAGCTTACTTTAGTAATATCAAAGAAATGAATCTTTCAAGTAAAAGAATTATTGGATTTGGTGTTGGAAATAAAGAAACATTCAAGACAGCCGTTCAGTATTCAAAAGGAGCAATAATAGGTTCAGCATTCATAAAACACCTCAAATTAAAAGGTATTAATTCTATAGATGAGTTTATAAAATCTATAAGAAAATAAAATTATTTTACTAATTATTTAATAATCAAGCCCATACTCTTTTAAGAAATTCTATAAAATTTTGACTCATAATATTTTCAATATCAATTTTTGAGTATCCTTTTTTAGATAGCATTGATGGGATTTTTTGAAGATCTGCTATAGTATCAATATCAAGTGGTGTTTGTTCTTTACCAAAAGCTCCATCTAGATCAGTGCCAATACCTACATGCAAAGCATTTCCGGCTAACTGACAAATATGATCAATATTATCAATCATGTTATCTAATGTTACATCCATATTCTCTGGAGTAGACTCTCCTCTAATCCAATTAGGGACCATCATCCATGCATCCAAAGGAATTCCTATAACCGCATCTCTGGAAATCAATTCAACAA
>JAAZYI010000049.1 GCA_014239735.1 Dehalococcoidia bacterium
AAAATTTTTTAAATTATTATGAAAAACCTTACAAGGAAAATAATTCAGCACTCTCACTACCACATATTAATATACATATAGGGCACAACGCCTATCGGCGGCACTAACTTCCCGAAACCCTATCTGTATATTTGTCGCGGAGCCCAACATTACGACATGCAAAATATATCCATAAATAGGTCAAAGGGTGGACAGAAGGGTGGACACATTAGTTCTTTAGAAAGAGAGAATTAACAGAATAGGGTGATTTTAGGTTTAAATCTGTGGCTCCCGAGATAGGATTCGAACCTATGACCCGCTGATTAACAGTCAGCTGCTCTACCGCTGAGCTACTCGGGAACGATATTTGAAAACTTCAATATAATAAATATAAATTCGAATTAACTCAATAATTTTTTGTTTTATGCTGTATTATTTTTATATTATTGGGGTGTATTCGATTAAGGAGCATATATTGACTGAGAAAAGTAAATATACAGGAGAAGAAATAGAAGAGTTAAATTCTATGGCTTCCAACCATCTTTTTATGCATGCAATGCAGACAAATGATTGGGTTAAAGATGGATTAAGTATGTACCAAGAAGGTAATGGGTGCTGGGTAACAGATATTCAAGGCAACAAGTACTTAGATATGATGGGAGGCTTATGGTATAAAAGCTCTGGTTACGGACAACAGGAAATCGCAGATGCTGTTTATAAACAGATATCATCAATATCTTCTCCCCCTGCTTACTCAACAACTCCCTCTACAGTTAAATTATCAGCAGAAGTGGCAAAGTTATATCAAGATAAGAATTGTAGAATTTTTTTCACTAGTGGGGGGTCAGAGTCTGTTGAGACGGCTGTTAAGATGGCTAAAAAATACCAACATTTAACAGGAAAGCAAAAAGCTTTTAAGGTGATTTCTAGAAGATTTTCTTACCATGGCTCTACATCTATGGCGGTAAGCTTAGGAAGAGCTAGTTATTCTGATCCTATGGGACCTGAAATGATTGGAACTGTTTATGTTCCTAATTATGATGCTTACAGACCCCCAATTCCAGGAAATCCATCACCTGATGAAATTTCTGATTGGTTGGTTAAGGAGCTGGAGAATACAATAATTCATAATGACCCTGAAACCATAGCTGCATTTATTGCAGAGCCAGTCTCTACGTCAGCGGGAATACATATAGCCCCAGACTCTTATTGGCAAGGCATAAGAGAAGTTACAGAGAAATATGGAATATTAATGATTGCAGATGAAGTAATTACTGGATATGGAAGGTTAGGAGAATGGTTTGGGACAATGGTTTGGGGTGTGACTCCTGACCTAACTACTACCGCTAAGGCCTTAACTAGCGGGTATGCTCCGCTAGGTGCGGTAATAGCAACAGAAAAAGTTGCTAATGCTTTCTTGGGAGGCAAAAAAGAGACTTTCTCTCATTTAATTACGTTCGGAGGTCACCCAGTATCTACTGCAGCAGGCTTGGCAAATTTGAAAATAATGAAAGAACAAAAAATGGTTGAGAATTCAAAAAAAATGGGTTCATATTTATTTGATAGACTTCAAGAGCTGAAAAAATATAAATATGTTGGAGATGTTAGAGGAGGAAAAGGTCTCTTGGCTACTGTAGAGATTGTTAAGGATAAAGTCACCAAAGAAAAATTTTCTGAAGAAGATAATTTGTATGGAATAATGCCAAAATTACTTAAAGAAAGAGGTTTGCTTTCATATAGAGCAGGAGATCAGATATCGATGTGCCCTCCATTGAATATATCTAAAGAGGAAGTAGATATTATTTTTAATGGGATCGAATCAACCATAATTGATTTTGAGAATAAAATTTAGATGAATAGAGGCTGAGTCCATCCGACCGATCCAGTAGAAGATATGGTCTTTGTTCTAAAGTATATATAGTCTTCTGAATTTGTAATTTTTGGTATTGAGAAATTTACTTTTTTTCCATAACTTTCTTCAATTATTTCTCCATTTTTTGAAATTAATTGAGTAGTATATTTTGAATCTGTTATGAGTGTATTTGCCAATCCTTCATTTACATCATCTCCAATAATTTTTAATTCAATTTTTTCTTTCTCAATTATAATTTCCTTAAATTTTACTCCAGTAGAAAAATAGAAATTGCCATTTTTCATAGATTCTAAAATACTATTTGTTGAAAGATTTTCTGCAAAAACTTCAACCCATCCTCTCCCAGGATTATGTCTGCTAGGAGCAAATTCTTCTTTAAAGTGATGCGAATCATCAACCGCAACTCCCCAAATTTGAATTTTTTTACTCAACATTTCATCCCACATCCCTTCAGCGCTTTTTTTGCCACCTCCGCCATAATTATGAGTATTAAAATTGCCATTAAAAATTTCCAGGAAATGAGCTCCTCGTATTTGAACCAAATCATCTTCAGAGAGAGCCCATCTAAAGTTAGGATGATTTATTTCTGCTAAACCCCCGGCAGTAAGTATGTTATCAATATTTGCTTGGAGAGTTTTTGCTTTATTTGCTCTTATTGTAGGTTCAATAACCTTTTTAATTCCAATCGCATTCACATGAATTGAATAAGGTACATTTAATGTAATTTCTTCTCCAGGAATAAGCAGAATATTAGTATCGTCTTTTTCTAATATAGTGAGGTGATTATGATCACTTAAAACAAGAAAATCATATTTATTTTTTTCATACCAATTAACTACATCTTCGGGCGAACTATCACCATCACTTTTATTAGTATGTGTATGAAGATTTCCTTTATACCAAGACATAAAAATAATTTAAGTATTTACTAAATGACATCTTAAAATTAATTTGTTACTATTTTGTTAATTCTATTATTGTAATGACAATCACGCTAGTTAGAAGGTATAAAGAAATGAGGAAGTGTTTATAGTGACAACTAAATCTAAAAAGTCAGCTACAAAGAAAACAGTTAAGCGATCTTCTAAAACTTCTAAGGCAGCTGATTTCGGGAGAAGAACAGTTCAAGATGAAGTTGTACTTTCCGTTAAAAACCTAAAGACTCAATTCAATACAAAATGGGGAACAGTAAAAGCAGTTGATGGTATTAGTTTTGATTTAAAAAAAGGTGAAACTCTAGGAATAGTTGGAGAATCTGGTTCAGGAAAATCTGTAACCTCTCTTTCTCTAATGAGATTAGTTCCTAGTCCTCCAGGAGAAATTGTATCAGGAGAAGTAAATCTTAATGGAAGGGATTTATTAAAATTATCTGAAAAGAAAATGACTGAAGTTAGAGGCGGAGAGATATCGTTAATTTTGCAAGATCCGATGACTGCATTAAATCCTTGTTTTTCAATTGAAAATCAGGTTGGGGAAGGAATTAGGATACATCAGGGAATAAAAGGTAAAAACCTATTTGAAAAAGTTGTTGATGCATTGAAGTCAGTTAGGATACCTGCAGCAGATCAACGAGCTAAAGATTACCCTCACCAATTGTCAGGAGGCATGAGGCAGAGAGTTGTAGGCGCTATTGGAATATCCTCAAATCCATCAGTAATTATTGCTGACGAACCAACAACTTCACTAGATGTAACTATTCAGGGAGCCTACTTGAGACTTCTGAAGCAAATTCAAGAAGAAACAGGAGTAGGGATAATCTTTATCACTCATGATTTTGGTATCGTAGCAAAAATGTGCGATAGAGTTGCAGTAATGTATGCAGGCAGAATTGTTGAGAGTGCAGATGTTAGGACTATTTTTAATAACCCTATTCATGAATACACTAAAGCTCTAATTGAATCTGTTCCAAAATTAGAGCAAAAGACTGGAAGACTTACTCAGATTGAAGGGCAGCCACCGGCATTATGGGATTTACCTGAAGGAGACTCTTTTGCCCCTAGGTCAACTCTTAAATTCTCTGAAAAGGATGCAAAAATTAGACCTGAGTTGGTAGAAGTATCCAAAGATCATTTTGTTCAATTATCTAAGAGTTCGGTTAAAGATTTTAAGAAATATGCACACTTAGTGGATTATTAGGAATATTATGACAACAAAGACAGAAAAAAAGATAAACACAAAAAATATTGTGCCTAATGAACTAGGCTGCACTACCCCAACTAAAGATTCGATCTTGCAGGTTCGTAATCTTAGAAAACATTATGAGGTTAATAAGGCGTTATCATTTTTTGGGAAAGATATAATTGGAAAGACCGATCTTCTAAAAGCTGTTGATAATGTGAGTTTTGATGTGCCTAAAGGTAAAACTTTTGGGTTAGTTGGAGAGTCTGGTTGCGGTAAAACTACTACTGGAAAATTAATATTACAATTAGAAAATCCAACGGCTGGAGAAATTTATTTCCAAGGTGAAGATGTGGCATTGATGTCAAAAGTAGCACTTGTTGAATATAGAAAATCAGTTCAGGCAGTCTTTCAGGATCCTTGGGCATCTTTAAATCCTAGAATGAGAGTAAGAGATATAGTTGGAGAACCACTTCAAATTGCTACTACAATGACCAAGGAGCAAATTACTAAAAGAGTTGGTGATCTTCTTGAAGAAGTAGGGTTAAATGAGTACCAATCAAATTTTTATCCTCATGAATTCTCTGGAGGGCAAAGACAAAGAATCGGAATAGCCAGAGCACTTGCTTTGAACCCTAAATTAATTATTCTTGATGAGCCTGTTTCGGCATTGGATGTTTCAATTAGAGCTCAAATAATGAATCTGTTGGTAGATTTACAGAACGAACATGATTTGGCATATGTTTTAATTGCACATAATCTCGCAACAGTGAGATATATGTGCCATAGAACTGCAGTTATGTACTTAGGTGTGATCCAAGAAATGGGCGATACAGAGACAGTATTTAATAACCCTCAACATATATATACAAATGCTCTTATGTCTGCAGCATTACCAAGCCATCCTGATATTGATAGAGATGAACTTGTTCTGCCTGGAGAGGTAGTATCTCCTATTAATCCTCCTTCAGGAGATGTTTTTCAGACCAGAACTCCATTAAAAGTAGATACAAAGCATAAATATGCAAATAATAGACCTCCTTTAGTGCAGGTCGGCAAGAAGGACCATTGGGTTGTAGAAACACCTTGGAGCATTGCTACAAAAGAGATGAAAGTGAATTTGGCGGGAATATAGCATGATAAGATTTTTATCTCAGAGATTAGTTTCATCAATTGTTTCTATAATTGGTGCAACTTTAATTATTTTTTTATTGGTGCAACTTCATAACGATCCAAGAGAACTTTATGTTCCAGATTCTGGCTATGGACTTACTCAAGAACAATGGGAAATGTTAGGCGAAAAAATGGGCTTTAATGATCCATTGCCAGTTCAATATTGGAACTGGATATCAGGTGCATTTATGGGTGATTTTGGGGTGTCTCTAGCTCAACAAGTACCTGTGAGAGAGATAATTCAGAGAAGAATGTGGGCAACAATTGAACTAGCGATTGGGGGCTGGACGTTTGCGATATTACTTGGAATACCAACAGGTGTGCTTGCAGCAGTTAAAAGAGGAACCTTTTGGGACTACATAGGTAGAGGTGTAGCTATAGTCGGTCAGGGTGCCCCGCCATTTGTGATTGGTTTGTTATTGATAGTGATATTTGCTGTATGGCTTCAAGATACCCCTTTTGAGCTTCCTGCCGCAGGTCGTCCGCCTAAATTCTCTATTAAAACATATATACTGCCTTGTATTGCGCTAGGTTGGCCCGCAGCTGCAGGACTTATGAGGCTAACAAGATCAGCTATGCTTGAGGTACTAGATTCTGAATTTGTAAAATTAGCAAGAGCTAAAGGAGTAGGGTGGAATACAGTAATATACAAACACGCTCTTAAAAATGCTTTGATTACGCCTCTTACTTCAGCACTACTATTGTTTTCTGGATGGCTGAATGGTGCTTTAGTAATAGAAATCATTTTCGGATGGCCTGGAATTGGTTATGATGCTTTGTTTACTGCAGTTAACGATAATGACTTTCCTCTTCTTCAAGGCACAGTGTTTTTCTTTGTAGTTATATTTGTAATTTTTGCTCTATTAGCAGATCTTCTTTATACAGTAATTGACCCTAGAGTAAGACTTACAGGAGGGGAGAAGTAGATGAGATATGTAACAATGGGGTGGCGATTTTTAAGAAGATATCCAGTAATTCCTGTATTTATATTGATTTTATTGTTGATATCTGCAGCTATTGGACCATATGTGACACCTTATGAAAGAGATATAGGAAATATTAATGACAGACATCTGCCTCTTTTTAGCACCTCAGAATATACTACCATCCAAGTTTCAAAACCAGATGTAGTAAATGGTTATCATTTTTTGGGAACTGATCATGCCGGTAGAGATATATTTACAAGATTATTGCATGGTTCTAGGATTTCATTGATGGTCGTTGCAATTTCTATTACTACTGGAATGGCTTTCGGTTTAACTTTTGCAATGATATCTGGCTATTATGGTGGGATAATTGATGAGGTCTTAATGAGGATCGTTGATATTTGGAATGCCCTACCTTTTTTAATGGTTGCGCTTATATTAACCCTGATTTTTGGAAGAGGGTTAGAGATAATGATAGTAGTTTTGTTTTTAGTCGCTTGGGTTAATTTTGTAAGAATTATTAGAGCTCAAATTTTAGTGTTAAAAGAAATTGACTATGTTGCTTCAGCAAAGATATGTGGAGCATCAGATTTTAGGATAATAGTAAGGCATTTATTTCCAGGTATTTTAAATTCAGCAGTAGTGATTGCAACTTTGAACACAAGCGGATTAATCCTTGCTGAATCTACTTTGAGTTTCGTAGGAGCAGGTATTCAACCACCAACTCCTGCTTGGGGTGTAATGGTTAATGAAGGAAGAGATTATCTAAGTAGCGCATGGTGGCAATCCTTGGTTCCTTCTGGTGCGATATTCTTAGTCGTAATAAGCCTTAATTTCTTAGGAGATTGGTTAAGAGATAGACTTGATCCAAGATTAAGACAGGTAGATTAATGAAAAGGTCTATTGTTTTTAGTTTAGTGATCACGATTTTTATGTTAGGTCTTATAATTTCATGTGCAGAAAGACTAGATACCTACGATATAATTCAAACTACAACAACTGAACAAAAATTGGATAATGATTCAAGCACAGCAACTGCAGAAGCTGAGAGAAAAATTTCTATGGATGCAACTGCGGCAGCAGGCGGAGAACTTGATTTAAGGCCAGCTGAAAGGGCAGCTGCAACTGCTGTTGCTGAGGCAACTGCGGCAGCTGAAAGAGGAGAGTCTATTGATCTTAAAGACTTAGATAGAGTTGAAGTTGAATTTAACTTGCCTTCTGAAGTTCCTGTAGATGCTACACCTTCGACTGAAACTGTTACTGTTGAAATATTAAATGAAGGTTATTACCAACCTGAGGTGGTGGTTATAAAGCTAGGCACAAGTGTTATTTGGGAGAATACACAAAGAACTCCATATGGGATTCTTTCTGATGAAAATCAAGAGGAAGTTTTTAACTCAGGAGGACTTAGAAGAAAATTGGGAGCTAAGGAAAATCCAAAGTATGAACACTTATTCACAAAAGTAGGCAGATTTACTTATGGACCAGATCTATCTGGAGCAGCAATGGTTGCAAAGGGTAGAGGGGTAATATTTGTAGTAGAATAAATTTGCAAATATATTGTTAATCTAACTTAATTTCAAAATATTCAATTAAGGATCCCGGGTCGTCTAGTGGTAGGACAGAGGACTTTGAATCCTCTAACCTTGGTTCGAATCCAAGCCCGGGAACCATACAAAGCTATTAATAATTAGAATTTATCAACATACTGAAATATAATACTCATATGAAATTTTTTTTATTAATATCTATATTTGTTTTTTCAGCACTAATTGGAGGCTGTCAGAGTATCTATGAACCTATAATAGAAGAAGCTGTCGAAAAAGCAGTGGATGAATACAATAATAGTAATCCTTTGGCTGAAAGAGTGATAGAAGTAGAAAAAATAGTTGAAGTTCCTGTAGAAAAAATAGTTGAAGTTCCTGTAGAAAAAATAGTTGAAGTTCCTGTAGAAAAAATAGTTGAAGTTACTGTAGAAAAAATAGTTGAAGTTCCTGTAGAAAAAATAGTTGAAATCGCCCCAACCCCAACCCCAACCCCAGCTGTTAAACTTGTTAAGTTACCTAGTGATATAGAACAAAAGTGGATATGCGATCCTAATAGCGAGGCGTGCAAAATTAATTCAGGAGCATCAGTCGGCACATATGATATTTCTTCATCAAAAAATTACGATATTGGCCTAAGTTTTGTTTCAGGTTATAAAGCATCTGAATTAAAGGCAGAGATTGATCTATGTTATCCAAAAGCTAGTACTTGCTGGCAAGAAAGTGGAGAGAATGGTTTTGCAGCATTAATTGCACAGCCTGTGCTTAATGATTACATCCATGCTGAGTTTAAATGGATACCGGCTATAGCAACACAAGGATGGGAAGGGCCTATAATATACACTTCAAAATTATCAATTAGAACTCCAACCAATTGGTTTTATTGGACATATAACCCTATAGTTAAGATTATCGATCCTGAAGGAAATCAAAGTATATATCAGTTTAAAAATTGGAAAGCAGTTGATACTGCCCAATATACTATTGAGTAGGGCGACCGACTAATAGATACTATCGTAATCTGGCTTAGGAGTATCTTCGTAATTCCCAAAAGACAATCCATTTCTATCCCAAACTACTTTTCCACCTTTTATTGTTAGTTGATTTTCAATAATATTTGAAGTATTTAACTTCCTATTTCCTGTAAGGCCATTATCAATAAGACCAAAATCACCCTCAATAATTTTTAATACTGCTATATCAGCCTCAGAACCCTCTCCTAAATGTCCTAATTCTGGTAGGCCAAGAACTTCGGACGGATTAAGAGTAGATTTTTTTATAACTTCTTCTAAAGTTATGCCCAAGTGCATCATTTTGGTCATACAATTTGGCATATTTGAATGATTAGATAATAAAGAGTCTCTATGATGATCAGTGCTTATGGTGTCTGGATGAAATCCTTGTTCTATTGCTGGCTTAGCCATGGAGAACGAAAAGCTACCTGCGCCATGACCTAAGTCGAATATAATTCCATTTTCTCTTGCTTTCAGGAAGAAGTTTTCCACAGTTGACTTTGGGCCTATTATTGGTTTGCCCCATGCATACATATGAGTTAATATATCTCCGCTTACCATATGATTTAATAGCAAATCCTCCATTGACCTTCCTTTGATTGGGTTTTGATCTACCATCATGAATGTTCCAGATAATTCTGCAGCTTTTCTGCCCTTGTCTACTGCTTGCCATGAATTGGCTTCAAAATGCGCAACTTTGACGCCAGCAATTAAATCTTTTCTTTCGTTTATTTTATTTGCTGTAGCAACCGGATCCATATCTGAAACTACTTGCTCTTTATCTATAATCATTCCGGACCCTACAATGTTTAGGAGAGACAAAACTCTAGCAGTACTCTTACTTATTACTTTTTCTTTCATATCATCAAAAGTTTTCCATCCAGACCCACCTGCATCAAGCATTGTTGTTGTGCCAAACGGAAGACACATTTCATCAGGGAAAATAGCTCCAAAATATCCGTAGCAATGTGCATGAAGGTCTATCAGCCCAGGACAAATAATCATATTACTTGCATCTATAACTGTATTAGATTTATTTTGATCTATAGATTTAGCTATTTTTGATATTTTTGATTTGGATATAGCTACATCAAATGACCCATTCAAATTATTTTTAGGGTCAATCAGATTACCATTTTTTAGGAGCAGGTCATAAGACTTCACTATTTTAATCCTGCTGCTAATTCGTCACAAACTTCTATTTGAACTTGGCATAACATGACAGTGTTCCCGCTTACTATATATGCACCATAACTTGATTTAGCGAATGTTCCTGCACCTTTTACAGCTCCTCCAGCCTCAACGGCAGTACTTATAGTTGTTTCTGCAGGAGGAACTCCATAAGTTTTAGCATTTTCATAGCTAGCATAAAATCTAACTTCTATATCTTTAGGGCCTAAAGAGCTTTTAAAAAACCCTACATAAACTTCAGTTGCTTCTGGTGTTATTCTTTCTCCAGTTTTTTTATCTACAGCATCTGCTTGAATTGATTTTGGTTTTTTAAGACCAGCATTTTCAAAATCTGAGATAGAATGATTAGAATTTTCATTTAGTATTCTTGAAGTCACAATTCCGCCATCCTCAGAATTTTCATCTCCAGATGTCTCGCCACTGCAAGAAATTAATAAGAATGATAATGAAATTATTGAAATAAATAATATTTTTTTTATATGCATAATTAGTTCCTCTCTATAATAATTAATTTTATTATTTTATATAACTTTTATCTAATATTTAACTACCCAATATTTTTAATTTATTATCTTCTCCATCAAAGAAGCCAAAATCAGGTTCATATTCTTCAGGTATTTTAAATTCCTCAGGAGGCAATCTATTTACATTATTTTTATCATTAATAGGCGTATTTGAATTAACCTCTAGCTTACCTTCATTATATTTTTTTGATGCACCATAATACGCTCTATGAGACTTAGCTCTTGTTTGGCACTTAGCATTACAGTATGCAGAAGATTTTCTATTTGAGACAAAAATCATATTACATTTTATATATGTACATATTTTTACCAATTTGTTTTTTGAGATAATTTCTGAAATATTTATCCACGCTATGCCCAATAATGAATTGCAGGTTTTTATAGATGAAAATTTATTTTTTTCTTTATTTACTAATCTAGTTGTTAAAACAATTTTTTCTAATTTTTTGTTTATGTGTTGAGACAACTTTTCAAGATTAGTGCTAGTTTTTTCAAGTTTATAATTTTCAATAAGATAATTAGAGATTTTTTTATCTAGAGAATTTTGTATGTGTATTAGCGAAAATATAGAATTAATTAAATCTTTGGCTTCTAATTCATTTTTCATCTCTTCTTCTAGAGATGGATTGTTGATTAAATATTCTTCAATTCCAATTCCATAGTTCAGTTTGAATTGACTATCAAGGTATGATTTTTTTGTTGAAAAATTATTATTGTATGAATAAATCCATATTGAATAAAAAATTAGGAAAGCATCACTGAATTCATTTATCTCAAATCTTTTATTTAGGTTAGCCATAATAAAACATTACTATAATTTAAATTATTATAGCAAGAATTTGGAAATAAAATTGATTAAATCTTTTTAGTTTATTGATGTAGAGTGTAGAATCACTTATCAAGTTAAATATATATTTACATAAAAATGACA
This sequence comes from Dehalococcoidia bacterium, assembly GCA_014239735.1. GTDB lineage: Bacteria > Chloroflexota > Dehalococcoidia > Lucifugimonadales > Lucifugimonadaceae. The sequence continues at coordinate 11,273 of JAAZYI010000049.1, forward strand.
AAGCAAATTCCAAGAAGAATAATTTTAGGCCCAGGCCCAAGCTCTGCTCATCCAAGAGTTTTAAAGGCAATGTCTAATCCTGTAATGGGTTACTTAGATCCTGACTTTTTTGAAATTTTAGATGAAGTTTCAGAAAGCCTTTCCGTTCTTTACAATACTAAAGGCACTTCTTTTGCTATTGCAGGCACTGGCTCTGCAGGAATGGAGGCAGGATTTAGTTGTTTGGCAGAAAATGATGAAGAGGTATTAATCTGTAATAATGGATATTTTTGTAGAAGAATGACCTTAATGGCTGAAAGATTAAAACTTAACTTTTCTACATTGGATTTTCAATGGGGGACAGCAGTAGATTTAGAGATATTAGAGGATAAATTGAAGAGGTCAGATATTAAATTAGTTGCTGTAATTCATGCAGAAACATCTACAGGGGTAATTAACCCGATAGAAGAAATAGGGCAACTATGTAAAAAATATGGTGCTAAATTAATGGTTGATTGCGTGACTTCTCTTGCAGGTACTGAAATAAAATTCGATGAATGGAATATTGATTACGCTTATAGTGGGACTCAAAAATGTTTGGCTGCCCCTCCAGGCTTAAGTCCTGTAGCAATTAGCGAAGAAGGATTAAATTATATTAAGAATAGAAAGTCTCCTCCCTCTTCATGGTATCTAGATTTATCTGGTATTTCTAACTATTGGGGCAAAGAACATATTGCGCACCAAACAACACCTGTAAATTTAGTTTATGCATTAAGGGAAGCTTTGAATATTACGTTTGAGGAAGGAGTTGAAAATAAATTTAGGAGGCATGAATTAATGTCCGATGCATTGAAATCTGGCTTAAAATCTCTTTGTCTTGAACTCCCTATAGATGAGTCTATAGCACTAAATCAGCTTACCGTGGCAAAGATACCTAACGGAATCAATGATGATAATTTTAGAACAGAATTATTGCGCAACTATTTAATAGAGATAGGTAGGGGCTTAGGGGAATTTTCAGGTAAAGTTTGGAGAATAGGTCTTATGGGCGAATCATGTGTTGCGTCTAATGTGTTTGGGATTCTTAATGCATTTGAGAATTTACTAATAAAAAATAATCATGAGGTAGAGAAAGGCTCATCCCTTTCAGCTGCGAGTTCTGTGATTAATTCTGAATCACCAAAGCCATATTAAAATGAAATTATTTATACTAATTCCTTCTTTAGAAAAAGGAGGAATTGAAAGATCCATGAGTAGATTATCCAGAGGTTTGTTAGATCGAGGATGGGACGTATCGATTATTTCTGAAAAACCTTCTGAAGAGAGCATTTCTTATTTTGATGAGAGAGTTAAATTATTATCTTTGGGGTCAAGTTTTATAGATCAGAATTCGAATATAATTTTTTCAATTTTTAAAAATATTCTCTATTATTTCAAAATTAAGAAATTCATAAAAAAACATTCTCCGGATGTTTTATTAGCTGTTAAAAACATTCCAGTATCTATCATCCTAAAAATCAACTTGAAAAATAAATTCAAACTGATTATCAGAGAAGCTGTTGACCCTAAATATTCATCCATTACACAGAGGTCATTATTTTCCAGATTCTTAATAAATAATATTAAGAGTTTCTTATACCCAAAGGCAGATAATATAATTGCAATATCTGAAGGCGTGAAGCAAAGTTTAATTAAAAATTTTAAATTAGATTCATCTAAAATTAGGACTATTTATAATCCTTCAGCTGACGAGAAAATTTTATCTTTGGCTCAAGAGGACATAGACTCAGATTTATTAAGTGATAAGCCGCTGATTATCAGTGTGGGAAGACTAACTAAACAAAAAGATCATATAACTCTATTAAAGGCATTCAATAAAATTTATCCTAAGATTAACTGTAATTTATATATTGTTGGAGAGGGTTCAGAAAGAGATAATTTAGAGAAGTTTATTAGAAATAATAATATTGGAGATAGAGTAAAATTGTTAGGCTATCAAAATAATCCTTGGAAGTTTATGTCAAAATCTGAACTATTTATATTGTCTTCGATATGGGAAGGTTTTGGTAACGTAATAGTAGAGTCAATGTTAATCGGCATTCCTGTAATTTCTTCTGATTGCCCGAGCGGGCCCAGAGAGATTTTAAATGATGGGGTAAATGGAAAGCTATTTAAAGTCGGTGACTATAGTCATTTAGCTAAAACTATTGAAGATATATTGTCAGGAGATAATGCTGAATTAATAAATCGTGCGAGGATAAGATCAAAAGATTTTTCCATTGAAAAAATTACTCAAGAGTATGAGAAAATATTAATTCATTGAATAATTAATACTCTATTTGATTAATTAATGGGAGTAAGAAATAGATAAACTTCGTAATGGATAAAGACTACTATTTAATATTATCTATCAAACCTTGGCAATCTTGGATATCAAGCTCGCACATCAAAACAAGATTTCCGACAACTGCATAAGCGGCATAAGTCATCCGAGTCATAAAAAAACCTGCTCCTTCACCTGTCCTGTCAGGCTTCCCCATCCCTGTTGCTTCTTCTGCCGGCCCTATTCCTGAATTTATAGCCGAATCATGTGATTCGTAAATTCTAACTTCAACATCTCGCTTTTTATAGAAGCCATACCATACACTAGTCGCATCAGGCAGTGTTTCAGATGAGAGTTCTTTAGATTTTTTCCACCCAGCAGCAATAATATCGTCTACAGTGTATAAACTATTTGGGCTAAGTATTTGCACAATTCCTTCTTCTGATTGAGAGGAACTTGATTCATTCTCTTGATTCTTATCATCACTAGAACTGCATCCTAAGCCTACGCACAACATTAAAATTGTTAAAAAAAATGATGCTAATAACAACTTAATGGGAAATTTAGTAGCTGCCATACATTCTTCTTAAGTTAGATAAATTCATTTTCCTATATATATAGCACAGTTCATCATGCCAAGTTGAATTAACGCTGGAGGCAATGAACCTTTTTCTAAATCTTTTCTTAATTCGAGTAGTTCATCATCATCATAATTATTTGATACTGCTTCGGTTGTACATTCACAGAACTTTAGCGATCCTTGCTTTAAGCATAACTCTGTAACAGGAATCAATAAATCTTCTTTAGATAAATTATCTGTATTTTCAGGCAGTTTTAAATCCTCAACTTCTTCTTCAGCAACTTCTAGTTTTATTTCTTCTTCTGGTTGAATAAGAGCAAAACATGGAGCTACGGTCTGCATTACTTCTGGAGGAAAAATATTAGCCAAGCCTGAAGGATTAGAACTTTCATTAATTTCTCCGCTCAGAACCTTTTCCATAAGGGGTTCTACAGGGAATTCTTCTATAGGAATATTTTCTTCAATCTGATTAACACTGCATTCACAAAATTCTTCACTAGCTGATGATGTACATAATCCTAAAAATAACTCTTTTATTGTGTCAGAATATCCAGCTGGAGTAGGAGTAGGTATCGGAGTAGGAGTAGGAGTAGGTATCTGAGTAGGAGTAGGATCTGGATCAAAATTAAGTACATCTGAAGAACCACAAGATATTATTAATCCTGATATTGATAAAATAAGAATTGTAATTAATTTTTTCACTGTAATTATTCTTGTTAGACTTTATTGTTTAAATAAATTAATGTTATTTCAATTGTTATTATAGCAAATATTGAAGTTAAGGTTCATATGAAAGTTTCTATAATAGGTGGCGCAGGATATGTCGGCCTTATTACTGGATTAGGCATATCAACAATGGGGCACAATGTAATAGCTACTGATATTGATAAAGATAAAATTGACCTTCTAAAAAATGGGGACCCCCCCATATATGAAGAAGGACTTAAGTCTCTTCTAGATTACTGCAATCAGGAAAAAATGATTGAGTTTTCTGTAGATACTAATTTAGCTATAAAGAACTCTGATCTTATTATAATTTCTGTAGGTACTCCTACTGATCTAAATGGCAACATTGACCTTTCCCAAGTAAAGGCTGTTTTAAGTGACTTAATTAATAATATGAACCCTTTTACTCTTATTGTTATCAAGAGCACCTTGCCTATTACTGCAGTAAATATGCTAAAAGAAGAATTAGGTAAAGTTTTTAAGGAAGGCGAAGACTTTGAAATTGCTTCAAACCCTGAATTTCTTAGGGAGGGCAGAGCAGTATATGATTTCTTTAACCCGGACAGAATTGTCTTAGGAGCAAATTCTTCAAGATCTATAGATTTATTAAAAAACTTCTACTCTCCTTTGATTAATAGAAGCCTGTCAGTTCCAGAAGATATAGCAGTTGAAGAAAAAGAAATTCCATTTGTTATTACAAACTTACCTTCTGCTCAAATGATAAAGTATGGATCAAATGCTTTCTTAGCGAATAAAGTATCTTTTGTTAATGAAATGGCTCAGATTTGTGAATCGGTGGGGGCTGATGTAAAAGATGTTATTAGTGGAATGGGACTAGACCCAAGAATTGGAACAAATTATATGCAGCCAGGCCCAGGTTTTGGTGGTCCTTGTTTGGAAAAAGATCTTGCAGCTCTTATAGAATTAGGCAAGTTCTTTGAATTAGAGTCTACTTTTATGAAGGCGATCTTAGATAGAAATGAAAGGCAAGTAGATTTGATAAGAGATAAGGTAACTAAAGAAATTGATTCTTCTGGTGCAATTATCACTATATTAGGTTTAGCATTTAAAGCTGGAACAGATGATATAAGAAATTCGGCATCTATAAAATTAATTAATATGTTACTGAAGGATGGGTACTCAGTTAGATCATATGATCCAGTTGCTAAATTTAAGGTTGATAATAATAAATACTGTCAATTTGAAGATATTTATTTAGCTTCAGAATCTGCGGATTGTGCCATTATTATGACAGAATGGCAAGAATTTAAATCGATTGATTTAAATAAATTAAAAGACTTGATGGAATCAAATATTATTTTTGATATGAGGAATATTTTGGACAGATTTGAAGTTGAAAAAATAGGCCTAAATTATATAGGTTTAGGATCCTAAAAATCTATACTATCCTGTAGTAATTTTTGTTAAGTCTTGACTCTGTTATTTTTATAGCTTTTTCACTTTGATCAATCCCAATCCAATTCCTATTTAGATTAGTTGCTGTTGCTAATGATGTCCCAGAACCGCAATATGTATCCATGATAAAATCTCCTTTTTGGGAAGAAGCTGAAATGATTCTACTAAGTAGACTAATTGGTTTCTGGGTAGGATAAGTAGTATATTCTTTCATTAAAGGTGAATTTGCTTCCATAGATTTAATATCATTCCAGACAGAGCCTACTAATTTTCCATCTTCTGCATAATATTTATATGATTTCGAATTAATTTTTCTTTCCCTATAGGTTCTCCCGTCAGAATCTTTTTTTCTGAAGTGAGTTTTTAAGCTAGATTCAGAATATTTTGTTTTAAGAAGTTTAGATGATGAATTAAATATGAATTTATCTGATTTAGAATAAACTAAAATATCATTATGTTGATTACTCCAGAATTTTTTGCTTTTTGCCCCATTATCAACATTCCATATTATGTACCCTCTAAGATTTTTATAACCGAATATTTCATCTAAGATTATTCTAATATAACTACTTGTCCTGTAATCAACATGAACATATATAGAGCCATCATTACTTAGTAAGGAATGAAGGAGTTTAATTTGTATGTATATTTCATTTAAATAATCTTCTAGAGAGTGATTATATATATCTTCGTAAGCAACTATTTCTTCTTTTGTTTTTTTCATCAATTGTGATTTCTCTGTGAAATATGGAGGATCAATATAAATTAATTTGATGCCACCTGAGTCATTAATTTTATTCATGGCTTTAGAATTAAGAAGTGAAGAGATTCCCACTGTATTATCTGACTTAATTAAAATATTCTTTATTTTATGGCTTGAATATATATTTAACTCATTGATGATTTTTTTATCAGATAGCGACAATGAATTTATTTTTTCTGGTTTATTTTTCCAGTGTAAATTCATAAATTAATTAATTTTAGAAAGCAATTCTATGCAGTCTTCTATTTTATCCTCGCAAAGAATTAAGGAATTTCCAGATATAACATATGCATGATATCTAATTTCAGTAGGATTAGTGGGGTCTCTATTAGTAGGTCTTTTATTTATTACTTTTTCAGCATAGGTCATTCCATTTTCTAATACATCAGAATGAGAGTTATAAATCCATATTTCTACATCACGTTTATTAAAAAATCCATACCAAATACCTATAGTTTTTGGAAAGTCAGAGCTATTAAGTTTCTTATTCTGTTTCCATCCAATATTTTTAAAATCTTCAATCTCATAAATTTTATTTTCTTCCGTTATCATAGAGGTTTTAATCTCATCTGATATATCTATATCCTCTTTATTATTTTCTGAAGAGCAAGAAATCAATAAAATTAATATCAAGTTTATGAGTATAATTTTTTTTATCATTTTTTAAGTATATTTGCTGAATTAAAAAGTTCAAGTAAGTCTAATATTATTCAAAGATCACAGTCTTATTATTGTTTAAGAAAACTCTTTTTTCACAGTGAAGTTTTACTGCTTTTGATAAAACAATAGATTCAATATCTTTGCCCATTTCAATTAATTTCTCTATTGGCATAGAATGGCTTACTCTTAAAGTTTCCTGTTCTATGATTGGTCCTTCATCTAAATCGCTAGTCACATAATGAGCAGTTGCTCCAATTATTTTTACCCCTCTTTTTTGTGCTTGATGATAAGGTTTGGCACCTTTAAATCCAGGTAGAAATGAGTGATGAATATTTATTGCATTCCCTTCAACTGCTTTACATATATCTTGTGAAAGAATTTGCATATATCTTGCCAATACTATTAATTTAGAACCTGTCGAGTTATAAATTTTTAATATCTCCTTTTCTTGGATTTGCTTATTCTCTTTATTTACAGGAAGGTAATAAAAATCTATATTTTTTTGTTCTACGGATTTTTTATGGATTTCATGGTTTGAGATGACTCCCTTTATAGATATGTTTATGTTATTTATTTTTGAAAGAATGCTGTTAAAACAATGATCTTCTTTGGATATCAATATTAAGGCAGGAATCTTTTCTTCAGCATAAGTCATGTCCCAAGCCATTCCTATTTTTTTTGTAACCTCCGAATCAAATTTATCTTTCAAATCACTAAAAGAATTTTCAGAAAAAGTATCATTTTTATCATGTAATTGAAATTCAGTTCTCATAAAAAAATTATCAGTATATTTATCATTGAATTGACCTGATTCTATGATATTAAATCCATTATTAAATAGAAATTTTGTAACTTCAGCAACAATGCCTGGTTTGTCAGAACATGAAATTGTAAGAATTATAGATTTCAACTCACTACTTCTTTTTATGTTTCATTTCTTCTTCTAGAGAGATGTACTTAACATTATTATCTTCACACCATTTCTTGTATTCATCATCTGTTTCTTTAGACCATACAGTACGCCCATAATAATCTTTTAAATGGCCGCCTGCTGCCAACTTCTGTCTTACCCAAACTTCCCAATCACTATGAGAACCCGCTGATTCAACAAGTTCATTAGCCATGCTCTGAGGAACGACAACAGCTCCGTCATCATCTGCAACTATTATATCTCCAGGCATTACTAATGTTCCGCCGCAAGAAATGGGAATATTGACAGCATGAGGGTATTTATTTGTTTGAGTATGAAAGTTAGGGGTAACTCCTTTTAGCCACATGCCAATTTCTAATTCTTGAGCATGCACAAAGTCTCTTATGCATCCGTCTATAACAACTCCTGCCCCTCCTCTTCCTTGAAAGAACGTAAGCATCATTTCACCGAATACTCCACTAGTCATATCTCCCATGGCATCTACTACTACTATATCTCCTGGCTCTGTTTGGTATAGAGCATGTCTATGAAGCTGTAGCTCTGGGTCACTATATTCATCTTCATTGTAGATATCCTCTCTTTTAGGAAGAAATTGTAATGTTATAGCAGGACCTGCAACTGACTTTCCTGGTGTTTTAGTAGTTGGCCCCATGATGAAAGGGTTTGTGATTCCCATCCCATATAGCGTTCCTGAAACAGTCGCACTACCTAATCCTTCTATTTTTTTTACTATTTCTTTGCTTGGTCTTTTTATCTTTGGAATGTCAATCATATTGCCTTCTTTTTAGTTTATTTTTCATTTTATATAATAATAAATTAGTTATCTATTATTGCATTGGTGCCGAGGGCGAGAGTCGAACTCGCACAGGTTGCCCTACTGGTGTTTGAGACCAGCGCGTCTACCATTCCGCCACCTCGGCAAAATAAAGATAATATCAAATTCTATACTTCTTATTGATAAATCGGAAAAAAATAAATAATTTACTGAAATCTTCTCTCTAATAGAAGGACATTATTAGAGTTATAAGCATATTTTTGAGCTTTTTCAAGATGAAAAATAGCTTTTTCTATATGAGATGGCTCAGATGATGAGTGGTGCATAGATTCATAGATTAATGTTAAAGATTGATGCGCCAATACAAGAAAGGCATATGCACGGTTTTCGGGATAATCGTCTTTTTCAATTTGAGAAGTACCAGCAATTATTGATTCTTCAAATGCTTTAATTGCCTCATCTTGATTGCCATTTATTTTCTCTGCCTCTCCTAATACCCACCAGCTTTGAGGTGTTAAAAACCCTCCAATTTCACTCATTTTTATTCCAATTTTTGCCTCTTCTTTACCCAATTCTATTTCACCTACGCCTACTAAAACATTGGATAGAATTTCTTGAGTAATCAGATATTGAGGCATGAGATTTCTAAGTCTTATGTATCTTCCTATTGATTCTTCTCTAAATTTTTCAGGTTCTCTGAGCTGCAATTCCCATATTGTTTGAGTAAGAAAGTTTTGAGTATTAAAAGAATAAGGCTCAAGTTTTTCATGAGATAAGAGCGTTGAATATATTCTTGCAAGCAATTTAGCTCCGACTTCTGAGTCTCTTTGATTTTGATATTTATAAATCTTGTAAGAAAGTTTGAATAGTTCTGTTTGTATATATTCAGAACGCTCATTCAGTTCTCTTGCCTTATCTAAATTGATTACCGCATTATCTATATCACTATTATTTAATTGAGATATTGATTTTCCGAAGTAGAATCCAGAGAGAGTAGAATTATAATCTTTTATTATTAATGTTGTTGATAATAAAATACATATAGATATTGTTATGCCGAATCCATTTCTGACTAATGCAGATTCTAAATTTAAATTAATTTTTATTTCGCCTTTTTGTTTGGTAAATAGAGCTACTAAGCTAACTAATAAGTAAAAATATAAAAGATCATTTATGACAGCGACTCCTAAAGTTTGCTCTATTAGTCTAGATATAATAATTACCCCAAAAGAAATAGCAATAAACTTCAAAGAGTTATCGGAATTCATGAACTTGTATCTTAATTTATTTAATATTGCCAAAATTAGGAAAATTATTGATATGAATCCAATTGCACCATTTTCTATTAATATATTTAAAAACATATTGTGTGCGTTTGCAGAAATAACAATTCTTTCTTGAATCGGGACTGTTATAGGGTATACGTAGATATATGTATCAGGCCCATACCCAACAAACATTCTTCCGTAATTAGAATTTGAATTATCTAAAACTGTTGGCCAACCTTTTAAAATTCTAAATGCACCTATCCAGTTTTCGCCTCTATAATTAAATGAGTTAGGAGAAATTATATTAACCCCTGATTCTACATCTATAGATAGCTCAAGTTCTTTTGATATACTTCCAGATCTTTCGACAAATGCATCAAAATATTTTTCTTCATTATTATTAGGTATATTCGATATTGCTATTCCAATTAGAACAGGAACTACAAAAAAGATTATTAAGTTTTTTATAGATTTATCTTTTAAATAAAAATACGCAATAGTGATACCTATATAGCCAATAAAGAATGAGATAATAGGGCCTCTACTTAAAGTCAGCAGTATAGCGCTAATTTGAACTGAAAGTGCCATTATCAATAAAGCAATGCTGTATTTATTATTAATTTTGATTTCTGAAAATCCAAAGAAATAAATTATTGATAATAAATTACTGATCAATAAATATGATCCTAGGTAAATAGGATTTCCGAGTGTACTTACAACTCTATTTTGATGATAAAAAGTAAAAGTTTTGAAAATATCTGGAAAAAAGTTTTGCATTAATCCTATAGAACCTACTATTGTGGAGCTAGCAAAAATAGCTAGGAATAATCTTCTTATTTGGGATTTATCAAAATTAGTAATAATTATACTTATTGAGATTACTGACAAAGAGAAAAAAGTTTGCAAAGAATTGCCAGACATTCCGTATTCTCTACCCCACAAACTTCCTAATATTGAAATAGAGAATAAAGTAGAAATAGCATATGAAAAAAGTATAAATAAGATTGAAAATATAATTAGGCGATTATTTATTATGTTTGAAATTAACTTATGGGGATTTAAAATAAATATAATTGGTAATAATATCAATAGAAGGTTAGCTCCAAAATGTAAAATGAATTCTTTAGGGAGCTGATAAAATCCTAAAAATTCTTCAGGAGAGAAAACTAATGGAATTGAAAAAACAACAAAAAGGTATATTGATTCATTAATTATGTTTATTATTTTTCTGTATTTATCAATACCCATTTTTAGGAATTATAATGTTTAATGATTTTATTAACTTGGTTAATCCTATAGTATTTCTAGATTTAGCTTCAACTAGCTTAGATCTAAAATCTGCAAGAATAGTAAGAATATCAACTATAAAAATATTACCAGATAGCACTAAGATTTTTGTAACTAATCTTATTAATCCTGAAATAAAGATATCCAAGGAGGCTACGAGAATACATGGGATTAATAACAAAACTATAGAAAAAGAAAAATCATTTTCTAACTATTCTGAATCGATTTCAAAACATTTGAAAGGCTGTGATTTAGTTGGATTTGGAATTAGAAGATATTCTCTGCCATTATTAAGGAAAGAATTTAGGAAATCTAAGACATTCTTTTCAGTTAAAAATAGATCTGTTGTTGATTTGATGAATATTTATCATAGAGTTGAGCCAAGGGATTATAAATCAGCCCACAAGAGATTTTCTAAGAATAAAATTTCTAATTATTATGATTCAAGAGAAAGAGTAGAAGGAATGATAGAAATTATGATAGGGCAGCTAAAAGAATTTTCAGATATCCCTAATTCTATATCTGAAATCTCGAAATGGTTAAAGAAATGATCGAATTACTTAATTCCTTCTAATAGTAAATTTTCTATTTCGTCGCACCCACTAGAATCTGGCTCAGAAATTGAGGTAACCTTAAGATTGCACTGCAGTATATTATTTCCTACTACCCTCACATCATTTAGCGTCTCTTCTTGAAAAAAAGTTTTAGTTAAATTAGAGACTAAATCTTCATCTGGTTTTTTATCTAGCATATGGACACTGAAATACTTCGTATATTTTTTTGTTTTATCTTTATGATTTGTGAATTGTTCTCCATCAATGATTGTATGTACTCCAAATAACTTCATCTGATTATCTCCTAAAAATAATTCGAGGCTTGAAGACATTTGGTCGCACATGCCATGTGTTTCAGATGAGTCAATTTCAGGATATTGGTTATCCATAAGGTAATAGCATTCAAATTTTCCTGATGAGACGAAAGCCTTAAAATTTCCTTTCATAGATTCAACTTCTTTCTCTGATAAAACTAATCTTTGAATTTGCATACCGTTATCCATTCGAATATTTGTTAATTCTTCATTATCGATTGGCAAGTGATTTACAAGAGTAAATCTTGTCAATTCATCATTCTCAAATGAATTTGAAGATACAGTTTTTAAATCCAATGAAGAAAAAAATGATTCGGCATAGAGTCCTTCATTAAATAATTCTTGGAATTCAGTTTTCCCCTGACAAGATATGCAAAATAAAGTTATTATTAAAAAGAAATAAATTTTTTTCATTTTCATATAATACATTGTTTAAGGGTTGGGTAAATGATTATAGATACACATTGTCATGCAGGCAAAAATTGGTTTGAGCCTATAGATATGATCATTGCACAAATGAAGTTAAATAATGTACAAAAAGCTGTTCTTATACAACATTATGGCTCAGGTAATAATTATTTATTTGACTGCTTAAAAAATTATCCAGATAAATTTAGTATTGTCCCAATTATTGAATGGGATGCTGATAAATTGCTTCATGCAGAGCAAATAAAACAAAATGGGGCTTCTGGAATTAGAATATATTTAAATTATAATGAATTATTTCTAAGTTCAGGTATAGAATTTTGTAAATTTCTTGGAGATTTAAAATTAGTTGCAAGTGTGGCAGGAACATTAGATCAATTTTCTTCTTTAGGATTTAAAAAACTAGTGGAAGAGGCAGGAGATACAAATTTTATAATTGAACACCTGGCTGGAGTAGGTGCATATGCTGTCTCTAAAGACTCGGATGTTAAATCTGGAGGCCTGTTAAAGTATGAATCAGTTCTTGATTTATCTAGATTCAAGAATGTTTTTATTAAAATACCTGGACTAGGAGAACTAAATGATAGGCCCCCTTCATTAAATGATGATATGCCATTTAATTCCGATAGTAATAATTTAATTAAAATGACTCTTGGTTCATTTGGATCTAGTCATATAATGTGGGGCAGCGACTTCCCGCCCGTTTCTAATAGAGAGGGATACAAGAGCGCACTTGAAGGTGTGAAAAAATTAAAGATTTTTACTGAGAAAGATAGGGAAAATATTTTTAATTTGGTACCTATGAAATTATTTTTTTGAAGCTTTCTTGGTGGTTGATTTTTTAGACTTTACTCCATCCCAAGGGCATCCGATTTGCACTCCAAATATATGCATATTCGTTTTGTGATCTTTCTGAGGAAGACTACATATCACACATTTTTGTTCTTTTTTCATCACATAAATTATACGATAAATTTATCCATACTTGTTAAATACTTGTTAAAATTTGCTAGAAAAATAATTTTTAAACAGCTCCATATATTTTATCTTGTTTGTCTCATATGCTTCACCATGATCCTCGCATTTATCAAAAACATAGTATTCAGAAGATTCTCTAGAGAAAGAGTATACTCTGCTTGGATGGCTCTCAGGAACTCTTTCATCAGTTTTGCATGAAGTAATTAAAATTGGGAAGTTAATTTTATTATTATTAGCCATTGATTCTGGCACATCATTTATGTTCATGCCCTGCAACATTTTTCCACTTTGTATAATTCCAAATTTTAATATATCTGCAATAAATTTTGGTATTGGAGTTCTGTCTGCAACCTCTTTAGTTAAAAGTTCTAGCACACTAAAATATGGAGTGTCAGCCATTATTCCTACAATCTCTGCATCTAAATCAGGTACGTTGATTCCAGCATCAATTACAGTTACAGCCCCGTAACTTATTCCCCACAGGCCTACTTTTTTAATATTTTTTTCATTACTTAGAAATTCTATTGCTCCGTATACATCTTCTTTTTCACGAACACCTAGACCAAGAGGAGCTGCTCCAGATTCCCCATGACCTCTTAGGTCAAAAGTAAGTAATGAATAACCCATATTATTTATTTCCTTAATCATCTCTAATTTTCCCTCCCCTCCACTTCTTTCTGAATCCAGTCCATGAACCCAAACTATAGCTATATCTTCTTTTTCGCTAGGTATCCACCAACCTTTTAATTCTATGTCATCTTCACTATAAGACTTAAAAGATACATTTTCATAAATCAGAGAATAGTCAGGAGGAGTTTCTTCGGGGGTTTTTCTTTCAGCAGCATAAGCTAAATTAGTAATATATAAGGATAGACCAATATATATTATTAATAGTAGTAATATAATTGAGATTAGTAAGATAATTAATTTTTTCATAATGTCTTATTATAAATTTAATCAACCAACTTTACGATATTCATAAACAGAATGAAAATTAGATTAAAACTTGATAAAGAATTTCATTTAATTGATCCTGGATTTAAGTTAAAAAGAAAAAGATATTTTTTGCAATCTTTTTTTGCCTCTATTGCCTTATTCTTTATTTTATTATTTGAAGGCAGTATTACAGATGGTGCAATAATTGCAGGGATTGCAGGGACTGCTGCGCTTATATTCTTCGCGCCTCACTCCTACGCTTCTGAAACACGTAGAGTTATGGGAGGGCACTCAATAGCGATCGTAATTTCAGTTTTAGCATCTTTTATATTTGGATTGATTTTCCCTGATACTGAAGCTCCATTAGTATTTTTGTATCTCTATTCATCTATAAGTTTAGGATTACTTATTGTATTCATGGGTGTATTAAATTGTGAACATGCTCCTGCTGCCGGATGTTTACTAGGACTAACTCTTGGAGGAGTAACATTTGGTAATGCAAGCTTCGTATTTTTGGCTGCATTAACACTATCAATTATAAGAATACTAATGAGTAAGTGGATTACTAATTTACTCTAATTATAGAATAACAATTAAAACTCCAATTAAGCATGAAACAATTCCAGCAAAACCTGCCAAATTGATCTTTTCTTTTAGAAACAACCAACCTCCAAGTAAAGCAAATATAGGAGCGCTACTGCCTAATATCACTACTAACGCAGCTTCAGATAAACTAAGACTTGTGAACCATCCTAGCATTGCTCCAGTAGTTAGGAATGAGGCAAAAATCAACCTTTTTTCACTTCTTTGAATTTTAAAAGAAACTTTTTTTATAAGAACAGATAATACTATGCAAATAATAAAAGTATTTATTGCTCTTATGAATACCAAAGGCAATACTGCATGATTATCTAGTAGCCGGTCCATAATTAATGCTCCAGTTGCCCATGAAAGAGGTGTTAAAGTGCAAAAAATTATAGCTACTTTCATCACAGAACCTTCTTCTAAGAAACTAAAGCTAGGATCTCGTTTAATTGCGATAATTGATATTCCTATAAGAATAAAAACTGCTCCAAGGTAAATTGGCAGAGATAATTTATCTCCAAGAAAAAAGATACTTCCGATAATTGAAAATAAGGGGAAAAGGCTATTTATAATAACAAATCCCATCCCGACTTTTACATGTTTAATTGTATAAATATAGAAAACTGAACCAGCAAGATTAATTGAAGCAGCTAGTATAGCGAAAAAGACAGTAATGTAAGTAAATTCAGCAAATTCTTTCCACTGATTCAGGGTGGAAATTAATATCAAAATTACAATCCCTGAAATTATACTTTCTAAGAATATGAAAGATATTCTCTTGTTATTGGGGAGAGATTTCAGTAAAACTCCTGAATTCCCCCAAAGAAATGCAGACAATAAAGCTAATGTTTCTCCAATAGCAAACATTAATTTTTGCAATTCATTAGTTTAAAAGGGACGTCCATAAACGGGAGTATAGATAATCACTCCTATTCAAGCAATAGCAAACTTACTTATCTTTTGATATTTTTAGTAAGTAAATTTTTATACTCAATGAATTCTGAAAATAATGACATATATATAAAAAAGGTAGGATTATGGAAATTCGAATTATCTACTGAACAATATATTACATATCCTATAGATGAAGTGTTTAATTTTTATTCTGAAGCTAAAAATTTGAATTTGATTACTCCGCCTTTTTTAGATTTTAATATTTTGTCCCAATCTTCTGTGATTGTTGAAGAAGGAACTATCTTCAAATATAGATTAAAAATACATGGAGTACCTGTCAGGTGGAAAAGTTTGATTAAAGAGTGGCTTCCTCCTAACAAATTTGTGGATATTCAGTTAAGAGGTCCTTATCTTAAATGGCACCATATTCATTCATTCTCAAGTTTAGGTGATAAGACTAAGGTTACTGATAAGGTTGAATATATTGTTCCAGGAGGTGCACTTATACATAATTTATTTGTCAAAAAAGATTTATTGAATATATTTAATTATAGAAAGATAGCTTTAAATAATTTTTTTAATTAGTTGGGAGAAATAATGAAAGATCAATTTGAAGATAAAATTGTGTTTATAACTGGAGGAGCAAGAGGAATAGGGAAAGGTACTGCCGAGGTATTTTCAGAGAGAGGTGCCAAGCTTGCCGTATCAGATCTTGACGGAGAAGAGTTAGAGAAATTAGAAACTGAATTTTCTTCTAAAAATATAGAAATAATAACTGGTGAAGTTGATGTAACTAAAAAAGATGATATTAATAAATTCGTAGAAAGAACAATAAGCGAGTTTGGAAAAATTGATGTTTGCGTTCCTAATGCAGGAGCAATAGGCTCCTCAGGATTCTCTGACCGAAAAAATTATAATGACGAAGATTGGGACATCACCTATAGAGTAAATGTAAAAGGGCTAGTTAATACAACTGATTCTGTTAAAAATCACATGATAGATAGAAAAAACGGGAAGATAGTAATAGTTTCTTCTCAAGGAGGTCGGAAGCCAAGAGGGGTTGGAGACAAAGGGAGAGGTAATGTTTTAAATCCATATTTGGTTTCGAAAGCGGCAGCAATCCAATTTACTCATGCACTCGCAATTGAATTAGGGAGATTTAATATAAATGTTAATACAGTATGCCCTGGAAGGTTATGGACTTCTTTCTGGCAAAAAATTGCCGAGAATCATAAAGCATTAAATCCAGATTTTTCTGAAATGGATCCATACGATATTTTTTTGGATCAAATAAAATCTAATTTCCCATTAGGCAGGCCTCAAGAACCTAGAGATATAGGGAATGCGATTGCTTTTCTTGCTTCCGAAGATGCTAATCAAATAACAGGCCAAGCACTTAATATTAATGGAGGTAATATTTTGGACTAAACTTTTTTTATAAATCCATTATGCTGCCATTTAAAACCATCTTCATTAAAACTTTTAAAGTCGTCTAAATTGTCTATTTGATTTTCTACAATATATCTTAGATATCTTCCTTTAATCGCTTTTCCATTATGTCCAGAAGAGACTAATTTACCATTTTTTTCGAAATAAAAATTTATTTTAAAAATATTTTTCGAATGGTATGATTTTCTATGCACTTCAGGCAACAAATCGATTATTAAATCTTCTTTACTAAGATGCTCTGTAAATAATGGATTCCAGTAATCATGCAATCTCAGAATATTCATTTTTAATTTGTATAGAGGAATTAGGTCGCTCGGAGAGACCAAACCAAGTAGTGCACTCGTAATTAAAAAATTTTCTTCTAGGAAGTTATTCGCCTTCTGGTCTAGAGATTCTGGATTCAAGTTATTGTAAACAACCCCTGTATATCTCTCTATTGCTGGAGAACATTCTGATTCAAATAAATTTAAATTTTGTTCATGTAATTTAACAGACTTTTCATTTGTAACTCCATATATCTTTTGGATCTCCAAAGGTTTATATTCACTTAATTTGATAATTAAGTGGTTTATAGCATCTTCAAACTTACTATTAGTATCTTTAAACTTTATAGAAGTTGTATTTTTTGAAGATTTTCCTTCACTTGGTGGTATTAAAATTTTCATTTTATCCTTATTAATATTATATTTTACATATGAAAATTACAGATATAAAGACTTATGTATTAGTTGCAGATAATGCTGATGTCTCTCTCACATCCTCAGCTCAAGATACGGTTCTAGTAATTGTAGAAACAGATGAAGGAATCACTGGTTATGGTGAAACAGATACAAATCCATGGGTTGTAAAAGCTTTAATACAATCACCTGGAACCCATACAATGGATCAGTCAATGAAAGATATATTGATTGGCATGGACCCGTTAGACATAGATAATTGCTGGAAATCATTATATGTAGGCACTGCTATGACAGGGAGAAGAGGTGCCGGAGTGAATGCAATTGGGGCAATTGATATGGCTTTATGGGACATTAAGGGAAAATTTGAGAATAAGCCCATATTTGAATTATTAGGAGGCAAGGTGCATGAGACTATAACTCCCTATGCTTCTCTACAACCATTAGGTACTAGTTTTGAAGAATATAGAGATTCATTAGTTGAGTGGGCTGAAAAAGCAAAAAATTTGGGATTCAAGGCTGTGAAATCAGAAGTTACTATGAATGGACCATATTCTCATAACGGAATGGATGAAGATGATGATAAACATACCAGGGTGATAGAAGCTGTTAGAAAAGCTCTAGGGCCTGACATTGAACTTATGGTAGATGTTCAATACAAATGGGAAACTGCTGAGCAAGCCCTCCGAACAGTAAAAGATTGGAAGGAATTTAACATTTATTTCTTAGAAACTCCGGTATGGACCGACAATCTTGATGATTATGCGAGAATGCACGAGGAGGCTCCTATGAAAATTGCTGCAGGGGAATGGCTCAGTACTGTACACGAATTTAAAGACTTAATAGAAAGAGGTAAAGTTGATGTTGCTCAACCTGATATAGGAAGAGTAGGAGGGTTAACAGAAGCAAAAAAAGTTTCAAATATTGTTGATGAGAATAATATAATAATTGTGCCGCATTGTTGGAAAACTTCTATTTCAATTAGTGCAACTGCTCATTTTGCTTTTAATACTCCTTCTTGTAGATTTATCGAATACCTGCCTCCGCAGCTATGCCATGAAACACTTAGGCGAGAATTGGCGATTGAAGGTTTTGACTTTATAAATGGGCTTATCCAATTGCCAACTAAAAGTGGCCTCGGGATCGAGATAAATGAAGACGCTGTTAAGAAATACAGGGTAGATTAATAAATAATTAAAAGTTAACCTTTAAGTAGGATAAAACTGTATTAAGTGAATTGTATGGCAGGCATAAAGAAAGAAGAATTATTTAGCATACAAGAAGACATGATTGGCATGCTTGATTATTTAGCTGATAAATATAAGCTTGCAGACAGATCAAAAGCTTTGAGAGTAATCTTAGATTATGTTGTAGAAGATGGAGATATTGAGGAGATTTTTACAGTGCGAAGATGCTTGAGATGTGGAGGAAGATCCGGTTGGGATAAACCAGATGACTAGGAGATTAATATGAACAAAGGAAGAAGTCCTGATATATGGCTTGCTGGAGATCCAGAAGATCTAAAAAGTTGGATGAATTCTGGTGTTGCAGGAATTGTTACAAATACAGTTGTTCAAAGAGAATTGACTGAAAAATATGGATCTTTGATAAACCTTACAAAGAAATATCTTGAAATAACTGATAGAAAAATTGCAATTGAAATAGACGGAGAATCAACTCAAGAACTTCTTGATGTAGGAGAAGTATTTACGAAGATGTCTGATCAGATAATTTTAAAAATCCCTTGTAGCGAGATTGCATTAGATGCTTTTTCATTTCTCAAAAAAGAAGGAATAGAAACATTTTGCACAACAGTGTTTTCATTAAATCAAGCAGTAGCTGTGGCTCAAGCAGGAGCAGACCATATCCTTCCATTTTGCGAGCCGATGAAAGAGATAGGAGTAAGCCCATCTAAATTAGTTAAAGATTGCGTGGATACATTTAAAAATTGGAATCAGAGACCAAAAATTACTGCTGCACTTGTTAGATCTGTAGATGTGGCACATTCAGTTCTTAAAGATGGAGCAGATGGAATAATAGTTTTTTGGCCAGTTTTTCAAGAAATGCTAAAGAATACTTATACAGATAAATGGAATAAGATTTTTATGGATGAGTGGAAAGTAATGCATAAGAAAGGTCATCTGGAAGGACTCCCTGTCAATTTAGACTAAACTTAATTTTATGAGCATGAGAAATCTTCCAACAATAATTACATCTACAAGATTTATTTTAGCTGGAATTGTAGCGTGGTTAATATGCTATGATTCTAATTTTTTTACGCTAATTTCTGTTATCTTATTTGTCGCAGGCTCATTGAGTGATGCATTAGACGGTGCAATTGCAAGAAGACAAGAAAATCCTTCCAAATTTGGAGCTTTTCTTGATCCTATTGCTGATAAATTTCTGGTTTTTCTAGTCTTAATATCTTTAGTATTTAATAGAGATTCTAATGCCTTATTTGTTATTTCTGTAGTAATTATTTCGAGAGAAATATTAATAATGTCTTTAAGAGAATGGATGGCTACTTCAGAGAAAGGAAAATTGGTTGAAGTCTCAAGCCTAGGTAAAGTTAAGACTATTATTCAAATGAGTGGAATAAGTTTAGTAGTTGGCGCACCGTTGGTGAAAGATTCTACATTAGCCATTTGGACCTATTTTCATGAATTTTCTTTATCTGTATTATTAATCGGAGCAATTATAGGAGTTTACTCAGCTTTTAAGTATCTGAAAGAAAGCTATTCTTACCTGTACTAAGAAATCTCTTTTTCTAATTCTCCAAGTGACTCATCAACTGCAGCACAAATTTGATCTATTTGATCTTTTGTCACAGTAAGAGCAGGTGCAATTGGCAGGATGTATGCAGGTACTCTAATCCAGATGCCGCGCTTTTTTAATTTCTCTGTAAGAATTTGATTTAAATGAAGAGAGGTATCAAAATGTTCTTTGGTTTCTTCATTTTTTACTATTTCTAATCCTTGGAGAAGGCCTATGCCTCTATTATCTCCAACAATTTTATATTTATCTTTTATTTCTGAAAGATTATCAAATAGCTGTTGGCCTCTCTGTTTTGCATTTTCAACTAAGTTTTCTCTTTCAACAATTTCAAGATTTTTTAAGCCTGCAGCAGCACCTCCAGGATGTGCTGAATATGTATACATGTGAGACCATGATTTCGCAGGATCACCAAGGAAAGAATCTGATATCTTTTTTGTAGAAATGGATCCTCCTAAAGGAAAATACCCACTTGTCACACCTTTAGCGAAACTCATAATATCAGGAGTAACATTAGCTATATTAGAACCGAACCATTCTCCTAATCTTCCAAACCCTGTAATTACTTCATCAAATATTAATAGTATTCCATATTTATCACATATTTCTCTTACCATTGGCCAGTAGTTATCCGGAGGAACAACACCTCCAAGTGGTTGAGAAATAGGCTCTCCCAAAAAACAAGAAATTGAATCTGGCCCATGGAATAGAATTTTGTCTTCTATGTCTTTAACTAGATATTCAGCAAATTCTTCAGTGCTTTGATCCTTAATAGGCCTCCTATAATAATTTGGCTGATCAACGTGTATTAAGTTTGTTGGCGCAGGATGATAGTCGGTTCTTGGGAATCCAGGATGGCCACCTAGCCACATTGTTTGATAAGTGGAACCATGATATGAAAAGTTCCTAGAAATTATTTTATATCTGCCTCTTTCCCCATTTCTTACATGATATGCTTGAGCCATTTTTAAACTTGATTCGTTTGCTTCAGATCCTCCCTGACAAAAAAATGTTTTGTTAAGATTGCCTGGCGTAATATCAGCAATTTTTTTTGCTAATTTAACAGCCACTGGAGTAATGCCGGCATAAACATTCATGCTTACATTTGTTAATTGTTCATATATTGCTTTGGCTATTTCTTCTCTTCCATGACCAACATTTCTAAAATACATTCCGCTTATACCATCTAGATATTCCTCATTGTCATGGGAGGTAATATAAATTCCGTCTGCTTTTTTTACTATTAATGGCCCGCCTTCTATTTCTAAACTAGACTCATTAATCATTCCAATATACATATGCTTATTGGCAGATTCAGCAATATTATTTTTATATCTATTAGTCATAATTTTATAATACTACATACTTTAGTAATTTATAATTTGAATTTTAAGTTATATTTAATTAATATTTTAAAAACTGAGAGTGTGATTAGATATGCCTAAATTAACTGAAAAACAGCTAGACTATTTTGATGAATTTGGTTTTTTACCCTTAAAGAATATTTTTGATCCTAAAAAAATATTAGACCCAATAATAGATGAATATCATTCTGTGTTGGACAATTTATGTTCAGAGTTAGTTAAAGAAAACAGGCTTTCTTCAAGCTATGAAAAACTTAATTTTGGTGAGAGAATTACAAAGGTAATGCAAGAAACAGGCGAAGTGCATGCACAGTATTTTGATTTTTCATTGCCTTTTCAAGGCGTACAAAAAGATACTCCTATGTGGTTTGGGGAAGCTGTTTTTAATGCACTTATATGTGAAGAAATTTTAGATGTAGTTGAATCAATTATTGGTTCAGAGATATATTCAAACCCAGTTCAGCATGTAAGAATAAAACCTCCTGAAAAATTACTTCCTAAGAATGAGATTGGGCAGCCAATTATAGGCGCTACTCAATATCATCAGGATGAAGGAGTGGTTCATGAAAAAGCTCAGGAAACAGAAATGTTAACTGTTTGGTTTCCTATTTTTGATGCGCCTGTAGAAGCTGGGCCTCTGAAGCTTGTGCCTGGAAGTCATAAAGGAGGACTGCTAAGACATTGTGTAAATTATAAAAATTTAGGTTTGACTCAGATTCCAGAACATTTGTTTGACGAAGATGGGGCAGTGCCTGTCCCTTTAGATAGAGGAGATTTAGTTATATTGCATAAAAAAACTGTTCATGCTTCTCTATCAAACATAAGCGACAATATAAGATGGAGCTTTGATTTGAGATATAATCCAGTTGGTCAGGACACAGGCAGAGAAATTTTTCCAGGTTTTGTTGCAAGAAGTAGAAACAAAGTATCTTCTGAATTTAGGGATCCAGGGAAATGGAAAGATTTATGGGAAGATACAAGAATAAAGATGAGTGAGATAAATCAGGACGGAATGTCAGAATTCAATTTTAATCAATCTGTTGATTGTGCGTAAAAATTTATTTTTATTTTATATACTTTCATTAATATTTTTGAGTTGTGCTTCAGGAGATATTTCCAAGGATAAAACAAGCACTTCTTCTGATGAGTTTTCTTATTTTTTTATTACAAAGGAAGATAAATATTTCGATGTTGAAAGTTTTGTAAATGCAGGCTGGAAAAAATCAAAATCATTTATGACAGATGCTTTAGATAAAGAAGGAAAACTTTTAACTCCTGATGCCAAGGAAATTTGGTATGGCTTCTATAATAAAAAAGATATAGAAATTAGATTTTATGGAGATCATTCAAAAGCTACGACTTCTGGAGCAAAAAGCGCAGAAACCGCTGTAGGTAGGGCAGTAAATGCAAATTCTAAGGGAGGAATAATTACGTCAACAAATAATCGTGTCTCTTATCAGTCCTATGTAATAGCTGGCAATTCGGTAATTTTATGCCAAGATTTACTTAATAACTGTAAGGATTTAGCTGATAAATTAGAATGAAAACCTCTAAGGGAAAGTGGCTACCATTTTCTGCAATTGCAATTGGTCTTTTTTCTGCAGTTTTAGATGGGAGCATGATAGGCATGGCTCTCCCTCAAATTTCAAAAGATTTTTCATTAGATATTTCAAAAGCCGCGTGGGTCTCATTAGTTTCTACAATTACAGTCGTTGCGATACTCTTACCTGCTGGCAATATGTCAGACAGAATAGGAAGAAAAAGACTTTATTTATTTGGAGTTGTGATAATGGCTGTTGGGTCACTATTATGTTCTTTTTCTCAGAACTTTCCTCTTTTACTTTTTCTAAGAATCATAGTTTCGATAGGTGCGGCTATGAGAATGAGTACAGGATTAGCTATGGTTATGATGATATTTGGAGATAAAGAAAGAGGAACTGGGCTAGGTGCAAATACAACCACAGTGGGGTTAGCTGCTATTTCAGGACCAATATTTGGTGGATTCTTAGTTTCTAATTTTGGGTGGGAATCAATTTTTTTAACTCAATTCATATTAAGC
This sequence comes from Dehalococcoidia bacterium, assembly GCA_014239735.1. Taxonomy (GTDB): domain Bacteria; phylum Chloroflexota; class Dehalococcoidia; order Lucifugimonadales; family Lucifugimonadaceae. Next base: position 34,989 of record JAAZYI010000049.1, read on the forward strand.
GTTCCAGTCTTTATTTTAGGATTTTATTATTTAGATCCGAATATTGTAGATGCATCTAGGAAAAAAAATTCAGGCAATTTTGATTATGCTGGGTCATTGATATCAGCCATTGCATTTAGCGTTTTACTTTTTTCAATTAATTTTAGTATTATCTCGATGTCTCTTTTATTAATAATTGGGAGCATATTCGCAGTATTTATACTTTTTTCATTATTTATTTATGTTGAATCAAAGGCGGATACCCCGATTCTAGACACTATTTTATTGAAGAACCCTAGATTTATTTTCTCAATGGGAACTAGACTTTTTGGATTTTTGGCAGGAAGCTCTACTTTATTTCTTATGCCGTTTTATATTCAAATGGTAAAGGGAATCTCTGCAGATCAGGCCGGACTTTTAATTTTTCCTGGCGCAGTTGGAATGGCAATAACAGCAAGCGTAAGTGGCAGGATGTCAGATAAATTTGGAGAAAAGCCTTTTATATTATTAGGACTAATAATAGTTTTCTTGGCTGGAATTATGTTTTCTCAATTGTCAAAAGATTCTTCAAATTTATTATTGATATCTATATTGGTTTTTCATGGTCTTGGCATGGGAATTTGGGCTTCTCCTAATGGAAGCCAGGCTGTTTCATTAGTCCCAAAGTATATGTATGGTTCTGTTTCCGCTTTAATAAATCTTGTTAGAACAATAGCTATGGGAACTTCAATAGCTATAGCTTCAAGTGTAATTACTTTGTCTTTTATAAATTTGAATTTGAATCCAGATTTTTCTTCCACAGATTATTATGATAGCAATCAAATTTTTGCGTTTATGAACGGATTTAGAAATACATATTTTACTTTATTAGGAATTAATTTAATTTCGATAATCTTTGCCCTTCTTTCTAAGTCCAAAGATTGATTATGCTACGTAACTTTTATGACTAGCTTTCCGAAGTTTTCTCCAGTAAATAACTTTGAAAAGGCAGAAGGGGTATTTTCTATTCCCTCAATCACAGTTTCCTTAAATCTTAGTTCATCTTGGTTGAACATATTTATTAGAAAATCTAACCCTTCTTCGTACTTATCCTCATAGGTGTAAACCATAAATCCTTCCAATTTTGCTCTCTTAAATAAAAATTGCTTTAAATTTCTTGGCCCTAACTCAACTTCAGAATTGTTGTATTGAGAAATTTGCCCGCAAATAAGTACCCTGGCCTTTTCGTTAATTCTATCGATTACTTCGTCGCTAATTATTCCACCCACATTATCAAAATAAATATCTACTCCGTCCTTGGTACTTTTACTAAGACTCTCAACCCAATCCGATTTTTTATAATTTATGCCATGGTCAAATCCTAATTCGTTAGTCATGTATTCTGCTTTCTTATCTGAACCAGCGATTCCAACTACTTTACATCCTAATTTTTTTGAAATTTGCCCAACAACAGAACCCACGGCACCACTTCCTGCAGATACAACTACTGTTTCTCCTGCCTTAGGCTTTCCAATCTTTGTAAGACCAAAGTATGCAGTTAGTCCTGGCATGCCAATTGATCCAAGAGCCAAGCTTAATGGGCTTATTCTAGAATCAACAATTTTTATATCGTTTTCATTTACCACAGGACTTGTTTGCCATCCGGCTTTGCTCAGAACAATAGTTCCCTCAGGAATGATTTCAGATTTGGACTGTGTCACTTTTCCAATTAGCTCTCCAACCATTGTTTCTCCCTCACCAATTCTATTCATGGCGCCCCTCATATATGGATCCAAAGATAGCCACAAAGTTTGAAGTCTGACTTCACCCTTCTTTAAGTCAACAGAATCTTCGATAATTAATTTAAAGTTGGATTCTTCAGGAAAATCTATTGGTTTTTTTATCATTACTATTTTCTTATTCGACATATTAAATCCTAATTTCTGTTTGGAATTTTTAACTTAAAAATGTATTCTAATGTAAATGAAAAAACAATATAAGAGGACAATATGAAACTGCTAAGGTATAGAGAAAACGGAAAAGTTAAACCTGGAATATTAGACGACTCAGGTTCTGCAAGAGATGCTTCAGGATTAGTACAAGATTGGAACGGACAAACCATTACAGACGAAGCTCTCTCCACAATAAAGAATTCGGATCTCAATTCATTGCCTTTAGTTCAAGGAGATATAGATTATGCGCCGTGCGTAGGAGACGCAGGAAAATTTTTGTGTATAGGACTTAATTATTCTGATCATGCAAAAGAGGTCGGAATGGACCCGCCTGCAGAACCAATCCTATTCATGAAAGCTACTAGCGCAATAAGTGGCCCTAACGATAAAGTGGTTATTCCTAAAAATTCTGTAAAGTCTGATTGGGAGGTGGAGCTGGGAGTAGTAATTGGAAAAGAAGCAAAATATATCTCTGAGGAAGAGGCAGAAAATTTTGTTGCTGGATACTGCGTAATAAATGATCTTAGTGAGAGAGAATTTCAATTGGAGAAATTAGGCCAATGGGTAAAAGGAAAAAGTTGTGATACTTTCGGTCCAATTGGTCCATATTTAGTTACAAGGGACGAAGTAGAAGACCCTCAAAACTTGAATCTTTGGCTTGAGCTTAATGGGCAAAGAGTTCAGGATGGCAATACGAATACCATGATTCACAAAGTATTTTTTACAATTAGTTATCTAAGTCAGTTTATGTCTCTTCAGCCCGGAGATATAATTTCTACTGGAACCCCTCCAGGCGTAGGGTCAGGAATGAATCCCCCGACTTACCTAAAGGCTGGAGATTCTATGAAGCTTGGTATAGAAGGTTTGGGAGAACAGTCTCAGAATGTTGTCTAGCCAAAGATAGAATCTCTCCAGGAAAATTTAGGCTCCCAGTCGAACTTTTCTTTAGCAAGATCTATTTTAAGGGGAGCATTGTGCCCGGTAATTTCCTCTCTTAACTCGACGTCAGGATATACAATTTTTATGGCCTCCATTGTCTCGATTGTTATCATTGTGTCTTTCGCATTAAGGAAGAATTTTTCGTGGCCTTTCCAATTAGGTTTTTCAACTGCCATTCTGCATGCGGTTGCCGCATCCTTTATGTGAAGATATGTCCAAAATCCTTGGCATCTCTCCCAAGCATTTGAAATTGGATTTTTGTTCAGTTCCTTGAATTTTTCATCATCCCACATCCCATTGAATCTCATGCTTCCTATAGACATATCTGGATTCCTTCTCGCAAAGGCATCCCCAACCTGTTCTCCTATCCATTTGGCTACTGAGTAAGGATCTTCAGATCTTGTTCCTTGGTATTGATCTATTGGAAAATATTCAGGGGGCTTCACCTCATTTTTATCCCATCTCGCTGCTGTTCCCATTGCGCCAATTGAATTATAGGACGATCCGAGAAGGACATTTTTTATTCCCAGCTGCTCGGCTGCTCGACATATGTTCCACATCGATGTTGTGTTTGTGAAGAATACGAATTCTTCAGTATAGTATTGTGCGCTAGGACAAGCCGCCAAATGAATTACTCCTTCGCATCCTTCCATTGCAGATACTACCTGTCCGTAATCGGTTACATCAACTTCAAAAAAAGTCGGCAATTCTCCCCATGATTTTCTCATCTCGAGAGCCACATCAGCCTTGGCCGTAGCTGTTGTGCCGCTATGTGAAAGTGCACCCCACCTTACCTTGTCCGCATTTACCACTTCATGATTGTTTCTTAGCAGTTCGTCTATAACATAATGACCTACTATGCCAGAACCTCCTGTTACAAGAACCTTCATAAGACCTCCCTTTTCTTATATATTTGTAAGAAGTTTATAATAATTTGAAAGAAATATGTGGAAATTTGAAGAGTTAAAAAGAGCGAACGGAAACCTTACGGAGGGGCCTGTTTGGAACGGTACGAATATACTTTTTACAGACGGCAGAGAAAACAGGATCTTAAAGCTGGATCCGTCAACTAATAATATTTCGATTGATATTGAGGGAACTTTGGGTGTAAATGGTCTGAACTATAATTCAAAAGGAGAACTGTTTGGATGTGAGCAGAAGGGCAGAAGAATTGTAAGATATGATAATAAGGTAGCCGTTGTAGTTGCGGACAAACTTCAGGGCAAGAAGCTAAGTGCCCCCAATGACTTGGCAATTGATTTAGAGGATAATATCTGGTTTTCAGACCAGATATCCTCTATTGATAATAAGCCAGACCTGCACTTTTCTTCTGTGATAAGGGCTTCAAAGTCCCGAGATGGAAATTATGAAACTAAAAGAATGACATTTGATTGCTCTTCTCCCAATGGAATTCTTTTTTCCGAAGACTACAAAAATCTATTTGTAGCTCAAAGCGATTTTAGCGGCAATCAAAGAAGGCAGTTGAGATCCTATCCCGTCCTAGATGATGGAGTTCTTGGAAAATATGAAGTTCTGCATGATTTTGGCCCCCATAGGGGAATAGACGGCATGACGCTTGACTCTGAAGGAAACATATTAGCTACTTGCGGATGGGAGGTATCCGGGCCGGGCCCCATGATATATATTTTTAATCCGAAAGGCAGAATAATTGAAACAGTCAGGACACCTTGCATGAGGCCTTCCAATATAACGTTTGGAGGCAAGGATCTTGCAGATATTTATGTAACCAGCCTGGAGGGACACCTTTACAGAATCAGAAATTCTGGATTTAGGGGATCCTTGCTGTACCCGAGAGGAGATTAATTATGAAAGATTTAAATTGGAAAAAAATAGCCGATCAAAATAATTTGACTGAAGGTCCTACATGGACAAGTGAAGGGTTGCTGTATTCCCAATGCGCTGAAAGTGTTACATGGATTTACAATCCCAAGGACGGATCTAACATCATATGGAGAAAAAATACTGGGGGCAGCAACGGGATGCTTTTGGATTCCAATGGAAAACTTTATGCATGCGAGGGAGAAGGAAGGAGGCTGGTCAGTTATGAGTCAGGAAAAGATACAGAAGTTGTGGCAACTGAATTTGAAGGTAAAAAATTCAATGAGCCAAATGACCTAGCGATATTTCCGGATGGAAAAAAGATTTGGTTTTCTGATCCGAATTACGGAGGAAGACCCCTGTCAATAGAGCACGAATCGGTTTATCTGGTATCCAAAGAAGCGTCTTCCTGGAAAGTAAAAAGAGCGACATTTGATACGGACAGGCCCAATGGTGTTCTGCTGTCTAAGGATTCGGCGAGGCTTTATGTCGCAAACAGCCCCCACAATTTTGATAATCCTGATATTAGAAGAGAGCTTAGATCTTATAAGATCAATGACGACTTTAATCTTGGTCCATATGAAGTCCTGCATGATTTTGGTCCCCATAGGGGAATAGACGGAATGACTTTGAACAACAAAGGAAACATAGTGGCGACTGCAGGCTTTGAAGCATCTGGACCTGGTCCTATGATCTATCATTTTGATCCTGAAGGCAGAGTTATACAGACATTCGAGGCTCCAGAGAACGCTCCAACTAATTGCACTTTTGGAGGAGATGAGAGGGATGTTTTGTATGTTACATTTGCAACTGGAGCAGTTTATGCACTTGAAGGATCTGGCTTAAAAGGCTAGAAAATTGATATAAGAAAAGCCCCCAATACTATCAATAAGATACCAAGCATCTTTTTTCTTCCAAATTCTTCTTTTAAAAAAATCTTTGCAAATATTGCACCAAATACCGTTCCGATTTCCCTAAAGGTTCCTGCATAACTTAGCATTGTGGAGGAATATGCATATATAACAATTGCGTAGGAACTGAACTGGAAAACTCCAGGAATTATCAACCTGATATTTTCTTTTGTAAAATGTTTTCTGAAATTTGAATTTCTAAAAAACCTGATACCCAAAATTACTGCAGATGTATCCGTAATCCAAACGAACAGAAAAGGATCAATTCCTGAAGAAGCCTGCTTATCTGCGAGAGAATATAAAGAAATTATTATTCCTATCAATATAGCCGAGAAGACTCCGCCTTTTATAAATAGTTTCCTTTTATCTCTGTTTGTTACGTCGCCAATTGAGATGGATCCCGTCATTATTATTCCTAATATTATGAGGCAGCACCCAGCAATAGCCTGAAATGTCATATCCTCATTTAGAATTAATATTCCGTATATAGGTATTAGGCAAACTGAAAGCCCTCTGGCTATAGGGTAGACAACTGAAAGTTCAAACTTTGAATAAGCCCTTCCAAGAAATAAAAAGTATAAAAAATGAATTAAAAAGCTTGAAAAAGTAAAAAGAAATGTTTCTGTTGAAATTGATGAATTAAAAAGCCTGTATATTGCATAGGGAGTAAATATGACCCAACCTACAATAGCAATAGCAATAATATATGTAATCGGGTCATTTGATTTTTTTAATTGGATATTCCAAATAGAGTGAATGACTGCTGAGAAAAGAATCAATAATGTTATTTCTAATTCCACTTATACCATCCTGGTTTCAATTCAATTTTTTCATTAATCCTTTTTCTAATAATTTCTAAATCTTTTAAGGTTGGCGACCAGTCGTTATAAAATTTTGAAGGAAACTGATCCTTTTTAAATTTGCGATTAGAATCTGGATTCATTCTTCTTCTTTTCATCTCTTTAACTATTAATTTATATCTCTTATTTAGATATTTGCCCTTATTGTAAAAGAACTTAACGTGCCCAGCATTAAGAGTAAATTCTTTTGGGATATTATTTTTTGTTTTATCCCAACTCTTAGATTTCATGCTTCTTTGAAGAGCAGGTCCGACCATAAAAATTTCCCTGTACTCAGCTATAAGATGTTGACTGGATAGTTCTATTGGCTCTACTAAATTGATCCTTGTCATTTAAATTCCTTGAAAGAGTTATTTGAGCAGTTAATCTTATTCAGAGTTTAGTTGGAATATTTTACCTTCAGTTTTTATTGCGGGTGCATATACCATTTGTGCGGCATGCATATCTCTTAAAGTATCAGCGCCTATCATGCCCATGCAGTTTCTTAATGCCCCAACAAGGTTAAAAGTCCCATCTGTTCTACTGGAAGGTCCGTAGAGAAGTGTTTTTAAATCTGTTTCTACTCCAACCTTAATTCTTGTGCCTCTAGGAAGATTGGAATCTGGTGTAGCCATACCCCAGTTAAATCCTAAGCCTGGAGCTTCGGAAGTCCTTGCAAATGGAGTTCCTATCATTACAGCATCCGCACCTGAAGCCATGCTTTTACAAACATCTCCTCCTGTTCTTATTCCACCATCAGTTATTATTGATACATATTTTCCAGTGCTTTTAAAATATTCATCTCTTGCTTTTGCACAATCCATTGTTGCTGAGATCTGAGGGATTCCAATTCCTATAGTTTCTCTTGAAGTACATGCATGTCCTGGCCCAACCCCTACTAGTATGCCATCAACTCCTTGCTCCATAAGTTCTCTCGTAACTGAGTAGCTTACGGTATTTCCTACTACCAAAGGTATTTCAAGCATCTTTTTTATTTCAGAAAATATGAGGCCTTTAAGACTATGAGATCTGTGTCTAGCAGTTGTAACAGTGCTTTGCACAAAGAGTAGATCCGCACCCTCTTCCTGGATAAGGGGTAATAATTTTTTGGTTGATGCTGGAAGAGTTGCAATCGCGCATTTTGACCCTAAGGATTTTATTTCTTGAATTCTTTTTCTTATCAGATTTTCTTTTATCGGCTCGCTATATATTTTTTGCATGAATTCTGTAGATTCATCCTTAGAGAGTTTGGAGATATCTTCAAATATTTGTTCAGTTTCATCATATTTACAAAATAATCCGTTTAGATTCAATACTGCAAGCCCACCTTGCTCGTGAAGTGATGATGTAAATTTTGGAGATACAATCGCATCCATCGAAGATGCTATAAATGGTATTCTGAATTTAGTTCCGGCAAGATCGAAGGTGGTATCTACCAGATCAGGGTTGATAGTTATTTCTCCAGGTGCAATTGCTACATCATCAAATCCATATGCATGCCTTAAAACCATTTTTTCTCCTTAGAATTAATTATCTCTATTCCCACTCTATAGTGCCCGGAGGCTTAGAGGTAATATCATATACCACTCTGTTGACTTCATGAACCTCATTAACGATTCTTGTAGAAATTTTCTTTAGGATTTCCCATGGGATTTCTGGAACAGAAGCAGTCATGGCATCTATGCTTTCAACAAATCTAAGCGCAACCACATAGCTATATGTTCTCTTGTCTCCCATCACGCCTACAGTTCTTGAATTGGTTAGTACAGCAAAAGTCTGCCAGAGTTTTTCATAGTAACCATTATTTTTTACTTCGTTAATAACTATCCAGTCTACATTCTTTAATATCTCAAGCTTCTTCTTTGTGACTTCTCCAATGATTCTGATTGCTAGTCCAGGACCAGGAAAAGGTTGCCGGTTTATCAGATCTTTTTCAAGCCCCATTTCGGTTCCAGCCATCCTTGCCTCATCCTTGAACATGAACCTCAGGGGTTCTACAAGTTTGAGTTTCATTTTTTCTGGGAGGCCTCCGACATTATGATGACTTTTTATCCTGTCGCTTGATTTCATATCTGAGCTTTTGGACTCAACCACGTCAGAATACAATGTCCCCTGCGCAAGGAAATCCGCACCTATTGAATCCGCCGCCTTTTCAAATACTTCTATGAATTTGCCGCCTATTATTTTTCTCTTTTCTTCAGGATCCTTGACTCCTTTGAGGGATTCAACAAACTCGCTCGATGCATCAATAAAACTAAAATTATCCCCGAGTTTTTTTTCGAAAATTGCTCTTATTCTTTCAGGCTCATTTTTCCTTAGTAACCCGTTGTCTACGAATATGCAGGTTAGATTCCCCTCTATTGCTTTATTGATAAGCATTGCCACAACTGACGAGTCTACCCCTCCAGACAAAGCGCATATCACCTTGTCGTTGCCTACTTTATCTTTGACTTCAGCGATTGCTTTTTCAACAAATTTATCAGGAGTCCATGCCCTTGAACACTTGCAGATTTCCACTATAAAATTTTTTAAAAATTTCGATCCTTCTTTGGTATGGGTGACCTCGGGATGGAATTGCATTCCGATAAAATTATTGCCTTTTGCTACTACAGCATTTGATGTATTTTCCGATTCCGCTATTGATTCGAATCCTTTTGAAAGCTTCTGAACCTTGTCTGAATGACTCATCCATACTTCTGACTCATAGTCTATTCCTTTGAATATGGGATGGTTCTTTTTTAGCGATATTTTTGCTGTACCGTACTCTCTTTTAGTGCTCTTTTGGACTTCTCCGCCAAGTCCTTGAATCATTGCCTGCATGCCATAGCATATTCCTAGCACAGGGACTCCGTATTCCATTATCCAAGAAGGAATTTTGGGAGAATCGTTGTCGTATACGCTTGAAGGTCCGCCTGAAAGAATAATCCCTTTTATATCCAGCGAATCATTGTTCTCTTCTTTGAATTCGGTTCCTGTAATCTCGCAGTAGGTATCTAGCTCTCTAACTCTTCTTGCAATAAGCCTCGAATACTGGGACCCAAAATCAATAATTAGTATTCCGGGTGTTTTTGAGTTTTTCATTACCAGAGTTTTAGAGATTCTGAGAAGAGCATTTCGAAATCTTTTTTTTCTGCAGGTATTGGGGAAAGCTTTGTTACTCTGTGCTGAGGAAGCGTTCCTTCAACAAGGGTTTCTACGTCCCCTTCTGTGTATCCAAGCCCGCTCAGCCCGTTGGGCATGCCAAGCTCCCTCAAAAGCTCAATGAGTTTATCCGCGATCGCATTACCGGCATCCTTACCTTCAATATTTGATGTATCCACTCCCAGGAGAGAGGCGACCTTCAGGTGTTTTTCCGGATTGGATGAAGAAGTGAATCTGAATACGGCGGGTGCATTGAGTATAACGGAAAGTCCGTGAGGAACTATCGGCTTCCCCTGGGGGTATCCTTCCGGAGTAAACTCCTTGACGTTTCCGGAAACCGCATACGACATTCCATGAGGAAGATGTACTCCCGCGTTTCCGAATCCTACTCCGGCAGCGGATGCGGCAAGCATCATGCTTTCCCTCGCCTCTTCGTTTTCGGGATCATTTATAGACTCAACTATGTTTTGGGATACCACTTCTATAGTTCTCATTGACCACACATCGCTTACGGGATTTGATCCCTGGTATGCGGGCCTTTCTCCCGGATTGTCTGCACTCTCCCTGTCGGAGAAGGGCATCGCCGTATACGATTCTATGCCGTGGCACAGTACGTCGAATCCGCTGCATGCGGCCACCATCCTAGGCATCGTCTTTATATTTTCCGGATCGATTATTCCAACGCTTGGCCTCAGGAACCTGTCGGACAGCCCGGTCTTTGCGTGTATCTCCTCAAGATCGAATATGGCTCCGCCGGTAGTTTCCGATCCTGTGCCGGCTGTTGTAGGAATGCATATGCAGGGCTTTAGAGGGCCCGGTACTCTTATGCCTTTACCTATGGGGGCGTTTACGTAGTCCAGGAAGTCTGCAGGGTATGTGGAGTATAAATTCGCTCCCTTGGCGGTATCCATCGAGGATCCTCCTCCGATAGCTATTATGCCGTCGAAGTTTCCGTCGATAGCAAACTGGGAAGCCTCCCTGAATGATGTGTCCGTCGGCTCCACGCTGACCCTGTCAAACACCGAATACTTTATATTTCCCTTTTCCAGGGACTTGAGTGCCTTTTCAAAAAGGGGGAGTTTAGAGATTACCCTGTCGGTTACGATCATGGCGTTTTCAATTCCGAATCTTCTGGCTTCGTACCCAACCTCCTCCGTGCATCCATTTCCGAATTTTATGGAGGATGTGTCTATGGTGAATATATTTTCCCTGCTCATGATTCCATCCTAATGGAATTGCATTATTTTGAAAACATGCCATTAGTGATAGATTTTATGTATGGACACCAAAGGCGAAAGAAGAGAGAAAAAGAGGGAATCCCTTAAGAGAAAGACTTCGGACAACCGAAAGTCCGTAAACCTCATAATGGATCTGATAAGAAGGAAATCCACCTCCATAAAAAATAGCAAAAAAAATCAAAAATAGATATTGAACAAAAAATTTGGAGCGGCTAACGGAAATCGAATCCGTATCTGAACCTTGGCAAGGTTCCATAATAACCATTATACGATAGCCGCATTTTAGTTAGAAAATATTAATAGAAAACAACTATTTTTACCAGTTATCAGCGTCTCTCCACGAGTATTTCGGCTTCCAGCCCAGTATGTTTTTTGCCTTGTCTATGTCCAGCAGGGTTCCGTATTCTTCTACTTCCTTTACGTAAGGAATATCAGGGAACAATTCGTTAGTGGCTTCTTTGGTGGGAATTTCAAGAACGGTATCCTTGCCATTTATAAATAAGGCCTCGTGTCCCGTCCAGTCTCCCTCTATGCTGAGCCTGCAGGCAGACGCGGCGTCCCTTCTGTCTGTCCATGCGAAAAATCCCGCAGCGTTGTGTCCAGTCAGATCCATTTTCTTTTCGGCCTTCACGTAATTTTTCGCCATCTCTTCGTCCCAGAGCGCATGGAATCGCATGTTCGAAATCTGCACCTTCCTTTTTCTTGCGAAGGACTCACCCATTTCTTCGCCGAGCCATTT
>JAAZYI010000050.1 GCA_014239735.1 Dehalococcoidia bacterium
ATTGAAGATATGACAGTGAAAATCCCAACAAAAATTCCTGCCTTTTTTATAAAATCTCTTCTGGTTTGAAAATCTTCTTTCATAATCTATTCCTTAATTTCTGCCATTCCTGAAATTATTTTGTTTTGATTAACAATCTTGTAGTATAAATAAACATCCTTAAGAAGCAAATCTTAATTATAATAAAGTATACTATTTTAGTCATATACATCTAGTTTTTAATTCTTCTTTTAAAAAGGGTTGATTTAATCTAAAATTAGATTGACGATAAAACCTAACATGTGTTAGCTTTTCTCTAGAAAATTTTATTCATTTAGTGAAGGAAAAATTTGGATCCAGGGATTTTAACTAGTGATGATTGGGCCACAAGATTAAATGCGCTCAGAATGATGTGGACATGTCTAGTGCTAGCATTAATTGCTGCACCGTCTCTTGTTATAGCTCATGCAGTAATACCTTCTGCAGTAGATTCTGGCACAATAAGTGAAAAATTCAATAAATTCAGATTACCTTTATACGTTATAGGCACAATAGCATTTATCGCAGATGTGGCTCTTTTTTTATACGCACTTTCTCTATCTATAGGAATAATTTCTGATATTTACCCTAATTTTTGGCAATAATAGATATATATTTTGAAAAAATTATTAGACATACTCTACGCACCGCTCTACCTAGCTGCAGGTATAGTTGAAATAATAAAAGAAAAGGATAAAACAACTCCTACTTGGTTAAAATTATTAGCTCCTTTATTGGCTATAGGAGGCCTAGGTATATTTGCAGTTTTAAGTTTTATACAGGCATTCGTGATGACAGCTTGGCTAGGAAACCCATTGCCTGTTTTCGGTTTTGATCAGAGCCCAGACCAACCAATAAGCTTTCCTCATACAATACATGCGGGTATTGGGCCATTAATAGATCCTGACACAGGAAATCCTTATATAAGCACATCAGGGAAGCCAAGAATAAATGACGATGGGACAACCATGGAAGGGTTAGGAATGGATTGCACCTACTGTCATAAGCAAGTGGCAGAAGAGGCATGGGCAGGAGTGCCTCCTGTTGAACTTTGTGTTTCTTGCCATAGAGTTATAGGGGAACAATCAAATGACCAGTTAAAAGCTTTAAGAAATTATGGATTATATGAAGAAACTAAGTCTCCAATAAACTGGGAAAGGGTTCATAGGATGCCTGACCACGTAAGATTTGTTCATGCTCCTCACATATGGTATCTAACAGAAAACCCAGAAGCTATACAAAATAAGCCTGTTGGTTTTAAAACACTGCCTGACGGAACCGTTGCTATATCTCAAGTTTGCTCAACTTGTCATGGAAATGTAGCCGGCATGGAGCAAGTTAGACAAGATCAGCCACTAAAGATGGGGCAATGTGTAGCATGTCATAGAGCAAATGAAGTCTCAGTAGGATGTGAAACTTGTCATCACTAGATAATATAAAAAATAATAATGTTTCCAGAAGAAAGTTCATGGGGCTTTTGGGTGGCACAGCACTTGGAGCATTTATTTTTGAAGCATGTGGTGTACCAGAGCAAGAATATATAATTCAAAGTCCTGTTGATATGCCAGAAGACTACGTCAAAGGCGAGGATAATTGGTATGCCACAACTAGCGATACTTCCGAGCATGGCGAAAGTATAATCGTAAGGATTATGCAGGGAAGAGCTAAAAAAATTGAAGGTAATCCTGATTTTCCAATTACATTAGGTAAACACAAGGCTGTAACAGAAACTGAAATTCAAACACTATATCATCCTGACAGAATATCAGGCCCTCTCTACAGAAAAACAAGTTCAGGCAACCATAGGCCAATATCATGGAAAGAGGCGGAATCAATCCTGAAAGAATCTCTGCTGTCTAAAGGAAATAAATCGATAATCACCAAATCACTTAGAGGAATGAACAAGGGTATAATTGATCAATTTTCTAATGCAAAAGGATTAAAGCACCTGACTTTATCATCGCTTCATGACTACTCGATGTATGAGTCGTCTAAGGAAGTGTTTGGAACAAAAAGTTTGCCTTACTTTGATATAAAAAATTCAGATTTAATTATATCTTTTGGTCTTGATTTTATCGGAACATGGGGTCCAGTTGAATATAAAAACCAATTTGGAAAGTTTAGAAGCAAAGACCATAGAGGATACATGGTGCAAATAGAACCAAGGATGTCTCTAACTGCTGCTGCTGCTGACACTTGGCTTTGTAGCAATCCTGGAAGAGAAGGATTGATAGCCCTAATGATTGCTGATCAAATTATTAAAAACGGTAAAGGCAATTCAACCAATATAAACAAATTTAAAGAGCTGGCAGGCATATCAGATATCTCTGAGCTTAATAATTCTTCTTCAGGCCTTGATCCAAAATCTGTCGGATTAGCTACAGGAATTGATTATCATAAATTAGAAAAGTTAATAGAAAAGTTAATTGCTCATCTAGAAAACAAAGATAAAGGCAAAATAATATTTTTAGCGGGAGGAGCAACATCTGGTTATCCTAATTCAAAGAGTATTAACTCTTTAGTTTTCGGATTAAATTATTTAACTGGATCCGTAAATAATAAAGGTGGAATAGTCCTAAATCCTGATAATGTTTTTGAGGATATTGAAATTAATGGAGAGAAACTGAATCTTCCTGTGTCTTCATCTTGGGATTCTCTAGATTACTGGAAAGAAGAAATTGAAAACTGGAGATTAGGAAGTCAAGATTTAATCATTGTAAGAGGGGTTGATTTAATAAATGAGATTCCAGGCAAATCAGCAATAACAGAAGCATTTAACAACTCAAAAATGTCAATAGGATTTGGAACTGTTCTTAATGACACACTTGAAAGATGCGATTTAATTTTGCCAGATAACACAACTATGCAATCGTGGGGATCAGATATCCCAGAACCAAGGACCGGATATCCATTGTTTGCTTTTGGGCAACCAGTCGCTTCAGATCCGTACACTAGAGATGGCTCAAAGAAATTATTTGACTCTAAAAGCTTTTTTAATGTTCTTCTTTCTCAAATGGAAAATGGCCTTTCCGGTCTAACATACATGGATTTGTGCAAAGAAATATCAAATAAGATTTATAAAAGCAGCTCCTATAATAATTCTTCGATTGTAGCTTCAAATGCTGATGATTTTTTTAAAGGCATCATGACTAGAGGGGGATGGTGGAATATAAATAAAAAATCTTCTGGTCCTAAGAACCCTAAAATTAACATTACTAATGCAGTTTCTGATGTAAAAAGAAGTAATAATAATTTTCATTTAATACCATTTAAGTCTCATGTTTTTGGCGACGGAAATTCATTAGCAAATCCTTGGGCACAAGGATCACCAGATCCTTTAACATCTATTACGTGGGACAGTTGGATAGAAATTAATACTAAAACTGCTGAAGGCTTAAAAATTAAAGCAGGCGATATTTTGAAAGTCACATCAAATTCGGGTTCTGTTGAATTGCCAGCATATTTACATCCTGCAGTTCCTAGTAACTCTGTTTCTATACCTATAGGATTAGGAAAACAAAATTTTACAAGGTATGCTAGCGAAAGAGGTTCAAATATTGTCGAATTAATTGATACTTCAAAACTTAATGAAGATGGCAATATCTCTTGGAACTCAACTTCAGTTTCAATTGAAAAAACCAAAAACAAGAAGAAGGTTTCTAAATTTGAAGGAACTGTACCTGCTATAGCAGTGGAACCAGGTGTTCCAATTCTAACAGTAGGTCCAAATGAATCAGCAGAAGAAGGTTTTCATAGATCTCACGAAGAGCATCTTGATCATGCTTTTGGTGACAACTGGAAAGATAAAAAACATGATGAAGAAAAAGGTCATTAGTAAGAAGGAGATATGGTAGCAGAAAAACAAAGTAAATTTAAATGGGGCATGGCTATAGATATTGATAAGTGCACTGGTTGCCAAGCATGTGTTCTAGCATGTCAGGCTGAAAATAACATCCCTATTAACACAGAGGATAACTTTAAAGATGCAAGAGGAATTGAATGGATCCGTGTTGAAAGATACTGGGAGGGCGAATTTCCTGATGTAAAAGCAAAGTTTATACCTATTCTTTGCATGCACTGTGACAATGCTCCCTGCGAACCAGTATGCCCAGTTTACGCTAGCTATCATACTGTGGAAGGCCTTAACGTACAGGTTTACAATAGGTGTGTTGGAACAAGATATTGTGCAAACGGTTGCCCTTATTTAGTCAG
This sequence comes from Dehalococcoidia bacterium, assembly GCA_014239735.1. Taxonomy (GTDB): domain Bacteria; phylum Chloroflexota; class Dehalococcoidia; order Lucifugimonadales; family Lucifugimonadaceae. The sequence continues at coordinate 4,231 of JAAZYI010000050.1, forward strand.
ATTTTTCAATTACTGGGAACCGGAATGGCCAGAATCACTTCAAAATCAACTCAATCCTGATGTAACAGTTAGGAGCAGAGGGATAATGGAGAAATGCACCATGTGCATTCAGAGGATAAGGAGAGGCACGCGAAAAGCCAAAAGGGATAATAATGAAGTCATGGATGGAGATATTAGTCCGGCTTGCGTACAAGCATGCCCTACTGAAGCCATGGTTTTTGGGAATCAGAAAGACCCAAATAGTAAAATCAATAAAATGAAAAATGATAAAAGATCTTACACATTGCTTGACCATTTAAAAACTAATAGCAACGTATGGTATTTAGCAAAAGTTGATGAAGATATAGATTCTCATAACAAGGAAGAGGGGCATTAGTGATTGAAGTACCAGTAACAAATAATACCGAAAAATTTAATTCTGCTACCAATTCTTTGGTTTCTACTACTAAAGAAACTCTTGGAGATAAATTTAAGCTAATTTTTGGAATATTCGGAATTTTATCTGTTATTGGAATAATTTCACTTATTTTAAAAATAACTACAGTAGGTTTTGATACGAAATCTGGATGGGGTTATTATGCTGCTATAGTATCACTTTTATTAGGAGTGTTCGGAACAGCTCCAATGGTTGCAATAGCTCCTACAATTGCTAAAGCAGACTGGCATAGACCTGTATCAAGAATTGCAACTATGTTTACTCTAGCAGGAATATCTACATCTATACTTGCAATACCATTAATATTTGCTTTGCCTCCCCTAGTAGTGGGCGGAATCAGAAGAAGATCAATTTGGTTCGATGCTAATATTTATACTCCTCATGTTTTTTTTGGTATAGCAGTAATTGGACTATTCCTAGTTGGAATAGGATTGTTATGGGTTACTTCAATACCTGATATGGCCATAATGCGTGACCATAGCTCAGGGTGGAAACAAAGGCTAGGAAAGTCTTTATCAAGAGGATTTGTTGGTACAGAAAGGCAATGGATAAGCTTAAGGGCAAGAATTGGAATGATGGGAACATTTTATTTCATGTTCTTAATATTTGTTCATATAATTTACAGTATATGTTTCAGTCTTGAATTAGTAGCTGGATGGAAAGATGCTATATATCCAATGTATCATGCCGCAACCGGAATTCAATCAGGGGTTGCTACAGTCATAATCGGCTTATTTTTATTTAGGAAATACTGGAACCTAGAAGATCATATTAGGATTGACCAATTCTGGGCTCTCTCTAAGCTAATGTTCGCAACAACCATTTTTTGGTTTTACTTCTTTATATGTGCCTTCATGATATTTTGGTACGGAAAGTCTGCAATTAATGAAATGACTATAGCTATTTTAGTAAATGGTCCTTACATGCCAGTTTTTATTGGAACTCTGCTGTTAAGTTTTATAGTTCCATGGTGGATAATAATTTGGAATCCTGTTAGATATAGTCCTTGGATGCTATCCGTGGTAGCTGCAATTGTATTGATTGGAAGTGTATTAGATAGAATTCGATTATATGTTATCTCATGGCAAGTTTATAGTGATGAAATGATACATAAAAGGTATATACCTCTTGATGAAATACCTGAAAACATGATTGCTCCTAGCATATTAGATATAGGAATATTTATAGGATTCATATCTTTTGGAATATTTGTGATTTTATTAGCTACCAGATTTATTCCAGTAGTCTCAATTTGGGAGAGGCATCAGTCAATATTATTAACTAGGCATATTAAGTTCTATAGAACTGAAGTATATGCAGTAGGAAAACCGGATTAAAAAATGCAACAAAGACGACAACTAGATGAAAAGCAAATAAATAGAGAATTACTCAATGGAAATCTCGCAACTCCTAAATGGTATTACCCAGTAATGGCAGTGCTAGGGGTTGGTGTTCTTATTGGTTTTGCTACTATTCTATATATGTTTAATAGAGGTCTTGGAGTTACGGGTCTTGCCAGACCAGTATACTGGGGACTTTTTATAACTACTTTCGTTTTTTGGGTAGGAATAAGTCATGCTGGCATTATGATATCTGCAATTTTGAGACTTACTCAAGCAGAATGGCGAAGACCTGTTACAAGAGCAGCTGAATTATTAACTGTATTCTCTCTATTAACAGCACTATTCTTTCCTCTAATGCATGCTGGAAGACCTTGGAGAATCGCATACTGGCTCATGCCTTATGATTGGGCTAGGGGAATATGGCCAAATGTAAGGTCGCCACTTTTTTGGGACCCTATTGCTATAGGAACTTATCTAACAGGAAGTACGTTATTCCTATTTGTTGCCTTAATACCAGATTTAGCTATTTTAAGGGACAGAACTACAGGAATTAAAAAAACTATATATTCAATGCTTGCTCTTGGCTGGAGAGGAAATCCAAGACAATGGCAACTGCAAGTTGTTGCGGGAGTACTATTGTCAGCCCTAATGTTACCAATTTTCGTTTCTGTACACTCAATTGTAAGTTGGGATTTTGCTGTTACGCCTGCAGTTGAAGGTTGGCATTCAACTATTTTTGCCCCTTATTTTGTAATAGGAGCTGTTCATTCAGGGGTTTCTGCTGTTGTTACTATGATGTGCTTGATGAGATGGCTTTGGAAGTGGAATAACTATATAAGACCTGAACACTTCGATGCTTTGGCTAGACTTTTAATAATTGTTGCAACTGCATGGCTAGCTTTCACATTTCTAGAATTAATATTTTCCCTATATGGACGAGATGCTCCTGAAATTGCATTGAGAGAACTTCAAATGTTCACATGGCCATGGAATTTAATATTCATCATTTTTCTATTGACAGGATATGTCATCCCTGTTGGTTGCTGGCTGTTTAAAAGATGCAGAAATAATATCGCAATAATGTTTTGGACATCTATATTAGTTAATGTTGGAATGTGGCTTGAGAGATTTTTAATCATAGTTCCAGGTTTATCCAGAAAACAAGTATTCGTATACACATGGGAGGGATATTGGCCAAGTCCTGTTGAATGGATAATTTTAGTTTGGTCTTTTGCATGGGTTTCTTTTCTCATGCTTTTATTTGCTAGATTTTTTCCATTAGTGCCATTATTTGAGGCCAAGGAAAGTCAAGTATTTACTACTGAAATGAAAGTAGGGCGGGCTACTGTCCCTATGGTAATTAGAGAGTGAAGGAGAAATTACTATGTCAAAAATAAGTATTTTAGGTTTATATGATAACCCAGATTCTGCAGCAGATGCTTTAGATGCACTAAGTGAGGCCGGATTTGACTCAAATAACTTTGATGTCTTAACAGGGACGCCATATCCAGAAGGTGCTTTTGGAGAACATGTTCCCCAGCACAGATTATTTAGATTTCCACTATTTGGAGCTATTGTTGGTCTTACACTAAGCGTGTTTCTGACTTCTACCACTCAAATAGTATATCCACTAATTACTGGAGGGAAACCAATATTATCTATTTTCGCAATGCTAGTGATTATGTATGAAATGACGATGTTATCAGCTGTAATAACTACTGTCATAGGTATTTTATTTGAATCGAGATTGCCGAATATTTCTATGAATGTCTATGACACTAGAATAACTGAAGGATTAATAGGTGTTTCTCTAGTTTGTACAAGCGATAAGAAAGAAACTGCAGAAAGAGCTCTTAATGGCGCTGGGGCGCTGGAGACAAAATCATCGGGGAAATAAATTGATAAGATTTGCAGAAAAATTTAATAAGATTCATTTATTTTTAATGATTGCATTTTCTTTAATAGTGTTGGCCCCTACATGTCAAAGTGGGATCACTCAAAGAGGAACGTATCCGATAGAAATTTTCTCAGAAATGCATTATTCGCAAGCTTACAGAAACCAAGAATCACCTAGGCTGGAATCTTTATCTAATGCTGAGCCATTTGTGACTCCAAATGAAAGACTAAATGATTCAGAATCAGTTTTATATATGGATTCAAAGTTTATATATAATCCAAAAATTGGAGCAGAAATCTATAGAGTAAATTGCTCTTTTTGTCATGGAGTAAATGGGATAGGAGATGGCACTGTTGCACCTCATATATCTTCTGAAGATAGCTTCTATTCAACAACCCCAACTGATGAAGTGCCAGGATCTGGGATGGGGCCTTATAAAGCTGTGCCTCAACTACACAATATAGCGGATAGACTTCTGGGTAAAGATAAGGCCATAAATAGGCTAGAATATATGTTAAAAATGGAGTCAGGCTCTATTGCGCTAGGTCCTATGCCAAGCTTTTTATGGGTATTTACAGAAGAGCAAAGGAATCAAGTTATTAATTATATAGTTGACGAAGAGAACGGTCTTCCTTCTAGCTCAAATTAGTACTGATAATTGACATAATATATCATTTTTATATGAGTAACATAAAATCAGATTTATTAAAAATTTTGATATTATCCAGTATTTTTTTAGTTGTTCTTATATCTTGCATTTCTAATAATGTCGATAATAACAATAGAGAATATAACCTTTATTCTCAGATAATGTGTCCTGTGTGTGACGGCCAAACAATTGCAGAATCACAAGCTTCAATATCAAATGACATGAAAAAAATGATAAAAACTCAAATTTCCGAAGGGAAAACAGATGATCAGATTTTATATTATTTTAAAGAAAGATATGGGCAGGAAATAATTTCAAGTCCTTCATATAGCGGATTTAATATTACTGTATGGATAGCGCCAATATTAATAATAATAGGGTCTTTATTATTGTTAATATATTCATTAAGAAAAAATATGAATAAGGGAAAATCATGACTATATCAAGCTTAGGTTTTACTCTACTAATATTAACTATGAATTTATGTCTATACTCTATTCTTGGATCTTTAATTGGAATAAAAATTTCAAGTAAAGCTCTTCTTAGAAGTGCAAAAAATGCAAGTTATTGCAATTTAATAACATTAGCATTTTCGGTTTCGTGCCTTGTTTATGCTTTTGTAACAAGAGATTTTTCAATTAAATATGTATTTAATCATAGTAGTTTATCTATGAACCCTATTTATACTTGGGTAGCCATGTATGCTGGAAACGAAGGTTCACTATTATATATTTCTTTAGTGATTTCTATTTCTTCTTTTCTTACTCTATTTTTTATTCCATCAGAATTAAATGAAGCAGAGCCATATATAATTTCTATTCTTTCAGGATTCTTATTATTTTTTGTAACCGTAATGATTTTCTTGGCTAATCCATTTGATACTTTTCAGAATATACCTCAAGATGGAAGAGGAATAAATCCGTTATTAGCTCATCCTGGAATGTTCTCTCACCCTCCTTTGCTAATGGCAGGATTAGCAACTATTGTAGCCCCATTCTCTCTAATATTAGGAATGATTTTTACAGGAAAATTTAGAAATGACGGCCTAGATTATATAAGGACTACTTCTCTTATTGTATGGTCAATTTTAGGAATTGGATTACTACTAGGTTCTTGGTGGGCTTATACTATTTTAGGTTGGGGAGGGTACTGGGCATGGGATCCAATAGAAAATGTTGGTTTAATGCCATGGTTAATAATGACTGCTTTCATTCACTCAATAATTGTTCAGAGAAGAAGAGGAATGTTCAGAGCATGGAATGTAATTCTTATTTTTTTGGCATTTGTCCTAGCTCAATTCGGAATGTTTATTAACCGCGGAGGCCCAGTAGTATCTGTTCATTCTTTTGCTGCTTCTACATTAGGATATATATTCTTAGGATTCATGCTTTTTAGCGCACTATTCTGCTTAATAATATTTATTTTAAATAGCCATAAAATTAAAAGTGATAATAATGTTAAGTCATTTTTATCAAGAGAGTCAGCATTCCTAATGAACAACTTCTTTTTAGTCGCAATAACTTTTGTTACGTTATGGGGATTAATTTTTCCATTAATTTCAGAACTATTTGCAAATGAAACAGTTACAGTTGGAGCGCCTTACTATAATTCTGTTAATGGTCCTGTGCTATTAGCTCTATTGTTTGTAATGGGCGTAGGACCAAACCTTTCATGGAGAAATACCTCAAAAGAAAATCTAATTTCAAACTTATTGATCCCCATATCCTTATTATTTATTTCTTTTATATTACTTTTATTTTTTTCTGCAAGGCCTATCATTTCATCATTATCTATTTCAGTAATAGTTCTTGTGCTTTCAACAATTCTAATTGAATGGATTAGAGGGTCATACAAACTTACTAAGACAGGCACTTCTTGGTATATATCTTTCATTAAACTGATCATTAACAATAGAAAAAAATATGGGGGTTATATAGTCCATATTTCAATATTACTTGTAGCAATAGGTGTTATAGGAATCAATTTTTATCAAATAAAAGTAGATAAAGTATTGTCTGTTGGAGAGGAAATTAAAATAGGAAATTATAAAATTGAACTTATAGAAATAAATGAAAACGAATATAACGACAGAAGAGAGAAAATTGCTACATTTTTAATTAAAGATAGTGAAAATAAAACAATAAATACTATGACTGGAAATAATACATTTTATCCATCATTTAATATGGCTTCTATACGTGCTGCCATAAATAGTAATCCTATAGAAGATTTATATATAATACCTTCAGATTTTATAAATGAATCAAAGATGAAGCTTATTGTTAGCATAAATCCATTGGTATGGTGGATGTGGATAGGTGGGCCAGTGTTTGTTCTTGGCACCCTGATTTCATTATGGCCATACAAAAATAGAAAAGGTTAATAGTGTTATATCTAATTATTATATTAATATTACTGACTTGCATTACATATGTTACCTACCCGTTTATATATCAATCAAAACATATAGACCCATTGCTATATAAAAGAAATATTAAAATAAGGAAAAGAGGGTTAATTTCAGAATTAAATAATGAATTAGAAAGCGGTATATTGTCAAATGATTTATATAATCAGCTAAAAGATGATGTAGATGAAATGATTAATTCTGAATTAAAAAATTTAAATAAAGAAATAAAAATAATAGATCCTATAGAAAAATTAATCCAATCAAAAAAAAATGAAAAAAATAATTAACTTAACGATTTTTTTAATAATTTCTTTTATTCTACTAAATAGCTCCTCAGCCTATCTCTTTGCAGATCATTTAGATAAATATAATGGCGAAATAAATTTGAAAGGAAGCATAATTAATGGAACTAACTCAGATGCAATTTATGAATATGAAATAAAACTTATGTCTACTCAAAATGCATCTACTGAATTAGTAGAAATTTCATCAAAAATAACTAACGAGGATTTTGAATTCTCTAATATAGATATAAACGAATCGTTCACCTATTTCTTAATGATTACACATCAAGAAATACCTACTATTGTTTTTCTAGAAGAAATTGAGGATCAATACAAAGTCGATTTTGTAATATATGACAGAATTCGTATACCCGAAAATATATCTATCATAGATTATTCAATCATGATTCCGCACTTATCTCCTGAGTCAGATGTAATATCTATATTAGGGCTTATATCTTTTGAAAACACAGGAAATAAGACCTTCTATGCAGATTTATCAGACCCTAATCTATCAGGATTAAACTTATTAAGATTTAGTCTCCCAGAAAATTTTGAAAATCTCTCTGTAGATAGTGACTTGCCCCCTGGCAATGTTATGCAGATACCCACGGGGTTTGCACTATCAAATCCCGTTCCGCCTGGACAGCATCAAGTGCTTTATTCATATTCTATGCCAAGAAATACTACTAGTATAAATTACAACATTAAGCTTCCATTTGGAGCTAAAAAGTTCAAGTTACTAGCACCAGAAAAGACCGATATAAATAAACATGAAATCCTAATAAAAGAGTCAACTCAAGTAGATGAAAAAATATATGAAGTTTTGAATGGAACTGACATAGAAAAAGGAGAAACAATAAATATTCAAATCAACAAAATAGCAACACCTAATTTTTATGATAAATTCTCATCATTTGTTAAAAAAAATAGTATATCTGTACTTATTGGAACATCTTCAGCACTAATATTGCTAATAATTATTTCACTGTCTGTATATAGAAATATTCAAAGAGATAGTACTGCTAAAAATAATGATGATCGATTAATAAAAAAAATATTAGATTTAGATGAAAGATTTAAAAATAATCAGATCAAGGAAGAAGAATATATTATTCTGAGAGATAATTATAAAAAAAGAATAAGAGAGAAATTTTGAGAAAAATATTATCAATTTTCTCTGTAGTAATTATTTTAGGTTTTTTCATATTATTGATCGTATCTACTGTAAATTCAGGCGGGAAGCAAGGCAGGCCGGGCCTAAATGAAATTTCTGGAGAGGTCAAAGTAAATTATAAAAACTATATTCCCATAAAAGGAAAGAATATTTACGGAAAAAATTTACTAAAGTCAGATGATGAAATAATTATGATTGATTTTTGGGCATCATGGTGCCCTCCTTGCATTCAAGAAGCAAATTCACTTTCAAGTTCTTATGATTACTGGAAAGATAAAAATGTGAGATTCATTGGGATAGCCCTTTGGGACAATGAGAAATCAGTAAAGAAATTTGTTGAAAAGTATGATTTTAAATACGATATAATATTAGACAAAGATGGGGAATATGCTATCACCTATGGAGTAAAAGCTTTACCAGAAAAATTCTTTATTAATAAAAATGGAGAGATAGTAAAAAAATATATAGGCCCAATAGATAAAGAATCGCTTGATAAAATTATTGAAGAAATAATAAGAGAAAAATAAATGTACCTAAGTCAATTTAATACCAAAGATCAATTATGTGAATTTGAGATTGAATTAAATGAGAAATATATTTCTGACTATTACAATTCATGTGGAATTAATATGCATAATTACCAATATGTATTCCCTACTGAATTAGCCACATTATCTTTAAAATATTTTTTAGGAAAATTTCCTATACCAAATGGTTCTATACATACATCCCAAGAAATTGAAATATATTGCCCCATAGAAATTGGAAGTAAATTAACTTGCGTGGCTTTTCTTGACTCTTTTAAAGAAATAAGAGGCAGAGGCATAGTTATAGTAAATATAAAATATACTAAATCGAAAAATATACTAGGGAATGCTAATGCAACATTATTGGTGCCATCATCATGAACGAAGAAACAAAATTAAAATCGGTAGAAAAAGTTATTACTAAAGAGATGGTAGAAAATTATGCCAATACTTCCGGAGACTATAATCCAATTCATATAGATGAAGACTACGCGAGAAGTACAGATTTTAAAGGAACAATTGTTCATGGAATGTTCTTAATATCTTCTATATCAGAAATGTTAATTCAAAATATAGGAGCAAATTGGGCTAAATCAGGCAAGTTAAAAATAAAATTTAAAAATCCTTTAAGGGTGGGAGAAGAAATTATTACCGAAGGCAAAATAAGTAAAATTGTAAAAGATAACAATGGAACTTTAGTAACTTGTGAAGTAATGTGTAGTGATAATAATAGAAAGATATTGATTTCTGGCACTGCACAATGGAGGGAATAATGAAGATAGCTGTTGATGCAATGGGAGGTGATTCTCCTATTAATAATATAGACGGCGCAATAAAAGCTCTAGTAGATCCAGAAATTGAAATACTTCTCGTAGGTGACCCAAAAGAATTAGAAAAATCATTATCAGGTAAGGATTATGATAAACAGAGATTATCAATAATACCTTCCGAGGGTACTATTTTAGATACCGAACAGCCAGGTATGGCAGTTAAAAGAAAACCAAATGCCTCTGTAAATATATGTTCTGGTTTAGTAAAAAAAGGCATTGTGGAAGGTTTTATTAGCGCTGGAAATTCAGGCGCTACATTTGCATCATCTGCAGGAATATTAGGCATGTTTGAAGGGTTAAGTAAACCGTGCGTGGGTGGTCCAATTTTTGGATTTTCTCCAGAAACATTAATTTTAGATTTAGGTTTGAATGTGGATCCATCTCCAAAACAGCTTATAGATTTTGCATCTTTAGGCATTAGTCAATCAAAGCTATCATACGATATCGAAAATCCTACTGTAGGATTGCTAAGTAATGGCTCTGAGCCAAATAAAGGTAATAAGTTGGTAAAAGAATCTTTTGAGTTATTTGAAAAATCTAGCCTTAATTTTTTTGGAAATGTAGAAGGTCATGATATAGCCACAGGCAAAGTAGATGTTATAGTCTGTGATGGATTTACTGGAAATATAATTCTAAAAGCTATAGAAGGAATGGGTCATGTAATTAATAAATTTATAGAAAAAAATATCACAGACAATAAGTACGAGAAAATAATTAATACAATCTCAAAAAATACAAATATAATGAGAGAATTTGGGGGTGGCCCGGTTATGGGAGTAAATGGAATTGCAGTTATTGCACATGGAGCCTCAAGTTCAATTGCAATTTCTAATGGAATAAATAGTATTTCATGGCTTTCAAAAAAGAATTATATTAATCAATTAAGAAATGAACTGGAAGAAGTCCGGAGCAGTATTTAAAATGACTGATCAAAAAAGACATGCGCTAATTACAGGAGCTTCTAGAGGCATTGGAGCTGCAATAGCATTAGAATTAGCAAAGGCAGGCCATTCTATAAGCGTTAACTACAATTCTCATCCTAATGATGCTGAACAGGTGGTAAAAGATTTATTAAATATCGGAGTTAAAGCTAAATCGGTTCAGGGTGATGTATCTGATAAAGAATCAGTTCAAGAGATGGTAAAAAATGCTACAGATTCCTTGGGGCCCATAGATATACTAGTTAATAATGCAGGGATAATTTCTGATAATTTACTAATGCGCATGAAAGATGAAGAGTTTGATAAGGTCTTAGATACAAATCTTAAAGGGACTTATTATTGTTCTAAAGAGTGCGTTCCTTATATGGTAAAACAAAGATGGGGAATAATAATAAATATAACATCAGTTGTGGGAATAAGAGGAAATGTAGGTCAAACTAATTATTCTGCATCAAAAGCTGCAATACATGCTTTTACATACTCTTTAGCAAAAGAATTGGCTACTAGAGGTGTGACTGTTAATGCGATAGCGCCTGGATATATTAGCACTGCTACAGTAAATGTATTATCTGACAAACTTAAGGATCATATTATGACATGGATCCCTATGAAAAGATTTGGAACGCCTGATGAAATATCTGGAATGGCCGCCTTTATGGCATCAGAAAGAGGACGATATATGACCGGCGAAGTAGTTAAGATTGATGGCGGAATGGCAATTTAATTTGTTATGAAAAGATTTAAAAATAAATTATCTCTTATTACTGGAGGATCAAAAGGAATAGGAAAAGCTATATCTTTAGGATTAGCCGAAGAATCTAGCGATATTTTATTTACATATTTTAGAGATAAAAAAAGTGCCTTAAAAACCAAAGATGAGATAATTAAATTAGGAGTTAATTGCGATATAATTAAAATCAATCTTTCTGACATAAGTAGCGTTGAAGAAATATCTAACCATATTAAGGATAAATATAATAAGATTGATTTTTTAATCAATAATGCTGCAACTGGAATAAACAAACCTTCGAAAAACATAACCTCAAAGCACTGGGATTTTGTTATCAATACAAATTCTAAAGCTCCATGGATTCTCATAAAGAATTTAAGCGAAATAATGCCCAATGGAAGTTCAATAGTAAATATATCAAGTTTAGGATCTAAAATTGTACTTTCAAATTATTTTTCAGTGGGAGTATCAAAATCAGCACTAGAAACTATTACAAGATACTTATCTATAGAATTATCTGAAAAAGGAATAAAAGTTAATTCTATATCTCCAGGAATTGTAAAGACAGACGCCCTAAACTCTTTCCCTGAGGGTTCTGACGTAAGGAATCTTGAAAACTATGACACTCCTGCAGGAAAACCATTAGAAGCAAAGAATGTCAGTGATTTAGTGAATTTTCTATGTTCAAAAGAGTCTGAAATGATTAGAGGGCAGAATATTATTATAGATGGCGGTCGATCTTTAATCACCTAAATTAATATATTTTTTTTAACAACTGCAAGGCAATATTCATCATCTGAAGTAGTAACATCACAACCTTTAGATGAAATAATATTTAAATCTTTCTTATTATCAAGAATCATTAATTTTCGCTGAACTTTATCATAAGTATCAAGCCTAGCTATAACTTCTTGACCTACATAACAACCTTTATTGAAGTCAATCATATGAGATATTCCAATCTCCAAAGGGTTGTATAAGCTAACAATTTCATTCCCGCAAATAGGTATTCTGTTCTTTATTCGAAAAGAATTGAATTCATTTTCTTCCATTTGAAAAATATCTTGTAAATTCAAATATGATTCAATAAGTTCAGCGCTTTTAGGATCATCATCCAAAATTAAATTTATAATTTTATAATCATTGAAAAATGAAGTATGTGCGAAAATAACTTCAACACCTCCTAAATTCCTATTTATTATTTCATTTTTTTTAATTTCACCAAATATATTTAAATTATTATTTTTATTATTGCTAAATATTGAAATAACTTTCTTTTTTAGAGGGCTGCTGATAGATATATCTTCTTCAAAAGTAAACTTATCTATCCAATTTAAAAGATCCTCATGATTTAATGAATTAGAAATCATTAGGGCATATTGAGGAGCATTCCATACAGATGCTATATCGATAAATTTGCCATTCTCATTTGTAAATATTGAATCAGTGATTAAATTTTTTTGATTAGGTATGTTATTTGTAGAAAGCCGATTAAACAGATCTATAAAATCGTCACCTTTTATTTCAGTAATAACCAAACTATTTTGATAAATAAAGAGAAGCTTGTCATTCATTTAAACAGAGAACGAAGTCCCGCAGCCGCATGATTTCTTTGCATTTGGATTGGAAAAAACAAACCCTTTACCATTGAGCCCATCAGAGAAATCTAAAGTTGTGCCAGCTAAAAAAATAAATGATTTTTTTGGTATCCTAACCTCTACTCCATGCTGATTAATCATCTTTTCATCATCATCAAGAGGGCTATCAATGATTTTAAGATCATAAGTTAGCCCAGAACACCCTCCTCCTTTAACTGCAACTTTTAAAGCGAAGGATTTAAGCCCATCTCTTTCAGCAAAAGATTTTACCTTTTCTGCAGCTTTAGGTGTTATTTCAATTGTATTTATGGGTACTTGATTCATAGTTATATTATAATTTTATTATACATTACTTTATATCTCTAATATTAGTTAAACTATATATTCAATAAAAGGTAAATATGGCAAAAATTTATACAAAAAACGGTGATAAAGGGGAAACTAATTTGTTTTTAGGAGGATCCATATCAAAAAGTGATATACGAGTAGAAGCATATGGCACAGTGGACGAAGTTGTCTCAAGCATTGGATTTGCTAAAATCCAATGCGAAAATAATGAAGTAATAGAAATAATTGAAAAACTGCAGCATTCATTATTTAAAGTTGGCGCAGAACTTTCTATTAAAGAAAATGGAGAAGAAAGTAAATCAGTAGAGCCAAATGACATTCTAAATACTATTGATTCAAAAAATATAAAAGAAATTGAAGGTATTATTGATTCAATTATTACAAAAATTGAAATCGGTAATGAATTTATAATGCCTGGGACATCAAGTGGATCTGCCGCTTTAGATATATCTAGAACAATTACTAGAAGGCTTGAGAGATGCATAGTAAGGGTAGATAAAAAATACGGATTAAAAAATAAAAATATAATTATTTATATAAATAGATTAAGCGATTTGATGTTTGTATTGGCGAGACTAGAAGATAAGGACAAATATACAAAAAAAATAAGAGGGATAAGAAAGTCAAAAAATGATAAATAATCCTAAAATTGGAATTATAAATCATAATTTTGCTAACCTACACAGTGTAAAAAAAGCACTGGATTATTTAAATTGCTCTAATAAAATTATAGATACACCAAATGACCTGTCTAATGAAATAGATGCGATAATTCTTCCTGGAGTAGGAGCATTTGATGCAGCAATGGACTCTCTCCAAAGATCAAATTTTATAAACCCCATAAAAGATGCTGCTAATCTAGGAACTCCAATATTTGGAGTATGCCTTGGAATGCACCTATTATTTACTGATTCAGAAGAAGGAAAATTAAAAGGCCTTGATTTAATCAGAGGCAAGGTGACTGAAATAAAGAAAAAGAATAAAGATATGAAAATTCCTCATATGGGATGGAATTCTATAACAATAAAATCTAACTCTACTTTATTTAATAATATTGAAGATGGAGAATATTTCTACTTTGTTCATGGCTATAAATGTGAACCTAAAGATAAATCTATAATTACCACCTCAGTAAGTTATGGAGACGAGATATGCTCATCAATTGAATATGAAAATATATTTGCAACTCAATTTCACCCTGAAAAAAGTGGCGAAATTGGACTAGAAATATATAAAAATTTTATTTCGAAGGTTTCAAAAAAATGAATTTAATACCAGCAATAGATTTAATAGATGGTGAGGTTGTAAGGCTGTTTAAAGGAGATTATTCAAAAAAGACTGTCTACAACATTGACCCAATCAAATTAACTGAACAATGGAATGAAATAGGAATAAAAAGAATACACATTGTTGACTTACAAGGAGCCAAAACTGGCAATCAAAAAAACTTAGATACAATAAAAAACATAATTAATCTTACCAATTTAAAAATTCAAATAGGAGGAGGGATAAGAAATTTTTCTGTTTGTAAAAAAATGATGGATTTAGGTGTATCAAAAGTAATATTTGGCACAGCTGCAATAGAATCTCCAGAAGAAGTTGAAAAATCTTTAAAAGAATATGGGCATGAAAAAATAATTATTGGGGTAGATATTAAAAAAAATAAAATTAGAACTAATGGATGGGAAAAAGAATCTTCGCTTAGTCCAGAGGAGCTAATTGATAATATGACTAAAATTGGTATAAAAGAATTTATGTTTACAGATGTAGAAAAAGATGGAACGCTATCAAATCCTGATTTTTCTTTTTTAAAAAATTTATTTGATAAAGCTGGGAACAAAACTATTGTTGCTGGAGGAATATCAAAAATTGATCATATTAAGATACTAAAAAATTATGGAATCAAAAATATAGTGATTGGAAAAGCAATCTATGAGGGTCAAATTAACCTAAAGGTTGCTTTGCAAAATGTTTAGGAGATAAATGTTCACAAAAAGAATAATTCCTTGTCTTGATATAGATAAAGGAAGGGTCGTTAAAGGGAAAAGTTTTATTAACCTAAAAGATGCAGGGGATCCAAAAACTTTATCTAAATTTTACAATGAGCAAGGTGCAGATGAATTGGTATTTTTAGATATCACAGCAAGTCATGAAAATAGAAAGACAATTATTGATGTAGTTGAAAAGGTGTCCTCAGAAGTTTTTATACCACTCACAGTCGGAGGAGGTATAAGAAATATAGGTAATATATCTGAATTACTATACGCAGGCGCAGATAAAGTTTCAATAAATACTGCAGCAATAGAAAATCCAGATTTGATTCGAAATTCTTCAAGTAAATTTGGTTCGCAATGTATTGTTGTTGCGATTGATGCAAAAAAAGTTACATCCGGTTGGAATGTTTTTACATACGGAGGCAGAAATGATACAGGGATAGATGTTATTGAATGGGCTAAAAAGTGTGTTGATTATGGTGCTGGAGAAATACTTTTAACTAGTATGGACATGGATGGAAATAAAAAAGGATATGATGTAGAACTCCTTAATGAGGTTTCAAGCAAAGTAAGTGTTCCAGTTATTGCAAGTGGTGGAGCTGGAAAAATTGAGGATCTTTATGATGCGATTGTTATTGGTCTAGCTGATGCTGTTTTGGCAGCTTCAATATTTCATTATGGCGAAATTAGCATTAAAGAAGTAAAGCAATTTTTTAAGTCTAAAGGGATTCCGGTAAGATTATAATATGAGTGATTTAGATGTCAGCTTAATACCTGCAATAATTCAAGATATTAATACCAAAGAAGTGTTAATGCTTGGGTATATGAATAATGAGGCTTTAAAAAAGACTTTAGAGGGCCCTAATGTTTGGTTTTATAGCAGGTCAAGGCAAAAACTTTGGGAAAAAGGTGAAACAAGCGGAAACCATCTTATACTAAAAAATATTACTACTGATTGCGATAAAGATACTTTACTAATTCAAGCAGAACCTTCTGGCCCCTCTTGTCACACAGGCGAAAATTCCTGCTTCCACCAATCAGAATTAAAACATTTAGTTTGGCACGATTCTAATATTTTTTCTGACATATTTAATATTATTGAGGATAGGAAAAATAATCCTAAAGAGAAATCTTATGTTAATAGCCTACTAACCAAAGGGAGCGATCATATTTCTCAGAAAGTAATTGAGGAATTATGTGAAACTATTGTTGAATTTAATTCTGACAATAAAAAAAGGATGATTGAAGAGACAGCAGACTTAATATTTCATATATTTGCATTAATGTCTTCTAAGTCAATTACTCTTAATGACATAGAAAAAGAGTTCAACAAAAGGAAAAAGCATTAATTCTCATTAAGCTCAATTGCATATTCCATACTTTTTATTGCAACTTCTAATTGAGATTCATCTGGCTCTTTAGTAGTTAATTTTTGAATTAGTATTCCTGGCCCATTTAATAGATTCTTTACCAACTTAAATCTACTCCTACTTCCAATTTTTAATAATTCATAGCTTATACCTGCAATTATTGGAACAAGAATTATTCTAAGCAATATAAAAATTATTAAGTTATCTCTTGGAAAAAGCATAAATACAATTATACTAACCATGACAACCAGTAATATAAATGAAGTTCCACACCTTGGGTGCTCTTTAGTAAAATTTCTTAAGTTAGATTTGTTAAGATCCATACCATCCTCATGCGCCCATACTGCCATATGTTCAGCTCCATGATATTGAAAAACTCTTCTTATATCTTTAGAAAGGCCAATTATGTATATATAACCTATTACAAATATCAATCTGATTAATCCCTCTAAAAATGATACTAGTAAACTATTAAAGCCAAGATAATGAAAACTCCTCGAAACTAAAGCAGGGGTTACAAAAAATATTCCTATAGCAATAATTAAAGACAACGAAATTACAATTGCTAAGTTTATTCCTTCTGATGAATTTTTCTTTGAGTCTATTTCTCCTTCAGCAACATTTGCTGAAAAATTTAATGCTCTTGTGCCTACAACCAAGCTATCAGCCAAATTTAAAATACCTCTTAATATAGGAATTTTTAATAATGATCTATTGTAAAATCTACTAAATTTAATTTGTTCTTTTACAATTTCACCATCAGGATTTCTAACTGCTAATACAGCAGCATTTTTACCCCTTATCATTACGCCTTCAATTAAGGCTTGGCCTCCGTAGGAAATTTGAGAATCTTTTTTGTTAGAATCAGACAACTTTTTACTATTTTGCGCCGTATCTTCTTCTCATTCTTTCGACTCTACCCTCGGTGTCCACGATTCTCTGCTCACCAGTGTAAAAAGGATGGCATTTACTGCATATCTCAACTTTTATTTCATTTTGGGTAGCCCCTACTGTATACGTATTTCCACAAATACATGAAACAGATGCATCAAAATATTCTGGGTGAATTTCTTTCTTCATTCAGCTAACACATTCACTCGTTTTTGGGTTCTAGTATGAAAATCAAACATAACTTTTCCATCAATTAATGCAAAAAGGGTGTGATCTCTACCTATTCCGACATTAATTCCGGGTTTTACCCTTGTACCTCTTTGCCTAACTAAAATAGATCCTGCAGAAACCTCAGTTCCAGCATAAGCTTTAACCCCAAGTCTTTTCCCAGCGCTATCACGTCCATTCTTCGAGGTACCTCCACCTTTTTTATGAGCCATCTTCTTCTCCTTTAGATTTTTTTGGGGCAGCCTTCTTCTTAGCAGCAGGAGTTTTCCCTAAATCTTTAATCACTATAGATGTTAAATTTTGTCTATGCCCAATTCTAACTGTATGTCTAGTCTTATTTTTGTATCTTATACCTCTCACCTTGGGACCTTTGTATTGGTCTTCAATTTCCCCTACAACCTTTGAATTTTTTACAACGGGCTTTCCTATTATTACTTTTCCAGATAAAGAAGTCATTAAGACATCATCGAAAGTAATTTTTTCCCCTGGCTTTCCTTCTAATTTTTCAACACTTATCTTAGTGCCTTGCTCTACAAGGTACTGTTTTCCACCAGTTTTTATTACAGCATAATCGTTCATAGTTTTTTCCTAGATTAAATTAACTACCGAATTTTACATTTCTATCTAATGTAGGTCAATAAGCTTTGTATATTTATAAATCATAAAAATTGGATTTATGCCAAACAAGTGGAGAAGAATCATTTGAATTGACTTTCGTTACATTTGCAGCAAATAAAGTATGATCAGATACCGAAGTTATAAAATCTAATTCACAACTAAATTGAATTAATGAATTTTCAATTACATAAATACCATCATTCAATGAAATGAATTTAAATTCATCAGGTAATTTTTCTTGATTATTACGACTAAAGAACTCCGCGTATTTTTTCTGCTCGCTATTAAGAACAGATAAACCAAATATACCATTATTAACAATTAAATCATGGCTCGTAGCACTTTTTGATATAGAAACAAGAATAGAAGGTTTTTTTATAGACAAAGAAAAGAAGCTATTTATAGTTATACCGTGCACATCTCCATTATTTTCTAATGTGGTTAGCACAGCAACTCCTGTGGGAATTTTTCCCCACGATATTTTTAAGTTTTCTTCAAATGAAGTCACTTTTTACTCTTTTTTTTACTATCTCCTTTTTTAGGCTCCTCTTCCTGTGTGCTTGGATCTGAAGACACAGCCCGAATAGCTGAAATTTTATCTCCTGGTTGTAATTTCATGAGAGTGGATCCTTGGGTAGATCTTCCATAAATACTAATCTCATCCATAGGTATTTCTTGCACAACAGCTTTTTCAGTAAGAAGATAAACACTATCAGAAGTTCCTGATTCCTTGTCCAATTTAACTGCCTGTGCATCAGCAACTTTTCCATTTTTGGTGGTAATTTTCATGGTCATTAGTCCTGTTCCACCTTGCTTTTGAACTTTAAAATGTTCCATCTTTGACAGCTTTCCAAAACCTTTCTGACTAGCCACTAAAATATAACTGTTTGGATCCTTGGATGTAAGAACCATTGCAACTACTCTTTGCTTTGAATCTAACCTCATGCCTCTGACTCCTCCAGCAATTCTGCCTTGGGGCCTAACACTTTCTACTGAAAATCTAATTTGTTTGCCTGCATTTGAAACCATAACTATATCAGGGTAAACTTTAACGGCTGTCTCTTTGCCTTTATTGTCTACAATGCTAAAGTATTTTCTGCCGCCTTCCTTCTTTAAGATATTGCTATCTTTCTTATCTGATTTAGGATCAATTAAATCTTTATCAATATTATTGGTATCAATTTCAGTCAATGAATCTATTACATAAGATACTCCTCTGTCAGGATTTTTCTTGTTCACAACTAGTTTAATTATATTATTTTTTTCTACTTCAATAAGCGGTAATGCCAAAGCAACTGACACAAGCTCATCATCAGGCTTCAATTTAAATGAATGTAGCCCAGACTTCCTTAAGTTCTTAAACTTAGAAATATCCATAGTTTTTATTCGGCCATTCTTAGTAGCCATTACAATATATGATTCCAGCTTTTGATCTATTTCAGGAACAGTTAAAATTGCATTTACTTTTTCTCTAGCCTCAAGAGCTACAATATTATGAACAGGAGTGCCTCTACTATTCCTACTCTGATTAGCCGGAAGATCAAAAACTCTTGAGGAAAATACTCTACCTCTATCTGTAAAAAGAAGTATGGTGTCGTGAGTATCTGCAATCTGCATGTATGGAGTTACATCATCCTCCTTGGTCATTTTTTGTCCCTTAACTCCCTTTCCTCCTCTATGCTGACGCCTAAACGTATCACTCTTAACTCTTTTCAGGTAACCATTTCTACTAAGAGTTACCACAGATTCTTCGTGGGGCTCAACATCCTCTCTATTCCACTGCCCCAGCTCTTCTTTGTGAAGTTTAGTCAGTCTTTTATCTCCATATTTTTCTTTTAGTTCAGAGGTTTCTTGCTTGATTACCTCAAATATCTTTTGCTTACTACCTAATAATTCATTTAGGTCTTTAATCAAATCCTTCAATTCATTGTATTCAGATTCAATTTTCTCTGTCTCTAGAGCTGCTATTCTTCTTAATTGCATATCTAATACAGCCTGAGCTTGGATCTCACTCATTGAAAATTTTGACATCAAGGCTTCTCTTGCCTCTTCAACAAGGCCAGCAGATTTTATAGTTTCTATTACATCATCAATGTTTTGAAGGGCTATTCTTAGTCCTTCTAAAATATGAATTCTACTTTGAGCTTTTCTTAATTCAAATTCTGCGCGCTTAGTAACTATATCAACTCTAAAATCAACATAATATTTAAGAATTTGTTTTAAATTAAGCACTCTCGGCGAACCATCTACAAGGGCAACCATATTTATAGAGAATGATGATCTTAATGGAGTCTGTTTATAAAGATTATTTAATACTACAAATTCACTTGCTCCTCTTTTAAGCTCAACAACTAGCCTGGTCCCTTTTCTGTCAGATTCATCTCTTACCTCAGAAATACCTTCAATTTTTTTTGTTTTTAGTAATTCGGCTATTCTTATTACTAAATTAGCTTTATTTACCTGATAAGGAAGTTCATCAAAAACAAGTCTTATTCTGTCTTCTTGTTTGTTCATAAACTCGACTTTATTATTTGCTTGAATCATTACCCTTCCTCTGCCAGTAGCATAAGCTGATCTTACTCCGTCAGTGCCCCATATATGAGCTCCTGTAGGAAAGTCTGGGGCTTTAATATACTCCATCAGATCTTCAACAGAACATTCAGGATTATCAACTACTTCAATAATCGCATCACAAACCTCACTTAAATTATGAGGTGCCATGTTTGTTGCCATTCCTACTGCAATCCCTTGCACTCCATTAACAAGCAAATTAGGTAACCTGGCTGGCAACGTGCTTGGTTCTTGTATGGAAGCATCAAAGTTATCATTCCAAGGCACTGTTTCTTTTTCGATATCAGAAAGCATTGCATCAGAAATCGGCTGCAATTTTGCCTCTGTGTATCTCATAGCAGCTGCAGAATCACCATCAGTTGATCCGAAATTTCCCTGACCTTCTACTAGCATATATCTCATAGACCATGATTGAGCCATTCTTACCATTGCTTCATAAATAGCAGAATCACCGTGAGGATGATATTTACCCATAACTTCACCAACAAGTCTTGCACTCTTCTTAAATGAAGAATTGGCTCTCATGCCTGTGTCATACATAGAATATAAAATTCTTCTTTGAACGGGTTTTAAGCCATCTCTCACATCAGGCAATGCTCTTGATACTATGACGCTCATAGCATAATCAAGATAGGAATTAGACATTTCCTCTTCTATTCCTATAAGTCTTATATTATCTTTATTATCTCTTTCAGGAAGTACCATAAATAAACTAGATTGTTACTACAATTTATGTTAAAAATCCCCCAAATAAATTACAATTATTTATTCGGAAATCCAACTTAAAATATTTTCAAAACCGGAAGGTATTTTTTCTGCTGAAAAAATAGGCCATGCAATACCCATAATTTCCCATTCTCCTACCATCTCTAAAGCTTCTATGGAGCCATTACCAACATTAATTCCGGATAGTAAAAATTTATCTGGTAAAAATTTTATAGGTATTTCCCAATCTAAGGCATAATGAGTATTCAGTGGCCCTGCACCACCAATGATTTCAGCCAATTTAGAACCTAAAGCTAAAAATGATGAATTAGAGCCTTCAAATTTTCTAATTTTACATTCTTTCTTATTAAAATAACTGATCAATGATATAAGCCCTCGCTCTGTAAAAAGTGTCTTTAAATTATTATTTTTTGCATATTTTAAAAAAATAGATAAATCGCTTAAAGGCACTTTCTCAGGAATTATTAATCCACTTAAATCTTCAGGGATATCCTCTATATGGGTTGCTAAAACAAGTTTTGAATTTATAGAAAATGAATTGAATTTATTTTTTATCTTATTTAATATTTTTTCATCATTAGATATCACTAAAATTTTCATTTACTTAATTGGGTATATCTTCAACACCAAACCAATTATCTTGATTCTTATTTATATAAAGATTTTGTTTTAAAGCTAGATCCATAATTTCTAGTTCTGAAATGGGCTGCCTGTGCCCATTTTCATAAACAAGAGGATAGTATCCAAGAGGCTTTTGATTAAAAACTAAATAATAATCATAATTATTATTTAGAAATGAAGAGGATTCAGAATTTTCTATATTGAAGTTAAATAAAATCCCCATAACTGCATTAATGTTTATCAGCTGAGATAGAGCGTTAAATACTGTAAATGTAGTAGAAATTAAATCACTAAAATTCTTGTCTTCCAAAATAATCCAGGTTACCTCTCCAGGCTCATTTATTAATCTAAAATTTGTATTAGTGCCTTGGTCTCCTTCTGAAATAATTTTTTTTAATTCTCTTTTTGAAAATTCTTCAATTAGGTTTTCATTATCCCAACACATAATCTTTGAATCTCTATAAAAATTAATCCAGTTAAAACTATTTTCAAAATTCTTAATAGACGCCATAGAATTCCATAAATCTATATGAGAATCTTTCTTAAATAACCTAGAAAACAATTACAGATCGCCTAACTGTTTTTGCAAATCTTTTAATCTTATTATTCTGTAAATAGCAGGTGGGTGAGTAGACATTAATTTACTATCTCTATTTAATTTAACTTTCATAAAATAATCTAAATTATAGTTTATATAGTATTTATTATATTCTGTTTTACTGTTTAAATAAATAAAAAGAGGTTACTTTGATATCTAATTCTGAATATAAAAAATTCTGCATTTTACTTGCTGAAGAAGCAGGAAAATTTGTAATGAACTATTTTGATAAAGATTTTGAAGTATTCTCTAAAGATAGAAAAAATAATCTAGTCACAGAGGTTGATAAAGGCTGTCAAGACCTAATAAAAAATAGGATCTATAAAAGGTTTCCAGATCATAATATAATTGGGGAAGAAGATGATTCTTCAGAGATAAGGAATGCTAGTGAATTCGTATGGGTAATAGACCCAATTGATGGCACAACAAATTTTGCTAATGGATTACCAAATTTCTCTATTTCTATAGCACTATTAAAAAATTCAGAACCCATAGCAGGGTCTATATGGATCCCTTGGCCTAATGAAAAGAAATGCCTGATTTTTTCAACAGCAAAAGATGGAGGGTCATGGATTGATAATTCGAAAATATCTATTAAAAAATCACATTTTTCTATAGGAGAAGGCGCAATTTCTTCGTACTCATCATTTAGCCCAATATTCGGAAATAAAGATAGAAAAATTAAACCCATGAATAAAAGATTGAGGGGGGATAAAAGAGTAATAGGAAGCGTGGCTTATGAAATGGCAATGTTAGCAAAAGGGGTAGTTAGTCTTGCATTATTAGGACCAGCATTTATTTGGGACTTTGGGGCAGGATTGTTATTAATTAAAGAGGCAGGAGGCATAGTATTAGAATTAGATAATAATTATGAACCTAAAGCAGAATTTAATTCTTTTTTAAATGGGAATTATCAGAGAGACCAAGAAACATTCACAAAATTAAGGAATTGGACTGGCAAATTCATTGCAGGAAATCCAGATATTATGAAACTTAATAATCATGGAAAATTCGTATAACAATCATATAGCGTGTTATATTAACCTCTTACAATTTAAAAGGAAATGAATTGAATATAGAATTATACGATACAACTCTTAGAGACGGTGCTCAGCAATCAGGTATTTCTCTATCTTTAAAGGATAAGATAAATATTACTCTAAAATTATATGAGATAGGCATTCCCACCATTGAAGGTGGATATGCTGGATCAAATCCGAAGGATGATGAGTATTTTAAGTTAATACAAAAAGAAAATTTATCTAATTCAACTATAAGTGCATTTGGGAGTACAAGAAAACCTAACTCAAAAATTGAGTCCGATCAAATCGTTAATGCAATGCTTTCATCTGAAACAAAAACTTTAGCAGTTGTTGGAAAATCATCATCAAAGCAAGTAGAAAAGGTTCTTGAAACAAGCTTAGATGAAAATTTAAGTATGATATCTGAGACCATTACTCATCTTAAAGAAAGAAATAGGAGAGTGATATTTGATGCTGAACACTTTTTCGATGGCTTTATAACAAATAAAGATTACGCACTTAAAACTTTAAAGGTAGCAGTAGATTCTGGCGCAGATATAGTTGCCTTGTGTGATACAAATGGTGGCATGATTCCTGAAGATATAAAAAACATAATAAATGAATCTAAAGATTTTGGAATAGATGTTTATAAGATTGGAATTCATTGCCATAATGACACAGACACTGCTGTTGCCTGCTCTTTAGTAGCTTTTGAGCAGGGAATTAATCATATCCAAGGAACAATTAATGGATATGGTGAGAGATGCGGTAATGCAAATCTTATAAGCATAATAGGGAACCTGCAGTTAAAAAAGCAAGTAAAAATATTTTCTGAAGAAAATCTAAAAAAGATAACTGAATTATCAAACTATGTTTCTGACACTGTTAATAGGACTCCTTTTGCGTATGCGCCCTTCGTAGGAAGTAAGGCATTCACACACAAAGGTGGCATGCATGCCTCTGCTGTAAATAAATATGTTGAATCATACCAACATATTGACCCTGAGATTATTGGAAATAATTCAAATATTACAGTTTCAGAACTAGCTGGGAGAAGCAATATAATTTCAAGATTAAAAGAACTACTTATATACGAAGAGTATTCTCCTGAAGATATAAAAAAATTAACTTCTATTATCAAAGATAAGGAAAATAGTGGCTTTTCTTATGAAACAGCCTCAGCCTCACTAGAATTACTACTAAAAAAATACAAAAAATTAATTCAAAGCCCTTTCGAGCTAAATGAATACAATGTGACTTTAAAAAGTAGTCCTAAAGATTTTGGAGAGCCTATGTGTGAGGCAAATATAAATATCTCTGTTCAAAATGAAATTCATAATTCTAAAGCAGAAGGAAATGGGCCTGTAGCAGCATTAGATAAGGCACTTAGACAGGCATTGTCATATTATTATCCTGAACTTAGTAAAATAAAACTAACTGATTACAAGGTAAGGGTAGTGAATGAATCAGAAGCAACAGAATCAATTGTAAGAGTTTCAATTGAATCTGCTGACCATAAAACTGTCTGGACAACTGTTGGGGCTTCACCGAATATAATTGAGGCGAGCTGGATGGCCTTATCAGATTCCATGGAATGGTGGTTAACGAATAATATTAGCGACTAATATATTTTGGCCCATCAAAATCTACTATGACTTCACTAATATCACCTTGACTACTTATTCTATATGCTCTCAATACAGGTCTTGTTTTTTCAACTAAAGAAACTATTACGTAAAATTGTTGCAAATAACCAGACATAAGAGCGTTCTTAACATCTGTCTCAGATAAATATGCTTGAGTATGTGTATGAGAATGAAAAATGCCTATTATCTCTTCTTCCTCTTCATCTGACTTTTTCTCTGCACTAAGATGTTCACTAGGATCAAAAGTATATCGATTCTGAGGGTTCTCATGGATATTTTTTAATGGATGAAATTTTGAAACTATTCCGCCAGAACCTTGAAGGACCCCACAACTTTCATTCGGATCATTGTTCAACGAATGTAAAATTATTTCTCCAATAATTTTTTTTGGTATAAAAATTGAATTATTATTCATTGTTTAAAATTTTACTGACTATTTTATCGCCCATTTCTTGGGTGCTTAAAAATTCCTCGCTAGCCAAAGATATGTCTTTTGTTCTGGCTCCTGATTCTATCAATTCATCTATTGCACTTTCAATGCAACTTGCTTCTTCATCAAGACCAAATGACCATCTCAGCATCATGGCAGTGCTAAGAACTGACGCCACTGGATTAGCTAATCCTTTTCCAGATATGTCTGGAGCCGAGCCATGAATAGGTTCATAAAGGGCTGGCTTAGAAGAATTATTTTCATTTGAGCCCGGAATACTAGATAAACTAGCAGAAGGCAACATCCCCATTGATCCCCCTATTACTGCTGCTTCATCAGAAAGAATATCTCCAAAAGTATTTTCAGTTACAATTACATCAAATATGGAAGGGCTAGTAATAATTTGCATTGCTGCATTATCAGCAAGCATATGAATTAACTCAACTTCAGGATATTCAGATGAAACTTCTTCAGCTATTTCTCGCCATAATCTAGAAGTAGCCATTACATTCATTTTATCAAGCGAATGCAATACTTTTTTTCTTTTTTTTGCCATTTCAAATCCAACTTTAACAACCCTTCTTATCTCATCTTCGTCATATTTAAGCGTATCTACAGCTATTCTTTTTCCGTTATCCTTCCATCTTTTCTTAGGTTCTCCAAAGTAAAGACCCGACGTCAATTCTCTAATTATTATAAAATCAACATCTTCTAGAATTTCTCGTTTTAGTGGACTTGAATCTATTAAAGACTTATATACTTTTGCTGGTCTTATATTTGCAAATAAATCTAATTGCTTTCTTAATTTTAAGATTCCATCTTCAGGTCTAATTTCACTGTTAGGATCATCCCATTTAGGGCCTCCAACAGAACCAAAAAGTACGGCTTGATTTTCTAAGCAACTACCAAGCGCTTCTTCTGTAATAGCTACTCCATTTTTATCAATTGAAACACCACCTACCTCTTGATAATCATATTCAAATTGATGCCCAAATTTTTCAGATATTGAACCTAATATTTTTTCAGATTCTTTTGTAACTTCAGGCCCAATTCCATCACCACTTAACACAGCTATTTTATATTTCAACTTTTACCACCTATCTATTCTTGATGATTCATAATTATTGATTTTATCTTCAGATGTTAAAGTTCTACCTATCTCATCCTGACCTTTTAAAAGTGATTCCTTTCTAAATGCATCTATATCAAATTTTTCTGAAAATCCATTTTGATCTTTTATTACTTGATTTTCAAGATTTACTTCCAGTTGATACCCGGTATATTTAGGAGATGAAGCCATTCCCATTAAATAATCTACTTTTTCTTTATCTAGACTTATAGTTAGTATTCCATTTTGAAAACAGTTAGTTCTGAAGATATCAGCAAAACTTGGAGCAATTAAAATTTTGAACCCATAGTCTAAAAGAGCCCACGGAGCATGTTCTCTTGACGACCCAGAACCAAAATTTCTACCTGCTACTAATATTGATGCACCTTTATATCTATTGTTGTTTAGGATGAAATTAGGGTCAGGAACCCCAGGCTCTAAATATCTCCAATCGAAGAAGGCAAATTCCCCAAAGCCTGTTCTTTCAATTCTTTTTAAAAATTGTTTAGGTATTATTTGATCAGTATCTACATTTGCAAGATCTAAAGGAGCAACCAAACCTTTATGATTTAAAAAAACTTCCATTATTTCCAATTCCTTACATCGACAAAATGACCTTCAATTGCTGCTGCTGCTGCCATTTCAGGGCTAACTAGGTGAGTTCTTCCTTCTTTTCCTTGCCTTCCTTCAAAATTTCTATTTGATGTAGAAGCACATCTTTCTTGGGGCACAAGAATATCTGGATTCATTCCTAGGCACATTGAGCATCCTGCATCTCTCCATTCAAACCCAGATTCTGTAAATATCTTATCTAAACCTTCCTTTTCAGCCATCATTTTTACTAATCCTGAACCTGGCACAACCATTGCTCTTACATTTTTATCTATCTTCTTGCCTTCAATTATATTGGCGGCGGCTCTCAAGTCTTCTATCCTTCCATTTGTACAAGAACCTATGAATACTCTATCTAACTTAATATCAGAAATTCTTTGACCTGCCTCTAAACCCATATAATTTAGAGCATTTTGGGCATTCGATTTTTCTTCAGGAGTTGAATAGCTTTCTGGATCAGGAACAGAAGAATTAATTCCCGCAACTTGGCCAGGATTTGTTCCCCATGTTATATGAGGTTCTAAATTAGAACAGTCAATATCAATATTTGTATCAAATTCTGCATTTTCATCAGTATATAAATCTTTCCAAATATCCATTAATTTATCTAAATTAGAACCTTTAGGTGAAAATTTCTTTCCTTGGACAAATTCGAAAGTTTTTTCATCAGGTGCAATCATTCCAGCTCTTCCGCCACCTTCGATAGTCATGTTGCATACTGTCATCCTGCCTTCCATAGACATTTTCTTAAATACATCTCCTCTAAATTCAATTGCATGTCCTGTTCCGCCATCAACTCCTATTCGTTTTATTATTGATAAAATTAAATCTTTTGGAGTTACACCAAATGGTAAATCTCCATTGACATTTATGGCCATAGTTTTAGGCTTCTTTTGTACTAGACTTTGAGTTGCTAGTACATGCTCAACTTCTGAAGTACCTATGCCAAAAGCTAATGCACCGAATGCACCGTGCGTTGAAGTATGACTATCTCCACACACAATTGTCATGCCTGGTTGAGTCAGCCCTAATTCAGGTCCAATTACATGCACTATTCCTTGATTAATATTATCAATATCATACAATGGAACTCCAAATTCTTTGCAATTAGCCCGAAGTGTCTCAATCTGTTTCTTTGCTATAGGATCTTTAATATTGAATCTATCTGAGGTTGGGACATTATGGTCAATAGTAGCGGCAGTAAGATTAGGTTTTCTTACAGTCCTAGAATTTATTCTTAAGCCTTCAAATGCTTGAGGTGAAGTAACCTCATGAACTAAATGAAGATCTATGTATATTAAAGCCAGATCATTATCAATTTGATCTATTACATGAGGTTCCCAAATTTTTTCAAAAAGCGTTTTGCTCATCTTCCTGCTCCTGACCCAGGTGACTCAGAGCCTTCTTTGGTCATTTGAATTGATCTATTTATTGCATTTAAGTAAGCCTTGGCAGATGCTACGACAATATCTGGATCTGAGCCAGTTCCAGTAAAAGTTATGCCATTTAAATTTTCAATTCTTATAGAAACTTCTCCTAATGCATCTATGCCTTCCGTAACAGAATTAACACTAAATTCAGTTAATTTAACTTCTATATCAATTATTTTATCGATTGCTTTACAAACTGCATCTACTGGGCCAGTCCCTTCTGATTCTGAAAAAATCTTTTTATTATCAATATTTATAATTTCGATCTTGGCTTTTGGTTTCTGCTGATTTCCGCAGAGCACTTCTATAGAACTTAAAGCAAGATAAGATTTTTGAGATTTATACCTAGACTGCTCAAATATCAATGCTTCAAGATCAACGTCAGTAATCTCCTTTTTACTATCAGCAAGATCTTTAAATTTTATAAATAAAGTATTCAATTGATCATTATCAAAATCATAACCTAAATCATTTAGTCTTGATTTTAGTCCTGCTCTTCCTGACAATTTTCCTAAAACAAGAGCTTCTCCTCTCCACCCTACTGTTTCTGGCTCCATTATTTCAAATGTACTTTTATCTTTTAGAAAAGCATCTTGATGAATCCCTGAAGAATGCCTAAAAGCATTTTGCCCCACTATTGCTTTATTTGCTTGCATTGGGAATCCAAAAATATTACTAACCAATCTACTAGTAGGTCCGATCTCGGAAGTATTCACTTTAGTTTTTACATTAAAATGATCTTTTCTTACCTCTAAGCCCATAATTACTTCTTCTAAAGCTGCATTTCCTGCTCTTTCTCCTAAACCGTTTATACATCCTTCAATTTGTCTTGCTCCATTTTCTACAGCTGCCAAACTATTTGATACCGCGAGTCCTAAATCATTATGACAATGAACACTTACTACTACATTATCAATGTTTCTAATTCTTTCTCTAAGGATTTTTATTGAGTCTCCAAATTCTTTGGATACAGCATAACCAACAGTATCAGGAATATTTATAGTAGTAGCTCCAGCTTCAATAGTTGCTTCAAGTAATGTAACTAAAAAATCAATGTCAGTTCTAGTAGCATCCATTGGTGAAAATTCAACATCATCAACATAATGTTTTGCTTTAGCTACTGCTTTAACAGCCATTTCAATAATTTCTTCTGGATCTTTTCTCATTTGATGTTCCATGTGTATTGCAGAACTAGACACAAATGTATGAATTCTAGGGCTTGAAGCTTTTTCTAATGCTTGAGCGGCTTTATCTATGTCACCTTCTATAACCCGAGCTAAACTAGCAACTTTACAATTTTTTATTATTTCTGCTATCTGACTCACTGCGTTGAAGTCACCTTGAGAACTAACAGCAAATCCTGCCTCGATTACATCAACTCCTAAACTCTCAAGCTGTCTTGCTATTAAGAGCTTTTCATCTACGGTCAAACCTGCGCCAGCAGATTGCTCTCCGTCTCTAAGAGTGGTATCAAAAATTATTAAAGATTCTCTATTCATAATTTATTAACTCTGATCCTTTAAAAAAGGCATCATTCCTCTCAACCTTTTACCTACTTCTTCAATTGGATGCTCAGAATTTTCTTTTCTCAAATCTTTAAACTTATGCAAACCTTCATCATTTTCAGCAATCCACTCTTTAGCAAATTGACCACTTTGAATTTGGTCTAACACTTTTTTCATGTTTTCTTTTACTGAAGGATCCACAACAACTGGACCTCTAGTATAATCTCCATATTCAGCTGTATCTGAAATTGAATATCTCATTTCGCCTAATCCGCCTTGATACATTAGATCTACAATTAATTTTAATTCATGCAGAACTTCAAAATATGCAGATTCAGGTTGATAGCCTGCTTCTACTAAAACTTCGAAAGCGCTTTGAACCAGAGAGGTTACACCGCCACATAATACTGCCTGCTCGCCAAATAGATCAGTCTCAGTCTCCTCTTTAAACGTTGTTTCTAATATTCCTGCCCTAGCTCCTCCTACTCCAAGACCATATCCTAGAGCAATATCCTTTGATTTACCGCTACTATCTTGGTGGACAGCTATTAAACACGGCACTCCTTGCCCTGACTCAAAAACTCTTCTCACAATATGACCAGGACCCTTAGGTGCAATCATAGCTACATCCACAAAATTTGGAGGTTTTATCTGTTCATAAAAAATACTAAATCCATGACAAAACATTAACATTTTGCCCTCTTCTAAATGTGGTTCTACATCCTCTCTGTAAACCTTTCCTTGAATGGTGTCTGGAAGGCAAAACATAATTACATCTGCACTTTTTACTGCTTCAGAATTTGATAGGACTGTCAGGCCTTTCTTTTCCGCCTTTTGCTTACTTTTGCTTCCTTCATACAAACCAACTACTACATCAAAACCTGAGTCTTTAAGGTTTAATGAATGAGCATGCCCTTGACTACCGTAACCAAGGACAGCAATTTTCTTTGATTTGATTAATTCCTTATCTATATCACTTTCATAATACATTTTCATTTTTATTTTCCTTTCGCTCTAAGCTTTTTAATACAGCAACTCTGCCGGTTCTCATAACTTCTATAACCCCATAAGGCTCTAAAAGTTCAAGTAATGATTCTATATCTTTTGAATCTCCCGTAGTCTCAATCGTCATTTGATCAACCCCAACATCAACCGTCTTAACATTAAATATGTTTGCTAATTGTAAAATTTCTCCTCTTTTCTCATTATCGGCATTCAACTTTATTAATACCATTTCCCTGTATACGTGTTCTTTGTCAGATATATCTTCAACTTTCACAACTTCAATTAATCTATCTAGTTTAGCAGCTACTAACCTAACAACTTCTTCCGGCCCTTCTACAACAAAAGTCATTCTTGATAAGCCTTCTTGCTCAGACTTTCCGACTGCTAAACTAGCAATATTAAAGCCTTGGCGCCTAAATAGTCCACAAATTCTCGCAAGTACTCCTGCTCTATTTTGAACAAGAGCAATCACTGTTCTGCTGCCTTTGTTACTAGATACCATCTACTGATTCCTCTAACAATTCATTTACGCTTTGACCAGATGGTATCATTGGGAATACGTTTTCTTCCTTTTTTATTTTAAAATCAATTAAAAATGGTCCATCATGGGCATTTGCTTCTCTTATGGCTGGCCTAACATCCTCATTATTATCCACACTTAGTGCTTTCATTCCATAAGCATTAGCTAGCTTAACGAAATCAGGATTAGCTGTATAAGAATTTGCATAAAAATCTTCATTAAAAAACATCTCCTGCCATTGAGTTATCATTCCTAAATGATTATTGTTCAATAATGCAAATTTAACCTTAATATTATTCTCAACAATGGTTGCTAATTCAGACAATGTCATTTGGAAGCCACCATCTCCAGCAATTGACCAAACCATTTTATCTGGACAACCAACTTTTGCACCAAGAGCAGCAGGAACTTCAAAACCCATAGTTCCTAAGCCTCCAGAAGAAATCCAAGAATTCTGACTGCAGAACGTGTAGTGTTGAGCAGCCCACATTTGATGTTGACCTACCCCTGTTACAATAACAGATTCTCCTTTAGTCTCGTCAGAAAGAGATTTAATTACATATTGGCCGACCAAATCGTCAGTTTTCTTAATTTTTAAAGAAGGGTGGTCAGACTTCAATTTGTCAATATGGCTAATCCAATCTAGATGAATCTTAGGTTTTATCTTAGGCAATAACTGATTAAGCACATCTTTAACGTTACCTATTAAAGGAACATCTACTTCAATATTCTTATTTATTTCAGCTGGATCAATATCTATATGAATTTTTTTTGATCTTGTAGCAAATCTGCTTGTATCACCGGTTATTCTATCGTCAAATCTACTGCCTATTGCTATAATTAAATCTGCCTGATCCAAAGCTAAACTTGCCCATGCAACACCATGCATGCCCGGGAAGCTTAAACTCAAAACATGATTTTCTGGAAATGAACTTATGCCTAATAAAGTAGTTACAACCGGAATTTGAGCACTTTCTGCTAATTTAAGCAGCTCCTCATAAGCTTGAGATATAATTACTCCATGTCCTGCTAGAATAACAGGTCTCTTGGACTGCTCAATTAATTTAATAGCCTCATCCACTTGAGTATTATGAGCAAACTTAGGTGGTTTATATCCTAAAATTTCTACATCTTCTTTCCAATAAGAACTATCGAATTCTACTTCCTCCAAAAAAACATCTCTAGGGATATCTATAAGTACAGGACCAGGTCTGCCAGTAGTAGCAATATAAAAAGCTTCTTTAACAACTTGAGGGATCTCGGATGCATTCATAACAAGATAATTATGCTTAGTTACAGGTAATGATGCTCCGGTTATATCTACTTCTTGAAAAGAATCTTTTCCAATTCCAAGCCTAGAAACCTGACCAGTAACTGCAATCATTGGAGAAGAGTCCATCATTGCAGTTGCCATTCCAGTTATCAAATTTGTTGCGCCTGGGCCTGAAGTTGCAAAACATATTCCAGGTTTTCCTGAAGCTCTAGAAAATCCATCTGCAGCATGAGATGCACCCTGCTCGTGCCTAACTAATATGTGTTCAAGTTCAGGGTACTGAGAAAGAGTTCCATACAAAGGTAATATAGCTCCACCAGGAATACCAAAAATTTTTGTACCCCCGTGATGAATTAATCCTTCACAAAGTAATTGTGCTCCAGTTTTTTTCATTTTTTATCCTTAAAATAAAAATATCTCGTCCAAAGGACGAGATTAAACCCGCGGTACCACCTTTGATTAGGTAAAACACCTCTCTCAATTAAGGTTATTTCGTAACCAACGTCTTAAACTACTTTGTTTCATTTAAGCCACTCCAGAGCGAGTTCTAAATCATAAAAATCACGAGTCTCACCAACCCTCGATTCTCTAAAAGATTTTATAATTTATACTACTCTCTTTCAACGTGTAAAAATCGTGATGAGAATAGCACAGCTCTATCTTAGGGTCAACTTATTAAACAAATCTATAAGTCGACCAATTGCATTATCCCAACTAAGCGACATCGCATGGTTCCTACCAGCTACCCCCATTGAATCTCTTAATCTTCTGTTACTAAGTAAAACTTCAAGTTTATCTACAAATGGGCCAGGGCATCTCCATTGAAGCAAATAACCTGTTTTCTTGTCTAACACTATAGAAGACAATCCGCCTCTTTTTGATGCAATAACAGGTATTCCACAGGCTGATGCCTCTAAAGCTGATAGACCAAAACTCTCGTAGTAAGAAGGCAAAACACATAGATCGGAAGAATTATAATAATGTTTTAATTCTTTTCTATTTATAGATCCAACAAAATGAACATTTTGATCTAAATCTAAATCCTTGCAAATTTTTTTTAACCTAGACAATTCTTGTAAATTGTATAGACCACCAACAACTAATAAATTTATATCTCTTTGATCCAGCAATGAAAGTGCTTCTAATAAAGTATCAAGACCCTTTAATCTTTCCAATCTTCCCACATATAAAATTACTTTTTCATCTTGACTAATATTTATTATCTTTCTAGATTCAGATTTATCTTCTGGCTTAAATATATCTACATCTACGCCTGGAGGTATAACCTCAATATTTCTAGAATTAATTTTAAATTTTTCTTGAATGAATTTTTTTTCATGATCTGACCATACAACTATTGCATCAGATCCTTTAGAAACATTCCTCTCTTCCTTTCCTCTAACTGGATTATCTATATTGAAAGGGAATGCTTCTTGTTTTATTTCTTGAATTGTATGAAAGCTAGTCACTACTGGTTTTAGCCAAAGTTTTTTTAATTTTAATGCCACAACCCCCGAAAGCCAATAATGAGCATAGATTAAATCATAGGTTTTATTATTATCTTTTGAATATTTATCAACTTCATTAACAAAAGTATCTAAATGTGAAAAAATTCCTAATTTATCAAGAGATTCTTCACCGGCTTTTACATAAACTATATTAAAATTAATTAAAGATTCTTCAATTTCTTCATGCCTATCATGCATTCTTGTAAATACATCAACATCTATGCCTTCGCCAGCCAGTCTCTCTGTCACTTCCCTTACATAAATATTCATTCCTCCTGAATCTTTTCCGCCAGCTTGCAATGCAGGGTCTCCATGGACACTAATTAAAGCAATTTTCATTACATCAATCTCCTAAAGACAATGTTAATAAATTACTAGAAATACAACCTATTTTAAATTTATAATCTTCAGACCCTCTTAAAAAATCGATTATAGGAATTTTTCCTGAATAATTATTTATATTGTATATATGATTCATTAAACCAACTGAATATGATGAGTAATGCGGATCATAGCCTGAGTTATATATACTTAATTTACTTTTTTGCTTAAAAAAGAAGGTAGTAGCAACAGGCTCTTCATTAAACAATAAAAAGTTTAATTCTCCGAACTCATTTTCTACAGAATTCAATATTATATTTTTCATAAAAGATTTTCTTTTCTCAGTTAAAAATATCTCTTTTTCAGGATTATGCATCATTAAGTTAAAAAATATTTCAATCCAATCTGCAACTTCATCACTGTTGCATTTTTTAATAGATATATTGCCAGCAGATTCCAATTTTTTCATTTTTCTTCTTATTTCATGCCTATTTTTTTTATTCAATTTCATTAAATAATTTTCAAAGGAGCTATCTAAATCTAAATAAGGACTTAAATCCTCATTATGAGAAGTTACTTTTAAATCTAATTCATTACAGGATGAAATAATTAATTTATGAGTAAAAGATTCTTCTGGAACAGATTTAATTTTTAAATTTTGAATATTTAAGTTGGAAAAGCAATAATCTATAATTTCTTTAACTTTTATAGGGTCTAGATTTTTTTTATATATAAAATCATGATAATCAAACAAATCTTGATCTCCTGTAATTTCAGCATAATCATTATACAGAACAAGAGGCATCAATATGCTATCTGAATGATTAATGATATATAAACTGCCAGGTTTACCAAAAAGTTCATACCATGATTTATGCAAAAAGAATTTTAAAAAAGGAGATGAATCATTATCTGATGTTAAATTATCCCAAATCTCTTTGAGCTCACTAGAAAAATCATTATAAATTGATATTTTTTGAACCAAATTTATACTTTCTTATTGATAGCTTCTAATACTTCACTTAATTCAGATTTAGCCGGATATATATTAGTGCTAGCAAATTTTTCTGATGTAGAAGGATCCTTCAAACCATTGCCTGTAACTACACAAGTAATTTTTTTTTCATTAAAGTCAACTTTTTTTGAGAGTTTTAATAACCCTGCAATACCAGCTGCAGAAGCTGGCTCACAATATACTCCATCTTTTCGTGCTAGATTTACATATGATTCTATAATTTCATCATCAGTCACAGAATGAATTGATCCATTCGATTCTGCAAGGGCTATTCCTGCACTCTTCCATGAAGCAGGATTTCCTATTCTTATTGCAGTAGCTATAGTATCTGGACTATCAATAACTTTTCCTTTTACTATCGGGGCAGCTCCTTCTGCTTGAAATCCAAGCATCTTAGGAGGATCAAAATTTTTCAAAGAAGAATATTCCTTAAATCCTTTCCAATATGCTGATATATTCCCTGCATTTCCTACAGGAATGCATAAATAGTCAATTGAGCCTAATGAATCTATGATTTCAAATGCCGCTGTTTTTTGACCTTCTATTCTATGAGGATTAATTGAATTAACAATTTCTATGCTACTCTCATTTTCTAGTTTTCTTACTATATTCAATGCATCATCAAATGATCCATCTATGGCTATAATTTTTGCTCCAAATGCCATTGCTTGAGCCAGCTTGCCCTTAGCTATATTTCCGCTTGGAATAATTATAGCTGAAGTAAGGCCAAACTTAGCTGCATAAGCCGAAGCAGAAGCGCTAGTATTGCCGGTAGAAGCACAAACCAAAATTTTTTTATTTTTCTGCAGAGCTTTACATACTGCCACAACCATACCTCTATCTTTAAATGAACCGCTAGGGTTGCAACCTTCAATTTTCAAATATACAGAAGCTCCAGTTTCTTTTGATAAATAATCAGAATAAATAAGAGGAGTATCCCCTTCCCCCATAGATATAGGGGCGGCACCATCCAGATCAATATGATCTTTATATTTATGTAATATGCCAATACCCATATTAATCATTGATCCTTATAACTACTGGTTTTTCTTTAACTGAAGATATTTTTGAGACAGAATCAATAGCTATATCAAAATTAACGCCTTTTGAATCATGAGTCATTATTACTAGATCCACAACATCCTGATCATTATCTATATCTTTCTGTATAACTGAAGCTATACTTATTTCATTCTTTGAAAAAATTCCTGAAATCTCAGATAAAACGCCGTACTTGTCCTCTACAGAAAGTCTTATATAATTCCTAATCATCACTTCTTCTTTACTCAGGTAATTTTCTTTATTTCCAGACAAATTTACATCATCGCTTGATCTATAATATATCCCCATCAAATCCCCTAATACTGCACTCGAAGTAGAATTCTTTCCAGCACCTTCACCTTGTATCCAAAGATTTCCTACTAAATCTCCAAGGATTTCTACTGCATTATAATTTCCTCCTACTTTAGATATAGGTTGGCTCAAGGAAACTAAGGCAGGTGAAATATTTGAATATATCCCTTCAGAAGATTTCTCTGTAATTGCCAAAAGTTTAATATTATATCCAAATTCTTTAGCATAATTCATGTCCTTATTAGACACTCCTGAAATTCCTTTTACGTATACAGTTTCTAGTGGAATTCTTGTACCAAAAGCAATTGAGCCTAATATATTTATTTTAAACTTAGCGTCAAAACCTTCCACATCGTTAGTTGGATCTGATTCTGCAAAACCTAAATCTTGAGCTTCTTTTAATACATCTTCAAAATCAGAAGAATTTTCAAACATTGAACTTAAAATATAATTTGAAGTACCATTAATTATTCCCGTAATTTTCTTAATCTGATTTTGTTTTAACATGTCAGATAGAACTTCAATAATAGGTATTCCAGCACCTACTGACCCTTCAAACCTTAACTTAACGGAATTATCTTTTGATAATTGAAGAAGTTCTTCA
Source organism: Dehalococcoidia bacterium (assembly GCA_014239735.1). Classification (GTDB taxonomy): domain Bacteria; phylum Chloroflexota; class Dehalococcoidia; order Lucifugimonadales; family Lucifugimonadaceae. The sequence continues at coordinate 42,370 of JAAZYI010000050.1, forward strand.
ATGTGAGTGGCGATTAAATCTTTATTGGCTGTTACTACATGTTTTTTAGATTCAAGAGCTCTTTTCACATATCTATATGCAGGGTCTATCCCTCCTATAAGTTCAATTAATATATCAATATTATTATTGCTAAAAAAATCATCTTCATTATCCGTTATTTTCTCTAAAACATTATCTATTTCATTTTTAAATTCATTATCTTCAGAGATAATTTTTGTATATTTTTGTTTATCTCTTACTAATACTGATTCAACAGAAAATAATTTATTTAATTGAGAATTTAAAGTCAGTTGCTTTAAAACTTGTAAGCCAATATTACCTATTCCAATAATACCAATATTTAAGTTTGATCTTTTCATATTAATTACCCTCTATTCAATAATAACATTGTTCTGATTGCCTTCAGGAAGTATAGATGCTATCTTCACTCTCTCATTGATCCAATTAAACGTTTCATTATCTAGGCCATACTCTAAATTTACTTTCATACTTTTCAAAGCAAAAAAAGATATTAAAGCTTGATTAGAAAGAATATCAAGATGATCACCTGATAATTCTTGGGAATCACTAATATCAGCAATAATATAAAATTTATATAATGAATTTTCTTGATCAATAAATGGGTCAGATAATTTTTTCACTGGCAAAGCTAAAATGTTATCTTCCAATGATCCAAACAAAGTTTGATCAAGTGAAGAATAGATTCCTCTAGGAGTCCAACCTAGATCACCTATTCCTCTCGAAACTTCCGGATCAACTGAATATCTTTTAACAATTTGATCAATATCTTCTCCTCTATCAATATTTCTCTGAATTTCAGAAATCATTGACTGGGAAATTTCATCTAAAGATATCTCATAAATATATTTATGTAATTGAACACTAGGTATTTCTCTGGATAATTCTCTTCTCAGTTTCTCCCTGAATAAACCTTTTCTTACTATATCTTGATAGGATGCCTCATCTAGTTGTATTTGGTTCAGAAACTGTAACTTTTTTTCATTGAAAGCTTGTTGAGCTTCTTCTGTGTCAATATCAAAATCATTAAAAAACCCAAGTCTAATGAAGAAGGCTTCATCTATTTCCCACTGATCAACTACTAGTCCATATTCTGTAGCTGACAAAAAAGCTATTTCATTTTCTGCAATCAATTGAAGTGACTCAAAAAGTGATGAGCCTAAATCAAAATTGACTCCTTGTTCTTCTGAAAGCCTTTGATTAAATCTTATAAAATCAACAACATTTTCTCTAGTAAAAATTGCATCCCCAACTTTTAATGCTGTCTTTTCGTAAGGTATTTTAACTTGAATAAAATAATTTGCTATAGGAACTATTGTTAATACAGCAAATAAGATAAAAACTATTAATAAAAGTTTGGATCTAATCCTTCTTTTTGAATGAATTTTATTAAGAATTTCCATTCTAGATAAGGATTGACTCATAACCTACCTCGCAAAATTAATTATTACTGAATTATACCTTAGTCCGATTTTTCTTCTTCTTTTGCTTCTGGCTCAGCTACTTCTTCTTTTGCTTCTGGCTCAGCTACTTCTTCTTTTGCTTCTGGCTCAGCTACTTCTTCTTTTGCTTCTGGC